>CAYYLB010000009.1:0-2350 GCA_964472345.1 uncultured Methanosarcinales archaeon
TATCTTTGATGAGTGTAGCAAAACGATTAATTAAATTAGCTTCGCCTTCATTGGTAATAAAAGAAAGATTATTATTCACTTTTCCCGCCCCCTCTTCCTTAACTCCCCTTCTATAAATTTCTCAAACTGACGAGAAACAATCCATCCTTCTTCTTTACATAATGCTCTGTATCTACCATACAGCTTAGAAGTAACTTTTAGGGTTATATTCTTGCTTTCATCCATTGAAATTCCCCCCTTCTTGATAAATAACCCTAAATAGTTATAAATATTGCTATTCTACCGCTTTCTCGTCCCTCACCACCTGAATTCACGGAATCCTCTCCAAGACCAACCCTCTTTTTGTGAAGGTCAGCCCAGCGCAACCATCCCCGCCCCCACCACCCCTGCGTGCTCCCCGAGCTTCCCTTTGACGATGGTGATGCGCCTGCCCACGGCGAGCCGCTTCGCGAGCCGGTTGAGCTGCGCGACGGGAACGGAGCTGCTCATGCCTCCGCCGAGGACAATCACATCAGGATCGAGGAGGTTCTGCAGGTTCGCGAGGCCGAGCGCGAGCTTCTCCATCGTCTGTCGCTTGATGCGCTGCGCGATGCGCTCCCGGGAATGGAAGATCTGTGCAGGATCGGGATTGAGCATTCTCCCGCCAGCGCAACGGTAGTGCCGCGTGACGTTCGGGCCGGCGCACCAGCTTTCAAGATCCCCCTTGTTGCCGCAGGCGCAGCGGATGCCTGCCGGATCTATGATCATGTGCCCGACCTCCATGGCAAAGCTGCCGCTCCCGTTGCCGAAGCCGCTGCCGTGGTACAGCTTTCCGTCGAGCACGAGCCCTCCGCCGATGCCGGTGCCGAGCGTCACGCCGGCCATAGTTGTTGTGCCTTTTCCTGCGCCGAAGAGAAACTCGCCGAGCGCAAAGCAGTTCGCATCATTTTCGATGACGAGCGGGCGATGCAGTGCGCGCTGGAGCAGCTTTTTGAGATGAACACCCTGCAGCCGCTGAATGTTGGGCATGAAGCGGACAATCCCGCCGGTAACGACACCGGGGACGCCGATGCCCACCCCGACAGGCACCAGCCCGGCCGTTTCCTGCTTGACTGCCTGAATGACGCTGATGATTCTCGCAACGATCTCCGGGGCATGCTGCGCTGCTGTCGGGACGCTGGCGCGCACCAGAACCCGGCCCGAACTGCTCACTGCTCCGGCTCTGATGTTCGTCCCGCCAATGTCAACGCCGATGGCGCATTTCATCTGATGTTCTTTCACCTCAGGCAGCTTTATAAGAATTGTGCTTCTGCCCATGCTCATGTATCACATCAAGCAGCAGCCGGAAGACTTTGTCGTCACCGAGCTGACGTCCGTCACACCCCAGGCCGCTGGCGGGTACTGCTACTTCTGGCTCGGGAAGAGGGATCGTACGACGCTCGATGCGCTCCGCGCCGTTGCGGCTGCGCTCCGCATCCCTGCAAAATCGCTCGGCTACGCGGGCAACAAAGACCGGCGCGCGGTGACGAGGCAGCTGTGCTCCGCGTTTCATGTGAGCAGGGAGCGGCTTGAGCGCGTCACGCCCGACGGCATCAGGCTGGAGTTTTACGGCTATGGTGATGCGCCGGTTTCGCTCGGGGATCTTGCCGGCAACTCGTTCGTGGTCACGGTGCGGAATCTGGATGAGGCGATGGTGCGAAGTTTCGGCGATGTCGGGGCAGGGAAGCGTGCCGGCCCTGCGGAGACGCGGATGCCGGCTGGCGCTGTACAGGCCCGGGCCGGAGCGCTGCAGGTCATCAACTACTTCGACGAGCAGCGGTTTTCGGATTCGAACATCCGCGTGGGGAAGCTGCTGGTGCTGAAGCAGTTCAAGGAGGCTGTTGCGCTGCTGATGCAGCACGGGCAGGAAGGCGCGCTGCTGGAGAAGCATCTCCACGCCCATCCGCATGAGTATGTCGGGGCGCTGCGGCTGCTGCCGAGGAAGATCCTGCTGCTGCTCGTGCACAGCTACCAGAGCTGGCTGTTCAACGAGACCGCTGCGGCACTTGTCCGGCGCAGTGCACAAGCGACCATCGAAGTCCCCTACCGGTTCGGGACGTTCGTGTTCCCGCTCGAGCCGGTGCGGAGCGTCACGGTCCCCGTGCCCGGCTTCGGGACGGAATTCGACGGCTCCGCTGCCGCAGGGATCGTGCAGGCGCTGCTGGTGAAGGAAGGGATCACGCTGCGCGACTTCATCATCCGGCAGCTTCCGGAAGCCGCTGCGGAAGGGAGCAGCCGTGCGCTTGCGGTTGATGTCGGGGATCTGCGTGCTGTGGCGGATGATGACGAGCTGAATGCCGGCAGGAAGAAGGCAACGCTCTCATTCACGCTG
>CAYYLB010000009.1:2360-24524 GCA_964472345.1 uncultured Methanosarcinales archaeon
CTGCCGAAGGGGAGCTATGCGACGGTGGCGGTGAAAAGCTTGCTTAATGCTCGGCCTTGACCAGAATCTTCTGCTCAATTTTGCCAAGCTGCTGGAGAAGCAAGCTGTCATAGAGTGCTATGATCTGCTTTGCGGTTGTATTTCCGCGATTTATCTTGTAGAGTGTTGCCCTGCCAATCTTCCGTGTTTTTACAATGATGCCAAGCTCCCACAGCTTTGGTATAAGCTGATTTAATGTCCCCCAGCTCACGCCTGCGTTGAGCAGATCGGTGAGTGTGTAGTCGAAGTCGCGCCCTTCAATGAGATGCTGGAGCACCCTCATTCGTGGCGAGTCACCTACATGTTCTAGGAAGATAGATTCTTCAGCCATACCTCAATAAGTGATTTACTCATATTTAAATCTTTCGTAATTATATATCAATATACAAAGATAGAAGGAAAGCTTTATGACCTATTTTCGTTTCTTGGTCTGTTATGGAAGATATTGCTGTAATCAAGAAGCTTATCTTGCAAAAACTAATCCGTTCTAATATTTGGGGCGGCAAACATACACCTTTGGATTTTGTTAAGAAAGGTGTTCCGGAACACTACCGCCTCACACACAAAGGGATGCGCATGTTCGAACAGGTCATAAAAGAGCTGCTTAATGATGGATAGATATTTGTTATACCTAAAAGAACCGGCAAAGGCTCCAACGAGCATGTTTCGCTTAACCCAAGAAAAGTAAGTGAAATAAAGCAATTTTTGGAGCAAAGTTTATAAATAAGCCCGACTAATCTAGGCTTAGGTTAGCTACAATGGTACAGGCGCTCGTTGAAATCGATGAAACGACCAACCGTGCCCTGAATGTGATACGGGCGAAACACGGGCTGAAAGACAAAGGCGAAGCCATCCAGTATGTCGTTTACGAGCACATTGAAATGGCAAGCGAGCCTGAGCTGAAGCCTGAATTTATCAAAAAGATCGATAGAATCAGCAGGCAAAGGAGCATCAAGGTCGATGACTTTGCGAAGAGGTATGGTGTAACGCAGTGAAACCAGGAGCCTGAATGTACGACCTCGAAATAAAAGAGGAAGCAGATAAGATATTCAGGAAACTGGCAAAAAAGAATCAAAAACAGTTATCCATCCTTGATAAAAAAATCCGCGAAATCAGGGAGCGACCGTTCGGCTACAAGTGGCTCAGAAAGCCGCTTCAGGGCTTTAACCGGGTCCACATCGACAGCAGTTTTGTCCTTATCTTCAGGATTGACCACGCGCGGAGAACGGTGACCATCTATTATTATGACCATCATGACTCGGTGTATAAATGGGTTCCGAAAGAATAAATTTATTTTTCTTTGTCGATATTTTCATAGATAGGTTCGATGATGCATTCGGCTATTTTCGGCTATTTGCCGTGAAGAAAACGTAACGATCCCTCCAGCAGCCCCTTCACCTTCCCGTACACCTCCTCCGGCGTCCCGCTTGCGTCAACGCGCTTCAGAATGCCGCGCTTCTCGTACAGCGCAATCAGCGGAGCGGTCTGCTCGCGGAAGACGCGGAAGCGCTTCCGGACAATCTCGGGCCTGTCATCGTCACGCGTCACCAGCTTCACGCCGTGCGTGTCGCAGATGCCCTCGCGCTTCGGGCGGATGGTCTTCACGTGGTAGATCCCGCCGTCAACGGGGCAGACACGCCTGCCGCTCAGGCGCTCCACCAGTGCGTCCTCTGACATCTCAAAGAGAACGACGTCATCGACATTCGTGAATGAGTCGAGCGCTTCCGCCTGGTTGAGGGTGCGCGGGTATCCATCGAAGACTGTGTTGTCCGCGATGCGCCGCTTCACGAGCTTGTTGGTGATCTCGTCGGGGACGAGCGTGCCGGCGTCGATCAGCGCCTTAATCTGCTTTCCGAGCGTGGTGCCGTTCCTGGCCTCCTCGCGGAAAAGGTTGCCCGGCGCAATCGTCGTGAAGCTGTACCCGCGCGCGAGGCGCGCCGCAATCGTGCCCTTGCCGGTTCCTGGAGCCCCTAAAAAGACGATGTTCATGCGTGCGTGAGAGCGGGAGGGGGTATTTATGCTTTTTTGTCGGGATAGGAAAAGCCTCCGGAGGGACTTTCACGCTCATCCCCGAGGATGGTGGGTGTTGAACCCTCGGCCTGCGCATTACAAGTGCGCCGCTCTGGCCACTGAGCTACGGAGGCGTGCATGCCCCAACAGCCGAGCGCTTCAAAAAGGTTTCGGTCATTCGGCTTTATTGAAAAGTTCTCGCTCTACGTCTCGGGAGCCTGGTGCGTCGAATAGGCAAGCGAGGGGAAGAAGAGCTCGACCTCCTCATAGGGCAGGTAGCGCTTGAGGCGGAACCACTGCTTGATGAAGTTCTGCACCACATACGCTTCGCGGTAGAGCTCGCGGCGGTGCTCCTCGTACAGGTCCTTCTGCCAGATGCGCTCCGGGAAGATCTTGTTGAAGTGCCTTATGATGGGGTGATGGGACCATTGCCCTTGATAATCAAGCTCGATGAGTGCAGTGATCCAGACCTCGACCTCGCCCTTGTAGATATCTTTCTTGAACTTCTTCCCTTCGCGCACGACTTCCGTCGGGACGAGATAGAGGTAGTGGAAGTCAAGGTCAATATGGTATTTGTAGTATGAGTTACCTGTCGGAATCTTCTGCCAGCGCCAGCGGTTCCAGAGCTCCTTGTCGCCGAACAGGCCGACCTTTTCGAAGTAGAGGGTTTCGTAGTGGTCAAACTGGTCTTCCATGTCCTTCCAGTCGTATTCAAGCGACCACTCGTGCAGCGCCCGGTAGAACTCCTTGACGTTGAAGATGTCCTTCCACTTGACGCGGAAGCGTGCTGCCTGGATGCAGCGCTTGTAGGCTTCGTCGTGGTTTGAAGGGAAGACAGGCATCCTTCCGAAGAAAGAAAGCGTGTTTATAAGCGTTGCGAGAGCTGCGGCTACATCCCAAAATTCGGCGGGCGCGGCGTCCGGTGCCGCTGCGCCGACATGCACGAGCCGCGGCGAGTGCTGGCTTGCCACTGCCCCGCCGACGTGTCGGACGTGACCGTATTGTTGTCACGTACGATATTCGAAGGACACGCAGTTTTGTATGCTGAGACGTGTCCTTCGTTATGCTCCGCAGAAGGTTGCCGAGGCTTTGCCGAGCGCAACGAGCGAACGAAGCGCAGCGAAGTGAACGTGAAGCGAAGCGACCTGAGCCGAGCTGCACGCGAGGCGAAGCGGAGGGGTGGACCGCGGGGCTCCGCAGCGGCACGAAAAAGGATGCCGCGCCCGCTCGCCTGCTTTTTTTGGGATGTAACCGAGAGCTGCGCGCGACTGCAGCCAGGGTACGCACCCCTGCGGCAGGACAGGCCGCCTCCACTTCTGTGGACAGCTCCTTCCTCCACTACCCTCAGTCAACACCAGCAGATCTAGCGCCTCTCCCGGCTGGCAGAGGCGCCCGTTGGTGCTCCGTCAGGGCCTGCGGTGCCGGGAACGCCTGTTCGGATAGGCTCCTAGTGCGCCCGCTTTCCGTCCCATGGATCGCTGTACCTGCTGAAGTCAAGCCGGGGGATCCTCACGATGACTTTTGTGCCGTTCCGGCCGATGAAGGTGAGCACGCTCTCCCCTTCATCGAATGCCTTTTTGACACGTGCCATGATCTCCGTCTCCGTGATGTCGACATCATCCAGGCCAAAGAGCTCACGGAGCGCCATCGGTCTTTTGGGGGCTTGGTATCATATTAATCTTTCCCCCATTTTTCTGAATTTTATCTCTTTTTTTGAGTAAAATTTAAATATTTGTTTACCATTTTGCAAAAATATGAAGAAAGTGATGAGGTGCTCTCCCTTTGGAGCTTGACGCGGTTGACCTCGGCCTCATCCAGGCGCTGGGCGAGCGCAGCAGGCTCTCCTACCGCGAGCTCGCGAAGCAGGTGGGTGTTTCCGTCGCGACGGCGCTCAACCGGGTGCGGCGGCTCGAGCAGGAAGGCGTCATCCGCGCCTCCACCATCAGGCTTGACTACGAGAAGCTCGGCTATGATGTCGGCGTCCTGGTCCAGGTGCGCGTTTCCAAGGGAAAGCTTTTCGCAGTAGAGAAGAAGATCGCCGCGGATCCGCATGTCACCGCGCTGTATGATATCACCGGATCGTTCGATGCGATGGTCGTCGCGCGCTTCAAGTCCCGCCGCTCCCTGGATGCGTTCCTCAAGAAGGTCCAAGGCTACGAATTCGTCGAGCGTACGGAGACGATGCTGATCCTCAACGAGATGGCCGAGAAGCACGTGCGGCTGGTGCCGTGAGCCCTGCCGAATGGCAAGAAACACCGCCGGCGGCACACGCAGCACACCTTACAGTGTCACCCAAACGTGAACGTGTATGCCATCAATCCCGGCTGTTGGGTGCTGATGGTAAGGGAGTGCATGCCATATTCCTCCCCTGAGACGATCGGATAGAGGTCGAACGTTCCAATCGTGATGTCCTGCAGCTTCTTCCCGTCGGCCGTGACGGTGATTTCGACAGGCTGTGAAGCGCCGGCGACGATGTTCACCGTGCGCGCATAATAATCAAGGCGGATGGCTCCTGTGCCGCTGAGCAGCTCCATGTTGTCCGGGTTGTTCTTCCAAACCCCCTGCAGGTAAAACTTGTTGCGGGCGATGAGCGGCGGGAGGCGGTAGGCGACTGCCTTTTCCGGCTGCCAGCCCTCCGCGTTGCCGAGCTGCTCGCGCGAGAAGCCGTATCCGAAGTAAATCTCAGGCGTGCCGATCTGGCGGTAATCGAACGGCTCGTGGACATCGGGCTCGACAACGTCCGGCTCAAGCGCGGCTGTCTGCTGCAGCGCCTCGTTGCGCTCCTCGAGCAGCCCGCGGATCTGCTGCTCAGTCTCCATGTACGCGCCTTCGCCGATGTGGTCGTAGCGGATGTAGCCCTCGCGGTCAATGAGATACTTGTGCGGCCAGTAGCGGTTGCTGAAGGCGCGCCAGGTCGCGTAATCATTGTCCTGCACGACGGGATAGGTGATGCCATATTTTTCGATGGCAGCGAGCACGTTCCCAGCATCCTTCTCAAACTCAAACTCAGGTGTGTGGACGCCGAGGATCACAAGGCCGTCGTCGCGGTAGCTCTTGTCCCAGGCAATGAGGTAGGGCAGGGTGCGGATGCAGTTGATGCAGGTGTAGGTCCAGAAATCGACCAGCACAACCTTGCCGCGCAGATCGGTGAGCTTCAGCCCCTCTTCTGCGCCGTTCAGGTAGCCGGCGATGCCTGCAAGCTCAGGAGCCAGGGGATACTGCCCTTCTTTCAGCGAGGCTGATGAGGTCTGCCCGGGCTCCGCCCCTGCTGCCGGCGCGGCGCGCATCCGCTCAAGCAGCACGATTGCGGCGATGATGAGCAGCACCACACCTGCAAGAGCTGCTATCCTCAGTGCCCTCTTCGCGGCGCTCATGGCGTTTCATCACGCAGCTTCGTGCGCACCGCGGTCGAGGCGAGATACGCCAGGAATGCGGGGATCAGCGGCAGGACGCAGGGGCTTAAGAATGAAACAATCCCTGCGAGGAAAGCAACCCCGAGGTTCAGCGACGTCGCGAGCCCTGCGGTCCCTGCATCGAGCGCAAGCAGGATGTTCGCGGCAAACGCCAGGTTCGCGACCCGCGCAAGCTGGCTGGTGAACACGAGGATGCCGAGCACGATCAGCACAACGCCAAACGCAACATTCAGCCACTGCAGCCAGCGGTGCGGCGCGCCCAGCCACCGCTGCGCTTCGTTGGCGAACAGCCCCACCGCAAGGAACGGGATGCCAAGGCCGAGCGCATAGCTCAGCAGCATGAGGAACCCCATGCCCGGCTGCGTGGCTGCAAGCGTGAGGACCGCTCCCAGGACAGCGCCGACGCACGGCGTCCAGCCGACAGCGAATGCTGCGCCGAAGACGAATGAGGTCACATGCGCGGAGCTGAACTTCTGCCTGACGCTCAGCTTGTACTCCCGCTCAAGGAACTTCGGCCGGATCAGGCCGACAAGATAGAGCCCAAAGAGGATGATGACCACTCCCCCCACCCTGCCGAGCCAGCGCTGCACGGCGAATGAGACACCTGACAGGACGCCCTGCAGCAGCACGCCGACAATGGCGAAGACGCTCGCGAATCCCAGCACGAAAAAGACGCTTGCGAGGAATGTTTTCCAGCGGCGCGGTTGGTGCGTTGCCACACACCGGAACAGGGTGAAGGCGTTTAAATAGGTTTGCCTTCTGCGGCTCTGGAGAAAAAGTGGCCGCAGCCTCTTCGTTTCGCACCAACCCCCCGTGTTGCGAAAAACGTAAATAGCGGCAGTGCTGCACATGCCCATGACGCGAAGCCCCGACCACCGCCGCCTCATGGCAGTGCTGAACACGATGGCTGCGCAGGAGTTCCTGGCGCGGTTTGACTTTGATGTAAGGGGGGAGATGGTGATGTGATCAGAGAATGCTCCACAGCAGGTCGAAATCCTTCCTGTAGCCATCGCAGACTTCTTTATTTTCTATTTTTGTGATGAACGGTTTTCCTTTCAGCACTTGGATTATCACCTTGTTTTCGAGGATGAATGTTGTCGCATAGTTTTCATATCTCTTGGGGAGAAACTTCACCTTCATCTTCCTGAACTGTGCCAGGGGGGTTCTCTTCATCGAAGGGTTTGCAATCAGCCGCGCGTGCCGCGCCTCGATATCCTTGATGATGTGCTTTGCGCTGTAGCGCAGGTGCTCAAAAATAAGGCCGGTTGCGTTGAGCACACGCAGCCCCTTCACGTTTCGCAAGAGCTCGTGGATGACTTTCAAACCTTCAACTCCTTCATATACTTCCACGCTTCTCGCTGCAAACGGCTCCGGTCGGACGGCTTTGAGTTCGCTGATAAGCTCCTGTGCAATCCGTTCCTGCTGAGAGAGGTGGGCGAGCAATGCTTCCGGATTGGCGCACTGGTAGGCGCGCCTGCCGTTTTTTGTCACGTAGGTGACGAGCCCCTTCTCCACGAGCTGCTGCAGCACGTTGTAGGTGACGGTCCGGTTCGTTGCGGTTTCTTTTGCGAGCGTGTTTGCGGTCGCTTCCCCCTTTTTGATGAGGGATTCGTAGAGCACGGCTTCTTTGGCGGTGAGCCCCAGCTGCCGGAGTTTCTCGCGCATCCTCTTCCGGGAACTGCGCTTGCTTATAAATGTTGTCATTAAATGTGACAACGAACCTTTTTATCTAAGACTGATTAACCACTTATAAGTAAATATCATTTTATGTGCTTCGGACGAAAATGGAACCTGAAAACAGCTTCCGGGAAGAGCTCTTGGCCCTCTGTCGGAGCATCCGGATGGTCCAGCATCCATGGTTCCAGGGGATTGTCAATCGGACATTTAACCAAAAGCAGATAATCCAAGGAGAGCTCCAACATTACCTTCGAGTTCGACGAAATGCCGAAATTTTTGGCGCCATTGTCTCTAATGCTTCTAGGGAGAATGATTATCCAGCATTGGAAGTTGCACTCGCCAACTACAGGGACGAAGTTTTAGGAGCGAAAAAACATGATGATTTACTCTATCAGTTTCTTGAGGCGCAAGGCATCGACAGAGCACTCGCTGACTCTGTAGAACCAACACCGGGGACGATGGCAGCTATTTCGATGTTGCTCCATGGGACAAAAAACATGTCTGCATTAGAAGGTATTGCGCTCATGTCCCTGCCAGAATATCAGAACGGCGGAGACAATGGGGTTGCTGCACAAGTCCATAAAGCGCTCACAGAATGGTATAGGTTCTCAGAATATGCTGCTGAAACATTTTGTGTTCATGCCAAAGAAGATGTAAAACACGGCGAGAGGCAAATTTCATTTCTCATGGAGAGATGCAGCCGTGATGAGTCACTAAGAGAAAAAATTCTTCGAGCAGCACGTTTTGGCGTAGTTGCATTTAATTATGAATGGGATGGTCATTATCAAGCAGCTACAGGCCAACTCCATACCCATTGGCAAGGTGGGCTTGATGCTTCCGAGTAGTCAAGCAGCATTTCGTATTATGCTAGCGAGAGAGGAAGGAGTTCCTACATTTGCTTTTGGTCATCAACAGGTATATTACGTTGCTACTAGGTTTGTTGATCAACTTAGAATTGAGGACAAAGACTTTAATGGTAGGGAGGATACATGGCGTAAAGTAAGGAATTTCTTAGACCAACATAGGGGAAGAACAGTAATTGGGTATATTGGATATGAAACTGTTCATCAAAATAGGGATATTGATTATGGTTCTACTTTTCCAATCGCGCATTTACTAGTGCCAGTTGATGTGGAGCGATTTGATACTTCAACAACACGTGAAGAGATATTATTTCCACATATTGAGCTAAGCAAATATGATAATGATCCAGAAAATAAAGAAAACTATCTTCGTGCAGTGCAGAAAGTTCTTTGTTGGATTGGTGAGCATAAGAAAAGGAAGTTAACTATTGCCCGAAAAGTACCTTTACCCCCTATTGATCTCTGGAAATCATTTCAACAAGATCCTACAGATGAATATAGGCATTTTTCGTTTTACTACGGTGTTGGTGATATGGAATTTGCCGGACGTAGCCCTGAAATGACACTGTATCGCTCTCCTAATTTGGACGTGCTTGTTTGTGAGAAAGCATCTGGAACTTTTCCTCAAGGTAACAGCGAGCAGTTTGAAAAAGACCCGAAGAATGTGCATGAACACCAGCTGTCGATTGATTCGTTAACTGGAAAATTGCGCGACGTTGCCCGCATTGATGGTATTTCAAGAGAGATTCGTGATTTTCCCCACTTACAGCACTTTGTGACTTCGTTTAGGTTGAAACCAAAAAAAACCCCACTTGAGGTTATGGAGGTGCTATTCCCCAAAGGAGCAGAGCCAGTTGAAGGAATCGAACTTGTTAGAAAATTGGAAGGTTTTTCCAGAGGGCCTTATTATGGCTTATTTTTTGCTCAACTGAGTGATGGCGAACTGCAGGTTTATCATATTTTAAGAAGCTTGTTTCGTGAAGGGGACCATCACTACACTATTTGTGGGGCAGGTATCACCGGTAATTCTGATCCCAATGGCGAGTTGCAAGAAACTGAACTGAAGTTGTCAAGCATTATTGCTCGGAAATAGCTTCGCACTCGTTCCGACCCTATCTTTCTGAGCGAGGTAGCCTTGTCGTCCTCCCTTTAATGATCAAAGTACAGCACAAACTCCCACGGATGCGGCCTCAGGCGCACCTGGTCGCATTCCTGGCGCTTCAGCGCGACCCACGTCTCGATGAAATCCCCGCTGAAGACGCCGCCTTTGGTCAGGAACTCGTGGTCGGCTTCGAGCGCGTCGAGGGCCTGATCGAAGGATCTCGGGACGGATGCGATGGTCCTTGCCTTTTCCGGCGGCAGGTGGTAGGTGTCCTCGTCCAGCGGCTGGCCGGGATCCATCTTCTTCTGCACCCCGTCAAGTCCGGCCATGAGCATGGCGGCAAATGCAAGATAGGGGTTGCACATCGGGTCGGGGGAGCGGAACTCGACGCGCTTTGCCGCCGGCGCAGCAGAGTACATCGGGATGCGCGCGGCTGCGCTGCGGTTGCTTTTTGAGTACACCAGGTTGACCGGTGCCTCATACCCCGGCACGAGGCGCTTGTAGGAGTTTGTCGTCGGCGCGCAGATGGCCATCAGGGCAGCTGCATGCCTGAACAGGCCGCCGATGTAATTCCGCGCGAGCGTGCTGAGCTGCGCGTAGCGGTCATTCTTGTCATGGAACAGGTTGGCGTCATTGCTCCAGACGCTCTGATGGGTATGCATGCCTGAGCCGTTGTCCTGGAAGATGGGCTTTGGCATGAAGGTGACCACCTTGCCTTGCCTGTGCGCGACGTTGGTCAGGATGTACTTGAGCTTCATGACATTGTCGGCCTGCTGCGTCAGCGTGCTGTAGCGGATGTCGATCTCAGCCTGCCCTGCGGTGGCAACCTCGTGGTGCTGGCGCTCGACGGTGATGCCTGCGGCCTGCAGCGCGCGGACCATCTCGTTGCGGATGTTCTGCTGCTTGTCGACCGGAGGCACGGGAAAGTAGCCTTCCTTGTGGCGCGGGCGGTAGGCCCGGTTGGTGGTGCCGTTCATCTCCTGCCCGCGGTTCCAGATGCCCTCGTCCGAGTCGATGAAGTAGAATCCGGACTGCGCATTCTGGTCATAGCGGACATGGTCGAGGATGAAGAACTCCACTTCAGGGCCCCAGAAGCTGTGCGTCCCGATGCCGCTTGCCCTGAGGTAGGCTTCGGCGCGCAGCGCAATCGTCCTCGGGTCGCGGTCATAGGGCTCGAGCGTGCCGGGATAGGCAACCGTGCAGATGAGGCTGAGGGTGCGCGGCTCGCTGAACTCGTCGATAAAGGCGCTTTTTACATCGGGTATGAGCATCATGTCGCTCTTGTTGATTGACTGGAAGCCCCGGATGCTCGAGCCGTCGTAGCCGATGCCGCCGGTGAAGATGTCATCCGTGAACTCCTCCACCGGAATGCTGAAGTGCTGCCACTTGCCGAGCAGGTCAACAAACTTGAAGTCGACGACCGCAAAATCGCCGAAGCGCTGTTTCAATGCCGGAACCGCCGCATCGGGCTGAGAACGCAGCTGTACGGCTGTTGCTACGACCATCACGGACCACCTCACTGTTTTTGTTTTTTGCAACGTTGCTGATGTATTTATATTTATGCGTTTCTTTTTTGAACGATTGTTTCTCTAATGCCTGTTTTGGTGAGCATTTGTTTCATTCGTACCCGTTCCCTGCCGCTGTTTTAAACAGGCGTCATCTCCCGCCATCCCCTGCAACGGCTCAGCTTTCGGTAGCGTGCGGGCAGGCAGGACGGAAGACTGCCGGTTTGGAAGTGCCCATGACGCAGGAACGGGCACTGCGGCTTCAACCGCTTTTCTCCCATAACGCTTAAAAATCCGACCGTTCCCGACGGACGGATGGAGCATTCCCTGCAGCAGGCCGCGCTTCCCCGCAACGAGAAGCAGCACCCCGTCGGCCGGAAGCATGCGGCCGTCGTCGGCCTCGGCGCGCTCGGCTCGGTTGCCGCTGAGCTGCTCGTGCGGCATGGCATCGGGAAGCTGACGCTGATCGACCGGGACATTGTCGAAATGCATAATCTCGGGCGACAGCGGCTTTATGGTGAGCGTGATGTCGGCAAGCTGAAGGTGGTAGCAGCGGCAGAGAAGCTTGCTTGCGTGAACCGTGGCGTGGCGCTGGCGGCCCGCGCAATCCACCTTGAGCAGGGGACGATGCACGAGCTTGCGGAAGCGGACGTGGTGCTCGACTGCACCGACAACCTCGAAACGCGGTTCGCGATCAATGCCTTCTGCCGGAAGATGCGGATCCCCTGGGTGCACGGCGCGGCTGCCGGTGCCATTGGCGTTGTGATGCCGGTCGTTGATGGTGGGTATTGCTTTGCGTGTGTCTATGCCGGGCGCCGCGATGGGCTTGATTGTGACGATGCAGGCATCCTGCCCATGACGGCGCAGATGGCCGCAGCGCAGCAGGTGGCGGAGGCGCTGAAGATCCTGGCCGGAGAGGAAGCGACCAACGGCATGATCCGGCTTGACGGCAGGGACGGCTCGCGGCAGCGGTATATAATCAGAAGGAACCCTGCCTGCCCGGTGTGCGCGGGTGATCCTGCCCCCCGGACTGATGCTGCCCGCGCTGCCGGAGATCCTTCTGATGGAGGCGCGGTGCGCGTGAACGGCTTCTCCTTCAGCGTCGCGAAGTGCAGCACGCGGGCCGCTTATTCGGCGAGGCCATCGAAGCAGGTGAGGCTCGATCTGAGCGCCATCAGGAAGGATTTCGAAACGGTTGTGGAAACGCCCATCGTCGTCGTGATCCGTGAGCAGGGCGTCGAGGTCGTGGTGCACCAGTACGGCGAGCTGGTGTTCAAGCGGTGCGACGATGTGGAGAAGATGAAGGAGATTGCGGAGAAAATATACGCTGCTGGCCTGGCGGGAAGCTCATGAACAAAGCGATACTGCTGCTTTCCGGCGGCATCGACTCCCCGGTTGCCGCGCATCTGATGCAGAAGCAGGGGCTTGGGCTGGCCGCGCTGCACTTCTACAACAGGCATCTCGGGGACATTGACACCGTTGCAAAATGCAGGGCTCTGTGCGAAAAGCTCGGCATCGCCAGGCTCTATCTCATTCCATTTGATGAGCAGCAGGCGGAGATCGTCCGGAAGTGCACGCACAGGTATTACTATATTCTCCAGCGGCGGCTGATGTGGCGGATTGCGGAGAAGCTTGCGGAGCGGGAAGGTGCAGCATTTTTAGTGACGGGGGATAACCTCGCGCAGGTTGCAAGCCAGACGCTGAGCAACATGACCACCATCCAGCGCGCGGTGAAGATCCCCATCCTGCGGCCGCTGCTGTGCAATGACAAGGTGGAAACGATCAAGCTCGCAAAGGAGATTGGGACGTATGACCTCTCCACGGGGCCTGAGGTGTGCTGCCTGCTGGGGCCGAAGCATCCGGCGACGGGGAGCGATCCTGCGGTGATTGAAGCGGAGGAGCGGAAGGTCGATGTTGCGCAGCTTGTGAACGTCTCCCTTTCTTCTGCGGAGATCTTATCACTCCCATTGTCACATTCTTGAGCTTAGTTGAGATCATTGCATGACCATCCTCATGGAGATTATAAAAAGCCATCGGCACCGTCGGCGGCAGCATCGTGCGCTCCACCTAGTCCGTGTTCAAATGCTCATTGATGGAACTGATGATGCGTCCGTGAAATGCCCTTGTGACCGTGCACAGCTTTCTCTTGATGATCATTTTATGGATAGTGAATAATCGGTGGGGCTTCACCCAGCTCTGGAAAGGCAGCTCCCCATGCTCAAAACAGCCTTTGTCCATGAGTACCCCATCACTCGCCGGATTGCTCGTAATCAAGCAACAAATCCTGTCCTCGCTCCTGTTGATATTCTTGTTTGAGATAATCAGCGCTGGCCGGTGTTTCGCGCCCGTCAAATCAGAGTAGGGAAATGGAAGCAGAACGACATCCCGTTGGTTATACACGAAAAAACCACCTCTTGGTTTTTTGTGTCTCAGAAATCTTTGATTTCTTAGACATTGTTCCATCGCTCGTCCGCTTCATTATTCCACTCTTTTTTCAGAACATCCTCTGAGGCAAGCATGGTCAGGATACTCTCTCGTTGTGGGTGTTTCTCGAGCTGGTCGAGTTCTTCCAAACGTTTCTTTATCATTTTGCGGACGTACTCGCTCCACTTCATCTCGGAGTGCTTCCGCATGTGCTTATACACCGTGTCCTCAATCGAGAGGGTGATATTTGTCATAAGAAAAGATAAGTGAGCTCACTTATTTAAATGTTTCGGGAGCTGAAGCGCCCAACAACCTTAATAAACAATGTGGTGCATTTCTCCTTCATGATCCGCGTCTTCAACACCCTCACGAAAAAAGCAGAGCCGCTGAAGCCGCGCAGCGGCAGGAAGCTCAGCCTCTTCGTCTGCGGGCCGACAGTCTATGACCTCTCGCACATCGGCCACGCAAAGACCTACATCCAGTTTGATATGATGGTAAAATACCTGCGGCATCGCGGGCATGACATCTTTTACCTGCAGAACATCACCGACATCGATGACAAGATCCTGCAGCGTGCTGCGGAGCGCCATGAGCCGTGGAAGGCGCTTGCGGAGCGGTTCGAGCAGGCGTACCATGAGGATATGCGCGCGCTGGGCGTTGATTCGGTCACGCAGCATGCGCGCGCGACCGAGCACATCCCGCAGATCGTCAGGCAGGTAACGGCATTGCTCGCAAAAGGAGTTGCATATGAGATTGATGATGGCATCTATTTTGATCTCTCAAAGTTTCCCCGCTACGGAAAGCTGTCGGGCCGGACGTCGCTCGGGGCGGAGGACGCGGTTTCACGCATTGATGAGAGCAAAGGCAAGCGCAACAAAGGCGATTTCTGCCTGTGGAAGCGCTCCAAGCAGGGAGAGCCGCACTGGGATTCGCCGTGGTTTCCCGGCAGGCCGGGATGGCACATCGAGGACACCGCCATCACGGAAACATTTTTTGGCCCGCAGTATGATATGCATGGCGGAGCGCGCGACCTGATCTTCCCGCACCATGAAGCGGAGATTGCGCAGATGGAGGCTGCTTCCGGAAAGAAGCCGCTGGTGAAGTACTGGCTGCACACGGGCTTCCTGACGGTCAACGGGCAGAAGATGTCCAAGTCGCTGGGAAATTTCATTACCATCCGTGATGCGGTTGAGAGGTGGGGTGCCCAGGCGCTGAGGTGGCTGTTTGCGAGCGCCCATTACCGGAGCGCGATGGACTTTTCCGGGGAAGCGGCTGCCTCGGCGCAGCACGCAGTGGAAAGCCTGCAGAACACGCTGATCGCGGTGAAGACAAAGCTGAGAACCGCGGAGCAGGGCCGCGACGCAGCGTTTGAAAAGCGGCTCGCAGCGCTGCGGAAGCAGTTCTTTGGTGCGATGGACAGCGATTTCACCGCGCCAAAAGCGGCTGCGGCGCTGTTTGCGCTTGCGCATGGGCTGAACGCATACGAAGGCGGGAAGCAGGCGCTGGCGCGCGGCCTGGAGATGTTTGAGGAGCTTCTGGGGGTGTTCGGGCTTGCGTTCGACACCATTGTTGCAGTGCCTGCGGCGGTGCGCGGGCTTGTTGCGCGGCGGGAGCAGGCGCGGAAGGAAAAAGACTGGAAGAGAGCGGACGCATTGCGGGCAGCGGTTGAGAAGCTCGGCTTTGCCGTTGATGATACTGCTGCCGGGCCGGTTGTCAGGCGGAAGAAACCGGTAAAGAAAAATTGAAAAGAAAGAAGAAATTACTTCTTGCTGGGAAGGATCTTAAACATTGAGGTGCCGCACTTGGTACACTTGCCTTTCATCGCCGGGCGCGAGCCGCCTTTCGCCTTCATCTTGACTTCCTTGGTGTCCGCCATCTCACGTTTTGCCTTGCACTTGACACAGTAGCCTTCAACCATGTTCTCAACCCCTCTTCCTGTTGAACTGAGACTGATACCATCACTATCGCCTCAGGCAAGGAGGCACAATCTCCACTTATTTAAAAACGTTTGGGTTTTGTGAGCTTATTTCCTTCAGTGAGGCAGTGATGCATACCATAGGCGAAGCCTCTCCGTATCACACCGGCCCCTTCAGCAGCGCCTCTCCTGCACGACGTGCCCCCTGTTGGCTTATCCTTTAATCCCTATCTCAATCGGCAGGCTGTCGCAGGTCATCGTGACATCATCACCGAAGCAGAGCGCCTTCGCCTGCGTCACGGCCTTGAGGTCTGCTTCCATCTTAGTGACAATCTGCTGGAAATTCTCAAGCGTGCTGCGGAGGACGATTTCCGCAAGCTCCTGCTTGAGCGAGAGGCCGCGCTGCGACTTGTATTTCCTGACTGCGGCGATGATAGTGCTGGCGATGGCACCTGCGCGCTCCGCCTGCTCATCAAGCAGAGTCTTGTCCGATTCAGGCCACGATGAACCGTGGATGCTTTTCTGTTTCTCCTTTTGCGCAAAGTGCTGCTGGTAGAGCTCCTCAGTGATATGGGGCATGATGGGGGCCATGAGCTTCAGGATGACCAGAAGCGCATGCTCAAGCGTGTATTGGGCGCTGCGCTTCCCTTCCGGGCTGCGGGCAGCGTTATAGAGCCGGTCCTTGACCATCTCAAGATAGTCATCGCAGAATGTGTGCCAGAAGAAGGTGTCCGCCTCGAGCCTGAGCTTGCTGTAGTCATATGCCTCGAAGCTCTCCGTGGCGAGCATGGTGAGCCTGCTGAGCTTGCTGAGGAGCCATCGGTCGAACGGCTCGAGCTTCTCCGGCTTTGCTCCATCATAGCCCTCAAGGTGCTGGAAGCAGAAGCGGGCAGCGTTCCAGAGCTTGTTGATCAGCTTCCTGCCGGTGACAAGCTCCTTCTCCTGGAATGCGCTGTCTTCGCCGAGTCTGGATCCTGCGGCGGCAAACCGGAGGGCGTCCGCGGCATACTTCTGCATGATCTCCTGGGGGGCGATCACATTCCCTTTCGACTTTGACATCTTCTTGCCATAGGGGTCGAGCACCCATCCTGAGATTGCAGCACTTTCCCATGGGTTCTTCCCGAAGTGCAGCCTGTTCTTGGCCATCGTGTAGAAAAGCCAGGTGCTGATGATGTCATGCCCCTGCGGCCGGAGGCTCATGGGGAGCAGCTTCCTGTACACGGGGTGCGCTTCAAATAGTCTTGCTGCGAGCAGCGGCGTGAGGCTCGAGGTCGCCCAGGTGTCGAGGACGTCCTTTTCCGGATCAAATGCGGTGCCGCGGCACTTTCCGCAGCTTCCATTGGGCTTGTCGGTGAGCGGGTCAACCGGCAACTGCCCCTCTTCCGCGGGCTTCGCCTCGCCGCATTTCCTGCAGTACCACACCGGGAACGGGACACCGAAATGCCGCTGCCGCGAGATGCACCAGTCCCATTTCAGGCCGCGGACCCAGTTGTCGTAGCGCAGCTTCATGAACGGAGGGTACCATGTGAGCGTTCCTGCAGCCTTCAGGAAATCCTCTTTGAGATCAAGGTAGCGGATGAACCACTGCGTCGAGGTGAGGTACTCGACGACCGTGCCGCAGCGCTCGTGCGCATTGACGGTGTGCGTGATCTGCTCGCTCTTCTTCACCACGCCGAGCTTCTGCAGGTCTTCCACGATCTTTTTCCTTGCCTGGGCGACGGTGAGGCCGCGGTAGCTGCCCGCGTTCTCATTCATCGTCCCGTCAGGAGCGATGAGGTGGAGCTTCTTTGCGACGGGATGGCGTGTCTCCCATTCGAGGAACTGCGCGTCGCCGCTGCTGCAGAAATAGACGACGCCGGTGCCGAATGCGGGGTCGACCATCTCATCGGTGCTGAGCTCGATGCGCGCGCCGGTCAGCGGCATGACGACCTTCCTGCCGACGAAGGGGCGGTATCTTGCGTCCGCAGGATGTACGGACATGCCGACGCAGGAGAGGTAGAGCTCCGGCCTCGTGGTGGCGAAGACCAGCGGCTCGCCGCCCTCCGTCTTCACCTCGATGGAAACGAGCTGCGTCTGCTTCTCCTTGTCCTGCATCTCCGCCTGCGCGATGGCCGTCCTGCACTCCGGGCACCAGATGGTGGGCGCCTCCTTGCGGTAGGCGCGGCCCTTCTTGTACAAATCAATGAAGCTCCACTGCGAGATGCGCCGGCAGTGCTCATTGATCGTTGAGTAGAGGACGGAGAAATCGCAGGAGATGCCGAGGCGCTTCCAGTCGCCGATGAATTCCGGGCGGAGCTCGTCGAGCGTTTTCAGGCACAGCGCGATGAAGGCGCTTCTTTCCATGTCGGCTGCCCTGATACCCTTGAGCTTCTCGACCATGCGCTCGGTCGGCAGGCCGTTGTCATCCGTGCCGAAGGGGAAGAACAGCTCGAAGCCGCGCATGCGCTTGTAGCGCGCGATGAAGTCCTGCTGGCTGTAGGAGAACGCATGGCCGATGTGCATCCGGCCTGACATGGTCGGCGGAGGCGTGTCAATCGAGAAAATGGGCTTTTTTGATTCCGGATCGAAGGCATAGACCTTGTTCTCTTCCCAGTAGCGCTGCCAGTGCGCTTCACGCTCCTGCGGGTCGTAGTGGTCGGCCATTGGTGCAGGAGAAGAAGGGATGTTTAAAAAGGTGTGGGCGGTTTGTCCGTTTGCTTCAAGTCCGCCTGTCGCTGCCAGGTGCTTCTTCACCGCCGCACGTACAGAGCTTCATCGTGACGGTGCACTCAATCGTACTCTCGTATTGTGGTTCCCCCGCGATTGTTTTTCCATCGATACCCGCCCGCGCTTCCTTCATTGCATACTCTTCTGTCAGTCCTTCGGTGCAGCGTGACGACGTCTCGACGTTCCAATCGAGGACGATGCAGGAATCGTCTTGTTCCTTGCAGAATGCCGTGCACCGGGTAAGCACCCTGTCCCGTGCCTCCTGGCAAAGCCTTTGCTCGTTTTTCTTGTTCTGATCGCAGGCACCGGGCACGCTGGCCGTTTCGGTCTCATCGGGCCAGGCCTTGACCAGCAGTCTTTCTGTCGGTGATTCTCCCCGGTCAACTACAAAAGGGAAGCCATAAGATTTGCTGTCGCTTTGGAATACTTGGTGGTAGGTGGCAGCGCAGCTATCTTTCCCTTTGCCAACGACATCTGGTGCCTTTCCCACGACGCCTCCGCGGAGGTTCTGTACGGCGCTGGGAGTGATAAGAAGGACCACACCCACGACCACAACAATCGTGATGATTCCAAGAACCGCAATGCAGATTGGCGCCTTTTCGTTGCCTCTTTTCATCTGAACCCTCTGCCACAATTATTATCCCAGTGTAGTTTATAACTCTTTGCCTGAGATGAGCGAACCGCAAGCTCTTATAAACGCGGCACCGCCCTCGGCTCTGAAAAAGAGTTCCGGCATCGGGAAGCGCGCCTTGCTGCTCTACGGGCCTCCGGGCTCCGGGAAGACGTGCAGCGTGTACGCGCTCGTCAGGGAGCTGCAGCATGGGGTGCTTGAGATCAACGCGAGCGATTCCATTCCAGCAGCGCCGGTGGCAGCCTTCGCTGCCCTGACCGACCCTAGACCAGCTCCTCTGCGGCCTTCGCCCCCGAGAGATAGTCATCTACATCCAGGCTGCTTTTGATGCCCAGCTGCGTCAGTGTCTCCATCATCTCCGAGAGCGTCACGCCTGCGAGCTCTGCAGCCTTGCCGATGGAGATCTTCCCTTCCCGGTAGTTCAGGAACGCGAAGGAGACTTTTCCCGGCCCTATCAGCTCTCGTTCACGTCGGGATAATCCTCATCCCCTCCTTTTCTCCCACCAGCAGGCCATGCTTTCCAGGGGCAATCCTGTACTGCTCTACCATGCGCCGCGGGATCCGCACGGCAATGCTGTTCCCCCAGGTGGCGAAGGTGATTTCCCGCGCTTTGCGCAGCTGGCGGTACTTGTCCGCGAGGCCCTTCAGCTGCCGGGAGTTCATGAGCTCCTCGCCGCAGGCAGTGCACTTGTAGGTTTCAAACGCAATGCTGTCCCGCTTGATGAATCCTTCTGTTTGCTCCATTCGTCCCTTGCAGATTGGGCATTGCATCTCAGTTCCCCCGCTCAATGGTTTTGATGACGATTGCGTGCCCGACATCTTCGCCGACGCAGATGATCGAGCCCTCCTTCGATCTCCTGATGATTTTGATCCCGTGCTTGCCAAAGCGCACGACGCTTCCCGTCCTGAGGACGCTGTACACCTGGTCAGGGTAGGCTATCTCCCGCTCCCGGGCACGGACAACCGCGTGGGTTGACAGGAATACCGGCTTACCGTCAATGAGGATGTCTTCGCTGTCATCCACCGCTGCTGTTTGGATATACATGTATATAAATGTTTCTTCGTTCGCATCCATTCACGTTGACACCGCAACATTTATTACCGCGCTCCACTCCGGCGGGCTCATGCTCCCCTGGACACTCCAGTACGCGCCGAAGGCAACCGGCGATATCATAGGCCAGGACCATGCGGTTGCGTTCCTCAAGCGGTTCGTCGCGGACTTCAAAAAGCAGCGGAAGCGCGCCTTGCTGCTCTACGGGCCTCCGGGCTCGGGGAAGACATGCAGCGTGTACGCGCTCGCCAGGGAGCTGCAGCATGAGGTGCTTGAGGTCAACGCGAGCGATTTCCGCGATGAGGCGAGGCTGAGCGCGAGCATCGGCCAGGCAAGCGTGCAGCGCTCCCTGTTTGCTGCGTCAAAAATCCTGCTGGTGGACGAAGTGGAGGGCGTCTTCGGCAGGGAAGACCAGGGCGCGGTGCCGACGCTGGTGAAGCTGATCAAGAAGACCGCGTTCCCCATCATCCTGACGGCAAACAACCCCTGGGACCGGAAGTTCTCGCCGCTGCGCTCCGCTGCCGAGCTGCTCGAGTTCAAGCGGCTTGACCACCAGACGGTTCTGGCATTGCTGCGCACGGTGGCCGCCGCGGAGAAGATTGAGTACGAGGAGAAGGCGCTTGCATCGCTGGCGAGAAGGGCAGGTGGAGACGTGCGCGGCGCGCTGATCGACCTGCAGACGCTGGTGGAAGGCAATAGCTTCACGATGGATCAGCTCAACCTGCTGAGCGAGCGGCACCAGATGGACACGATCTTCAACGCGCTGCTGCGCGTCTTCAAGACGATGGACGCGTTCGTCGCGCGCATGGCGTTTGAGGATGTCGAGGAGGACCTGAACACGGTGCAGTTGTGGATTGACGAGAACCTGCCGAAGGAGTACACGCGTGCAGCGGACCTGTTCCGGGCGTACGAGAAGCTGTCGCGTGCGGACGTCTTCCGCGGCAGAATCATGAGCCGGCAGCACTGGCACTTCCTCGCCATGATCAACGTGCTGCTGAGCGTCGGCATCGCATTAAGCAAGGAGCGCAAGTACGAGACGTTTGTGCGATACACGCAGACGCAGCGCCTGCTGAAGCTCTGGCGCGCGAAGATGAAGTACCAGCAGCGCGCTTCCATCGCGGAGAAGATCGCGGAGAAGACGCACTGCAGCACGCGCGTCGCGCTGCAGAGCGCGGTGCCGTACCTGCGTCTTGCTTTCCGGAAGGACGCGAAGAGGATGAAGCAGGTGGCGCAGGAGCTGGACCTGAACAAGGAGGAGGTGGGGTGGATGGTGGGGTGATGCCGAGCGCTATTTTCCCCTATAACCAAATTTTTTGTCGTATTCTTTATGATCGATGACATCAAGCACGAAATCAATGATCTCCACCTCGTTCGACTGAATTGTATAGATCAGCCGCCAATAGTTTGACAGTTCGATCCGCCAAAGGTTGGTGACGCCATACTTTTGCAGGTAGTAATGCGGAATCTGCCCCTTTTTTACCTGATCCCCGGCAAAAGGGTTCTCTTTCAGCCATCTTTTCACCCGCTCTATCGACCTGAGGAGAGATTGATGGACGGATGACGTGACGCCCCGTTTCAGCTCATCGCCAACAATCCGGTTTAACCCACCATATTCTTCGGCGGCTTCCGCTGACAGAACGACTCGTACCTCTTTTCCTTTGAATGTCATAGTTCGGTTCCCCGGCTGATCGCTTCTCTCAGTTTTGGATTGTCGTTCCGTGTCCAGAGGATCCCTTTATGGCCATCGAGAATGAGTCCCCGCTGCTCCATGTATTCCAAGATGACATTTAATGTCTGATGCATGATTTGGGCGGGCAACCGCTTCTTGAGTTCTTCACGGGTCAGCGTCGTTTCTGCCTCCTTGAGCACTTTTTCTACCATCAGCATCGTTTTCAGGTTTGGGTAATGAATAATCTCTTGCATTGGTCCACGAATTATATTAGCTTATACTAATAATTGTATAAACTTATATATAAAAGTTTCGTTGCGGGGCTCTGGTGAGAGCCATGCACTGCCCCCTGATGGCGAGCGAGTAGGTGTACCTCGTACGACGCGCCAGGAACCGTTTTCCATCAAAAAGAAGAATGGATCTACAGTGGAAAGAACCTCGGGAAAACGGCGAGCGAGCGGCAGTGCCGAGCGTTAGCGAGAGGCTTTCACCAGAGCCCGTTGCGGTGGAGTTGGCGGCGGCAAGAATCACGCGAGAAGGGGCTTGTTCATTGAAGCTCTGGACCTGAACAATGAAGAGGTGGGGTGGATGGTGGGGGGCATTAACCAACTGGTTCACAGTCGCAGCGCATGAGAATGGTGCATTCTGCTATGATAGCATAATTAGTTAAAGTCCTACCAGCGTAGGTTCTATGGCTCTCTTCTATGTGGTACTTACTCCATGTGACTGTTTGCACTTCTCCCAGCCAGAATTGTTCCCATTCCTCCCGTTCCTCGGGACTGGACGCTCCCCAATAACTAGTTAATAAATCCTCAAAATTCGGCGGTACTAAGGGGGGATAGACCGTAGAACATCCCTGCGCTAAGCAAATCTCCCCGCACTGCTGCGTTAATGTTAATGTCTTTTCAGTGAAAACGTCACCGCCGATAGTGACAGTAGGGGAATAGACAGTAGGGGTATAGAGAGCCCACAACACACAGTCATCCGTTGGAGGAGGGGAGGACTTTGCTTCCGCGAGCATCTCTTTCGCTTCAGCAAATTTCGCGTCAGCAAATTCTTCCGTTTCCTCGCCTTCAAAATAACCAAACTCACCAGTAGAATCGAGTTTTATTCTGCGAGTCTCCTCTACAACCGTATCTTGGCATTCCCCCCCACCCCT
>CAYYLB010000010.1:0-21573 GCA_964472345.1 uncultured Methanosarcinales archaeon
GTCCAAATGGCGCATTCCAACAAGGATATACTCTATGCTGCTACTTTTAATGGTATTTTTAAAAGTAGTGATGGTGGGAAAACATGGATAGATAAAACCTCCAACCTCCAGGCGCGAAATATCCAAATAGTGGAAATTCATCCAACTAATCCTGATATTGTTTTCGTGGGCATGTCCACGCTATGGTCCTCGGTGCGTTCTGAGGCATATCGTACCGGATTATATGCGGGACAAGGGATCTTCAGAACTATAGACGGAGGAAATACCTGGCAGAAAGCAGATCAGGGAATTTTTGAATATACTATTGAAGATGTTGCTATAAATCCCGCTAAGCCCTACGAAGCATGGTTTGCTGGGCAGGCATCTATGGGTGCGCATAAGACAGAAGACGCCGGACAGCACTGGAGATTAACGCAAACACCCACTTTTCATTATCCCATGCGCATCACATTTTCACGGCAAGACCCCAAGAGAGTATATGCCACAGGATGGCAGGAAGGCGCTCCATTTTCCATCAGCGATGATGGTGGCATCAACTGGGATTTTATTGAGGGAAAGAAGTTTTTTGATGGGCTTGCACGAGGGAAAGCACTATATGCCGGTGCAAGCCAAGGGCCAGCAACCATTCACCTTCATGGTCTGGCTGTAGATCCCAACAATGATGATGTAGTCTACGCGGGTTCTATTTATGATGCTCATAGCCCAACTAATTTTCCCCTGAAAGGAGCGCATCTCTGGAAATCTACAGACGGTGGAAAAAGCTGGAAGGAATCAGATGAAGGCTTTCCCCATGAAGAAAAAACTGCGATTCATGATATCGCCGTTGATCCTCAAAATACCCATATTCTCTATGCTGCTACTACCTCGCATGAATCAGAAAAAGGCCTGGGCATGTACCAGTCAACAGATGCAGGAAAAACGTGGAAAGAAATCAACAATGGCTTGCAAAACAAAGACATTGGAGCTATTGCCATTCATCCTGAAAGGACAGAAATGTTATTGGCAGCAACTTCTGGCGGAATTTACAAATCTACTAATGCTGGCGCTTTATGGAAAAAAACTTCTTCTCCATCATCGTTTGATGTTGAGTATATAAACGACGAGCCAGATGTTGTTTACGCATCAACTAATGATGGCGTCCTTAAAAGCAGAGATTTTGGAGACCTATGGTACCCAGTGAATTATGGACTGCCTGCTGGAGAAGGACAGGGCATTGGGGTGGATTCAACGGGAAAAGTGATATATGCAGCTGTCCGAGATAAAGGGCTGTACCTTGCTCGCTCGGAGCCCATCATTCCGCAGGATGTACCAACGGAAATAGGCCGGCGAGGGGGTTTTGGACTGGATTTTGTTGGTGTTTTTGAGGGAGATGTTCCCCCCCGTTCGGCGGGTGGTCCGACTGATGCTGGCAGATCCAAAGATGCTGGACCGTCCGAAGAAGAGTTTTATCAATTATGCAGGGATATTACCTGGCCACCGAGCTGCAGCTTTATTCCGGATGAAATGGGGCAGCGGATGTGCATGAGGTGTAAAGAATTACTACGGGAGGAAAATAGGAGACCTGTGGAAGAACCGCCCCCAGGAGGAGATGGGGAAGGGGAGGAAGAATTAGTAGCGGAAGAAGTGCGGAAGCCAGGTATTTTGGCACGCCTGTGGAACCGGATTAAAGCGTGGTTTGGATAGTAGCGAATCTCGTTAATCTATAAGAAGAAAGTTCAACCAATATATACAAGTTCACTTCATTTCGTCAAAGACCCTAAGGGTGCTAAACAAATGCAGAAACTTGAAAAAGAAAAAAAATGAGCTTGCCTGATCCCATAAATGAAGGTGGACAGCTTCCCGGTTTTCCCGCGGAGCGCGGTACACACCAGGACGGTGAGCTTCTTAACTGCCGAGTTCGAATGGGATCGGGTGAACCAGCCCCCTCTGGCCGTCCACCGCCTGCGGAGCAGCACTTATTTATAAACGCTTCGGCTTTTCTTGAGACTGCTGCGAAGCCGCCGCTTTGCGCATCAGTCTCATCGCCCGCCGCCGCCCGCGCGGCTCGTGCCCCCAAACCTCAACACAAAAGTATAAAAATCGCAGCGCGCCTCTCCGCCGGATGCAGGGGCTGCCCAGCAGTCTGCCGGTGCGGTCGTTCCTTTACCCTGTCTGGGAAGCGGCGGCGCGGTGATTATCATGGCAACCTGTGAGCTCTGCGGGCGTGATGCGCGGCTGGTGCGTAGCATCGTCGAAGGCAGCGAGCTGCTCGTGTGCCACGACTGCGGCTCCTTCGGGACGGCTGTCCGGCAGGTCCGGCAGCCGCGGGCCGAGCAACCGCCCGCAGTGCCCGTGACGCTGCCGCCGGAGCTTGAAGAGCCGAGCATGGGGCTTGTGCAGGATTTCGCGCAGCGCGTCAAAGCAGCGCGGGAGCAGCGGGGCCTGACCCAGGAGCAGTTTGCCCAGTACCTGCAGGAGAAAGCGAGCGTGCTGCGCAACATCGAGGCGGGGACGCTTGAGCCGCCCATCCCGCTCGTGCGGAAGCTTGAAAAGGCACTTTCACTGATGCTGGTCGTGCCGGTCCGAAAGGAGAGCGCACCGCTCCGCGGCAAAGGCGGCGGGCTGACGATCGGGGATGTTTTCAGGCGGAAATGAGCCTTGACGCGCGCATGACCATCGTGCTCCCGACGCTGAACGAGGAGCGGAACATCGGGCGGATGGTGGATACCCTTCGCCGGCTTTATCCGCGGGCAACGCTCCTTGTCGCTGATGACGGAAGCACTGACCAGACGCAGCACGTTGCGCGGGAGCACGGCGCACAGGTGCTTGACCGATCGCCCTGCGCCGTCAAGGGAATCACTGCGGCCGTCCTTGATGCGTTCAGGCGCGTCCGCACCGACTATATCGTCGTGCTGGATGCGGATTTCCAGCACCCTCCCGAGACTGTCGCCAAGATCCTGCTTGAGCTTCGCACTGCGGACCTGGTCATCGGCGCGCGGCGGAAAATCATAGGGAACTGGGGCGTGCTGCGGCACGCTGCAAGCAGGCTTGGGGGGGTACTTGCGCAGGTGCGGCTGCGGAGGGTGGTGCGCGATCCGCTGTCGGGTTTCTTTGGCGTCCGCACGGCGCTGCTGCACGGCCTGCTCCATGATAGGTTTGAGCTGCACTGCTTCAAGGTGCTCTTTCAGATCCTGAAGCAGCTCGATTTTGCGAGCATGATGGTGCGCTCCGTCCCTTATGATTTTGGCGTGCGGCACGCCGGCGCGAGCAAGCTCGGGGTGCGACAGACGCTGTATTTCATGAAGAGCCTGGTGACGTGATCCTGTACAACCCGTACTGCTCGCCGTCAAACTCATACTGTTCAATCAGCCGGTTCCTGCGTATCTCCTGATCAAGTGCCTGTTTCGCCTGCTCGCATGCGGTGTCCTGGCAGGGGTAGAACCCGCTGTGGTAGAGAACCTCTGCCGCCTGCCGGCCGAAGCGGCGGTAGGTTTCCAACGCCCGCGCGGGATTGTCATACATGGGAATAAAGCGGCGGTCAGTGTATGCGGCAGGGAGCGGGGTCGTGGTGAGGATGCTTCCTGCGCCTTGCCCGAGCTTTATGAAAAATGACGTGCGCGGATCAGGCGCATCGGGCGCTGCCTGGTTCTGCTCATATATCTTACTTATTGGAGTGAGCATTGCTGCCCCGAGCGCCACTATCACGAAAATGTTCAGGGGCCATCGCCATCGCGTGCGCTGAACTATCCGCACTGCGTGGAAGAGCCCGACGGCGGCAAGTAGCGCAACATAGGGAACTATCACCAGGATAAACCTCTCCTGCTTGTTTGGGATGAGGGAGAAATAGAGGCCGAGAAGAAACGGAGCGAGAATGAGCCACTTACGGTGCCTGTTCCAGGCTGCTGCGATGCCGAGAAGCGCGGCCATGAACAGCACGTTCTGCTGCATGAGGACCTTCCCATAGAACAGCGCGCTTCCCGGATGAAACGGGCTCGCCTGATGCCTGGCGCCCTCAATGAATGGCCGCAGAGACGCTGCGACGGGGTTTTCTCCATCGCCGCTGTAGAAGGCAGCGTTGAACAGCACGAACGGGACCATCACAACCATCATTCCTGCTCCCGCCAGCACCGCCTGTCTTGCCCGTTCCTGCCTTGGCATCTGCAGGACTGCTGCGCCAAGCACGAGCACGAGCAGCCCTTGGGGGAATCGCGTCAGCGTTGCGAGCCCCATCATGATGCCGGGCCAGAACAGCCCTTTTTTTTGCAGATAAAGATACCATGCGAGCAGCGCAAAGAATGTTGATGGGATCTCAGTCATGATGCGGGACGACTGTCCGACAACAATGGGGGTGAGCGCGACGAGCGCAGCGGCAGCAATACCTACTCCCTCATTCGCTATTTCCTTTCCGAGAAGATAGGTGAGCATCAGTATGCCGAGGACGAACATGAGCATCAGTACTCTGCCTCCCCCCACTCTATCAATCCCCAGCTTCCCCAGGGTTCCCAGAAGCATCGGGATCAGCGGCGGGCGGATCTCTTCCCAGAGGCCTGAACTGCCTGACGAGAGCAGGTATTTCCCCATCCCGATGTAGACCGCTTCATCCCACCCTGCCTGATGGGGCTTCTGCATCCCCTGCAGCCCCCCGAGGCTGAACAAGAGAAGAATCAGGAGGATGCAGATTTGGCCAGCGCCCTTCTTATCGATAAGGCCCGCACACATCAGCTTCCTCGTCCGTATACACAGGGCAGATCTCCCTGAGAATCGTTTCCTTTTCCGTCAGGCCGCTCATAGCCTTGCCGTTCACGACAATCGTCGGATAGGAGCGAACGCCGTATCTCTCTTTCAGCAGGCCGATGATTGGTTCATATTCGTCGTATTCCCCATCAAACACAAAGTTCAGCAGCTTCATATCGAGCTTGTGCTTGAGCCAGGTGAGGATAACTGCCTGCTCATCACAGGCCCGGCAATCCTCTTCAGCAGCAAAAAAATACAGGATCACCGCAGCATCCAGGCTGCAAACTTCCTTTGCGCGCAGGTAGAGCATCCAGTAGCTTATCTGTGCGAGAGTATATTCTCTTTTCAGGAGGTCGAATTCCCGCGTGTTGAGCGTCGCGTCTTTCCGGTAGTTTTCCACCTTCTCGCGCGTGACTTCGAGGGTCCTGAGACTCCGGTCAAACGTGTTCCTCAAGCCGTCGCAGTTCCTTTCTTTCGTGAACTGGTCGACAAACTGGTACTGGAGCTGCAGCGACTGGAAGTCCAGCTTCTGCTCTTGGTCCTTGAAGGTGATGAGGTCGATCCGCTTCCCCTCAATCACCAGGCCGAGCAGCAGGCCGAGCGCAAAGATCCCCGCGGTGATCAGGAACGCGAGCAGATACCTTCCCCTGCTGATCTTCCGTTCTACCACTTTTGCCGCCGCCCCATGAGCAGGTCCAGCGCGATGCCCATCCATACAATCCCGAGAATGATAAAGTACATCAGGACATACGAAATGAAAGGAACCATCCCCTTTTCGAATATCTTCTCCTTCAGCGTGCGGTGGGATTTCCGCAGGACGTAGACGGAAACCGCTGCCATGACCATGCCAACGAACAGGAGGCTATAGTCAAGGTCAAGAATGTGCATGTTCAATGTCCAGCTTTTGATGTAGGTCCAGACATCAAAATCGACCAGGCGGAGGTTGTAGGCATTCACCAGGAGAGGCTTGAGGCCGTAGTAGATCATCGAGAGGACGACAGTGATAGTCACTGCTCCCGAGATCAGCTTGGTGGGCATCTGCATCATCCCGAAATCGCCGTACGAACGGTTGAATATCATCCTGCGGTAGCGCAGCGCATTCAGCACGGAGCCCTTGTACCAGCGGTTGCGCTGCTTGTAGAGTGCCTTGAACGTCTTTGGAGCGAGCGTCGTTACCTGGGTATCAAGTATCTGGACGATCTTATAGTGATGTTTCTGGAGCCTGAGCGCCATCTCGAGGTCTTCGGTCAGGTTGCCATCCTCGTCGAAGCCGCCAAGCTTCTCGAGAACCGCTTTCCGGTATACGGAGAACGGCCCCGGCGTCACGTTGACGCAATCGAGCCTTGCCATAATCTGCTTGTAGAACATATTGACTACGTACTCGTACTGCTGCATTTTCTGAAGGAGGTTGCCCCCTTTTCCCTCGACCTTGAGCGCCGGAAGCACCGCGGCTATGTCCTCCTGCGAGAAATAGGGGAGAATCTCGCGGAGCGCGTTCCTGCTGACCAACGAGTCGGCGTCAAGGCAGACAAAATACTCTCCTGATGCCCTCTGCAGGCCGCGGTTGAGCGCACTGCCCTTTCCCCTGTTCGGCTGGCTGATCAGCTGTATGCTGCTTTCACCCCATCGCTGCTGCGCCTCCTGCACCTTTGCTCCGGTGCCGTCCGTGCTTCCGTCATCAACAACGATGACCTCCACTTTTTCCTTTGGGTACTTCAGGCGCACGACATGCCGCAGCGTTTCTGCGATCCTTCCGCTTTCGTTGTACGCGGGGATGATGATTGACACCTTTGGCAGTATCCTGAGCCTGACTTTCTTCAGCTTGGGGGGCTCGGTCATGAGCGTGAGCAGCCAAAAGACAGCAAAGAACAGCGAGAGGAAGTACGCTGTCCACAGTGCGTAAGTCGCGGCGGTGTTCATGGTTCCTCGTCCTGAACCTCCCAAATCTCAATCTCATCCTTGTAGTAAATTCTTTTAAACCTTTCGTTCCGGAAGAGGAAGAGCAGGCCCGCGTCCTCTTCGCTCCAGACCTGCCCCTGCTTCATGGCCGTGTCAATCCAGATGAAGGTGATGTTGTTCTGCCCGAGGAGCCGCGTGGTGTTCTTCAGGTCACGCGAGCGGAATATCTCCCTGCTGGCTGCCCACCGCTCCTCATAGCGAGGGTCATTATAGCTGGTGAAGGGGCTGTGGTTTGCGTAATACGCTATCCAGAAGCTCTTTTGGGGGTGGGAGAGCACCGTTGCGGGTTCGTGACGCTGCCTGAGCCAGGCGAGGCTTTCGACCATAGCAGCTGTCGGGGGCGCGTCCGCGATGCGATCTCCATACGCAACCGCCGAGAACAGGACGCCATAGAGCAGCACGGCTGCGGTGAGATACCTCATGAGGCTGAGCTCCCATGGACGCTCCCAAAAATACGCGAGGCCGTGCGCTGCGAAGAGCACGATGAGGGGCGTTGCGAAGAGCAGTGCGTGGGGGCTGAGCGTGAGCCCGAGAACGGCAAATGCGAGCATGGCACCATATGCGGGGAGCATCCTGCCCTTTTCCTTCCTGCTCCGGACAAGCCCGGCGAGCGCGAGCACGAGCAGGAAGAGGCCAAAGCCATGGAGTGCGCCGATGTCCGCGAAGAGCTCGAGGGCAGGCATATATCCGGGCAAAGGCTCGAGGAGCCAGGGGCGGCGCAGTGCAGCCTGCGCAGCGAGCGCGCCGAGCGCAAGCAGCACCGTGAGCAGCATCGTGCGCTTTTCGCGGCGGAAGCCGAGGTAGGCGAGGAGCATCACCGCGGCGCAGAGCAGGGCCAGACGGTCGAGCCAGAGCAGCGGGATGAGCGGCAGCACGGCAAGCCATGGCAACCGTGTTGTGAGGAGAAGCATGCTGATGCCGGTGAGCAGGAGAGCAGGCCCGTATGGGTTGAGGTAGCTCGCGAGGTAGATGGTTGTCGGCGCGGTGACGAAGAGGAACAGCGCCGCCGCCGCGGTGTTTCTTTCAGCACCATTTCTTTTGAGGAGTGCCGCGCATGCAAGCGTGGTGAGCGCCATGACCACCATCATTGCCGCTGCTGCGACGAGGGGCGCGCCCTGCACCGATGCCATGAGCGCGCTGAGGGGGTTTGATGCGCTCCCTTCCATCAGGTAGAGGTAGGGGTATTCTCCCATCAGCGCCGTGTTGCCTCTCCACCAGCGCAGTGCGTTCGGGAAGATGAACAGGAGCGCTGCGACTGCAGCAATTACTGGCATCATCAGCCGGGAGCGCATCGCACTCATGCGGTGACCTCCAGGCGGCACTGCGAGCGGTAGATCGTTACGCGATCGCGCTCGTAGACCTTCGACAGGCACAGCATCCCTCCCGTCGGGAGATCGCCAATCTCGAATTGCGCGCGAGCGCTTTCGGAGAGCACAATGTAGCTGATCCGGTAGCGGGTGAGGAGCTCGACCGCTTCGGTGGGGAACGGAGTGGTGAAGATCCTGCGTATGTCCCGCACGCGCCTTGCCGCGTCCCTTGTCAGGATGAAGTAGCTGTCTGCGACGTTTTTTCGCTGTGCAACCGCGGTGACGAGGTGCCCTTCGCTGACGGTTGTGAGGATGGTGCTGCCCGGCGGCGTCCTGGCGCCGAGCCATTCCATGGCCGTGTAGAGCTCCGGCGGCACGGTCGCCCGCTGTCCCGCCTGCGCTGCGTAGAGGCTCGGAATGAGCATTGCTGCGACCACCGCGAGCACGAGCAGGCCATGCCAAAGCCAGGGTTTTGCTGCAATGCGCGTCTTGTTAAAGTAATTCCTCCCGAGCACGTAGACGGGGCCCGCAAGGATGCTCAGGCATACCGCGAGATAGGGCAGGCCGATTGCCGGCCGGATCAGGCGAAGCCAGACAAGCAGCGCAATGGACACGCTGAGCGCTATGTAGAGGTAAATATGTTTGTTTTTAACCCTCAACAGGTATTTGTATATCCCATAGACGCCAAGGATCACTGGGATAATCCCGAGCTCTGCGACGATGCTGATCGGGGGGATGGTGAAGAAGTACTGGGCGGCGATTTCCGCAGGAACGTTCTGCTGGATGAGCACCTGGCTGAAGGAGGGGAAGACACGCTTGTACAGGAGAAACTGCAGCCAGAGATAGATGAAAATGACGAAGAGGGTCACTTCGAGCTCCGCTTTTGCAAGGCGCAGCCGCTCCAGCCGTGCGATGAGGAGATATGCTGCTACGCCGCCAATCAGGAACAGGCTTGAATGGTGGGCAATGGCAAGCGCGAGCATGACAATAATAAAGAGCATCACCGCGCGTTTCTTTGGCAGATACATCGCTATCAGCGCCGCGAGAAAGGTGAGCGGCAACGCGAGAACGAGCGGGGAGAAGGTGAAGAGAACCCTGAACGCCGCCGGCGTGAATGCCGTGAGAACAGCGCTGAAGAGGGCTGCGTCAGACTCTTTCGTGAGCCTGTAAACGCTTCCGAAGACGATCAGGGGGAGCGCTGCCATGAGAAGCTGAGGGATGACCCTTATGGCCACCCCCTGGGGGATGAGCTGCGCGATGCCTGCGGTAAGGTAGCAAACCAATGGCAAGACGAGCCGCAGGCGCCCCCCATAGGAGAGCTGATCATGCGTCGGAAGGGTGCCGTGCTGCCGGATGTGGTCAACGATCCGGATGCCGAGATAGGCATCACTGTCGAGATGCGGCGTGCTGAACACAAACCAGAGCCGCAGGGCAAGCACGCCCAGTGCCAGAAGGATGAGCAGCACAAGATGCCTTTTTTCCATAGGTTGCTGGTTTCCTGCGCTTTATTTAAACGTAACGGGTGCGGTCGTCCTTAAGGTTGGTTTGGGCGCACGCCGTGGCGCTTCTCTCAACGAAGGTGATACGGCCTCATGGGCTCTGTAGAAAGTGGCCTACGCGGCAGCCCGTAGTGTTGGAAACCACTGCGGTGGTTTCTAACATGCTCAGAAATGCATTCGGCGCATTTCCGACAGGCGCAACCCCAGCCGCGTCAGCCGTCGAGCAGAGCTTTGCTTTGGGCAAAGCTGCCGCTCAAGCTGACGGCTACGGCCACTTTTTCTACAGAGCCGGCCTCATGCAAACCTTAATAAAACCTTCAAGAACTGCAAACCCATGCAACCGAGATACCGCGGCGTCCTGCTCGTGCTGCTCGCGTCGCTGCTTGCAACTGCAGCGCAGATCCTCTTCAAGCGCGCGAGCGCCACGCTCGTATGGAATCCCATCGGCCTCATCGCCAACGCCGACCTCGTCGCGGGCTTCATCATCTACGGGCTTGTCGCACTCATCTTTGTCACCGCGCTGAAAGACGGCGAGCTGACCATCCTCTATCCGGTGCTGGCGATGAATTATGTCTGGACGTCGATCGCTGCGCCGCTGCTTTTCCCGGAGGATTCGCTGAACATCCTCAAGGTCGCCGGGATCGTGCTCATTGTCGCCGGCGTCTCCGCGATCGGCCGCGGGATGCAGCATCCGGCCGAGGCAGCCTAAATGGCCACGCAGCTCTGGAGTGTCGCGCTGATTGTCGCCTCGACGCTGCTCAGCTCCCTCGCCGCGTTCTCCATGAAACGGGCAAGCGCGGGCTTCGGCCTCCGCTTCACGAAGCTCGTGAGCAACCTGCCGCTGATGGGCGCATTGAGCCTCTATTTCATCTCCGCAGTCATCGGCGTCATCGCGTACCGCGGCGGCGATCTGACGGTGCTCGTGCCGCTCGCGTCGCTGAATTATGTATGGGCGTCGCTCCTTGCGGTGCGTTTCCTGCATGAAACGATGGACCGCTGGAAAATCACCGGCATTGCGCTCATCATGCTCGGCATCACGGCCATCGGCCTGGGAGGTGCGCTGTGAAGGAGACCATTGTCATCTCCCTCGGCGGCTCGCTGATCGTTCCGGATGCGATCGACACTGCATTCCTGCGCACATTCAGGGCCGCCGTCGAATCGCACCTTCCGGGAAAGCGCTTCATCATCGTGACGGGCGGAGGGAGGACCGCGCGGCGCTATCAGCATGCAGCAGCGCAGCTGGGCGCAGCAGACGGCACAAGCAGCGACTGGGTCGGCATCTCCGCGACCTGGCTCAACGCGCGGCTCGTGCAGGAGGCGTTCGGGGACTCTGCAGAGCATGCACTCATCACCGATCCGACCAAAAGGATACATAGCCGAAAGCCGATCCTGATTGCGGGGGGCTGGAAGCCGGGCTTTTCGACTGATTACGACGCGGTGTGCCTTGCGCAAACCTCCCGCGCAGCGATGCTCATCAATATGTCCAATGTCGATTTTCTCTATGACAAGGATCCGAAGCGGTTTCCGGACGCACAAAAGCTCACGAGCGCCAGCTGGCAAACCCTTCAGAAAATAGTCGGAACGGAATGGAAAGCGGGAAGCCACGTGCCGTTCGATCCCATTGCGACACGGAAGGCGGCACAGCTGAGACTCAGGCTCATTTTCATAGGGAAAGACAGTGCAAACCTCAGGAATGTCCTGGAGGGAAAGGCGTTTGTCGGGACCGTGGTCGAGTGATCATTTCTTCAGCTTCTCATGCTCATGGGTGACAAGCGACTCAAATGAGGCGGCGGAGCTTTTCGCACCCGCAACCCACCTATCGTGCCCGCTGCCGTGGAAAGGAACGCGCACCCTGTTCTCCGCTCCGCATCCGCAGCACGCAACCTTGTAATGATGGCCGCCGTCGAACTGCGACTGCCAGAGCATCTCCCGCAGGTCTTTCCCGCAGTAGCAGTGCTCGATCTCGAGGTTCTTCACGAGATGGTGCCTCACCGCAGTTCCTCCCGCAGCCAGCGCCCGGCGGCTTTGGTTGTGCGCTCCCTGTGTGCATGGATCACCGGCAGCCGGTAGGAATGCAGTGCGGCGATCTCGCGCGCGACTGCGCCGAACCGTGACGGGAGCGTCTTCACGATGAGCAGATATTCGGCTGCGCGCTCCTGCTTGCCCTCCCACCAGTAGCAGCTCTTCACCGGAAAGAAATTTGCGCATGCTGCGAGCCTCTTGCTTACCACCACACGTGCGATGCGCGCCGCTTCACCACGATTTTTGCACGTCACGGAAACCACCAGCATCGCCGTTCTCAGGGGCTTAAGATTTATATAGGTTTCCCTTCCCCGTGAGGTGATGAACCTTGCGCAGATGCGGGAGAAGAATCTCGCGGAGACGATTCGTGCAGTCCGGGACGCGGTCAACGAAGACGCGCTCATCAACCACGCGAGCAACAGCATCGATGAGCTTGACAAGGCCGCGAACCTGCTCGTGAAACGTTTCCGGGAATGGATCGCGCTGACGCTGCCGGAAGTCGAGCATGGCCTGCAAGACCATGAGAAGCTCCTTGAGCTCACGCTCAGCAGGAGCCGCAGCGAGCTGCTGAAGGAATTCCGCCTGACGGAAGGGCAGTCCATGGGTGCTGTTCTCAGCAAGGCGGATGAGGAAGAGGCCCTTCTGCTTGCCCGGCAGATCAGGCAATTGTACGAGCTCCGCGAGAAGCACCGCGGCTACCTTGACCGGCTCCTGCAGCGCTATGCGCCCAACCTGCGCGAGCTCTGCGGAGCCACGATCGCCGCAAACCTCATCGAGCGCGCGGGCAGCCTCCGGCGGCTTGCGCTCCTGCCCAGCTCCACGGTCCAGCTGCTGGGTGCGGAAAAGGCGCTGTTCCGGCACCTGACGCGGAAGGCAAAGCCGCCGAAGCACGGCATCATCATCAACCATCCGGTCGTTGCGAATGCCAAGAAAGCGGAGAAGGGCAAGGCGGCTCGTGCGCTCGCGGACAGGATCAGCATGTGCGCACGGCTCGATTACTTCAAGGGTGAATTCAAGGCGCCGGAGTATAAGAAAGAGCTGGAGGGGAGGTTTGGGTGAAGCAATATCCCAAAAAATCACTTCAAAACAGCGGAAATGTTTATAAGCAACAGGACGCCCTCCAACCCTATGGCAAACGAAGCGATGCTACACCAGATACTGGGCGAATTGAAGGAGATTAAAATAAGCATCGGGGAGATAGACGAAGACATTCACTATGAACTTAACCAGAGATACCTTAAGAAGCTAAAGCGTATCGAGGCGCAGCCAGGCCTCAAGTTCAGGACGAAGGAAGAACTCTTGCAGTACCTCAAGAGGGTATGAAAATAATCTGTAGGGCTGGAGGTAATCATTCGTTATAAATAACCACCACCCAGTACCTGGAAAATGGAATACGAGCTCAAGCAGAACTTCCAGCGGATTCTCGGGAAGCTCAAGAAACGGGACACGGTCGCATACGAGCAGGTGGTCAAGAAGATCGGAGAAATTGTTCAGTCGGATCCTGACAGCTATAAGAATCTCCGCCACGACCTCAAGCACTTCAAGCGCGTCCACATCAAAGGCTCGTTCGTGTTGATTTTCAAATATGATAAGGAACGGCAGCTCATTTCTTTCTTTGATTATGACCATCACGACAGCATCTACAAGAAGAGGTATGAGGCAGGCATATGAAAGAAATCGAAGTCAAAATCCTTGAAGTGAATCCGGCGGAGATACGGAAGAAGCTGAAAGCTCTCGGCGCCGAGAAGTTCTTCGAGGGAGAGGTGCACTCGATTTCCTACGACTATCCCGATCATCGCCTCGAAAAGGCAGGCCTCATGCTCCGTGTCCGGAAGGCAGGCGACCGAGCCGAGCTGTGCTTTAAAGGCAAGAATGAGTCGGCGAGATTTAAGGCAAAAGAGGAGATCGAGGTGCTGACGAGCAGCTTCGAGGATACCTGCACGATCCTTGAGCGGGTTGGCTTCAAGCGCCTCTACGAACAAACAAAGAAACGCGAGTGCTACCGCCTCGGCAGCGTGAAGTACGACCTTGATATGCTTCCCGGCATTCCGCCTTACCTTGAGGTCGAGGCAGCGACAGAAGCGGCCGTCGAGCAGGCAGTAAAAGATCTGGGTTTCACCATGCAGCAGACGACCAACAAGCCCGGCAGGCGGGTGGAAGCGGACTACCGGAGCGGGACGCGGCCATGAAATCGTCTCTTATCTTCGAAGTCTTCCAGGAGAGGTATCGCCTGTACACAAAAAACCTCACCCCCGGCAGATCGTTCTTCAGCGAGACGCTCGTGCGCGAGAACGGCACCGAATACCGCGAATGGGAGCCGAAAAGGAGCAAGCTCGCCGCGGCCATCATGAAGGGCTGCAAGAATGTCTTCATCCGCAAAGGCAGCGTCGTCCTCTATCTTGGTGCCGCGCACGGCTACACCCCCAGCTTCATCTCGGACATCATCGGCAACGGAGGCATGGTCTTTGCGCTTGACAACGCGCCGCGCGTCGTGCGCGACCTCGTCTTTCTTGCGCAAGAGCGGGAGAACGTCGCGCCGCTGCTTGCGGATGCCAACCATCCCGAGAGCTACCGCGAGCGCGTCCCGCAGGCCGATATCATCTACCAGGATGTCGCCCAGAGGAACCAGGCAGAGATCCTCCTGAAGAACTGCGGCCTCTTCCTGAAACAAGGCGGCACCGCGCTCATTGCGATCAAAGCGCGCAGCATCGACATCACGAAGAAGCCGAAAGCGGTTTTCATGGAGGCGCGCAGGCAGCTCGAGCAGCGCATGACCATCGTCGACTTCCGCACCCTCGAGCCGTTCGAGCACGACCATTGTTTTATCATCTGCAAAAAGAGGTGAGCTTATGCCAACCGAGCATACTGAGGCAGTTGTCCTGACGACCCGGAGCCTTTATCGGACTGCGAAAAGGCTTCACCGGCTGGTCCGGCAGATGCACCGGATCAAAAGAAAGATCGGGCAGGAGCGCGAGGTCGCGAAGCAGGCAGGGCATATGGCGCGCTACAGCCAGCAGTCCGCCCGGGCAGGAAAGCTGATGAAGGACTACACTGATGGAATGGCAAAGATTAACATGCATCTCGTTGAAATCCGGAAGAATCTTGGGAAGCGCTGAGCGCCTCAGCCGTTGTTTTTGCGGGGCTGCTCGACTTCCTGCAGCAGCTCTTTCTCCGCAACCTTCCCGACGTGGATGATCTGCACCGGGCAGACGTCCGCAGCTTCGCGGTGCTTCGCCACCTCTTCCGGGTCCGAAACGAGCTTTTCTTCGTTCTCGCCGCTCATGGTGCAGCCTTTCAGGTCAGCCAAGCCGTCTTTCTGGCTCATCTCCCAATGGTCGGGCGCGACGGCAGCGCAGCTCCCGCAGGCGATGCACTTGGGGCGCTCGTGGATGATTTTGAAGGGGGGCATGATGAGCATCGCTGAGCAGCTTCTTTAAATAAGTTTTGACACCGAGGCGTTATTGAAAAGTTCCCGTTCGCCATGCGGAAAAGTGCGCTTTTCCTGAGCTCGTACCGAGTCCGAGCCGCGCGAGCTGCGTGTCCTCCGGACAGGATTCGCGCTAGCGCCTGGCGGGCGTCCCGCTCACGCCGGCACGGAGAACGTGCAGCGTCCTCCTGGGTGTCGTGCCGAGCCCGACACGCTCACTGGCCATGTTGGCGAACTTTTCAATAACGCCGACGCCGAAGCACGCAAAGCTTTATAAACAACCGACTGCAAAACCACCACAAAGCCCCGCCGCGAGGACAGCCAAAAGGGACTCGCGGCATGACTGCAGGGCGATAATACGCAGCCTGAGAGCGTTCTCTTGGACTGAGCCATCATCATGGAACAACAGGAAACACTGCTGGCGCCGACGAACACCTACCTCAAGAGCGGCATCCACATCGGGACGAAGTTCAAGACCAAATACATGGAGCGCTTCATCTACAAGACGCGCCCCGACGGCCTGTCCGTGCTGAACCTGCAGCAGATCGACGAGCGCATCCGCGCCGCGGCGAGGCTGCTTGCGCAGTACGCACCTGAGGACATCCTTGCTGCCTCCCGCCGCGAGAACGGATGGAAACCCATCAAAGTATTCCAGAAACACACCGGCGTGAAGGTCGTCACCGGACGCTATCCGCCCGGGATGATGACCAACACCAACCTGGTGACCTTCATCGAGCCGAAAATCCTGATTGTCAACGATGCGTGGCCTGACCGCAACGCCGTCATGGATGCGAACAAGATCGGCATCCCCGTCATTGCGCTCTGTGACACCAACAACCATCCGAATTTCATCGACCTTGTGGTGCCGTGCAACAACAAAGGCAAGAAAGCGCTCGGCCTCATCTTCTACCTCCTGACGGTGGAGTACCTGCGCCTGCGCGGAACGCTTGCGCCAGAGCAGGAGCTCGGCGCCTCGATTGACGATTTTACGGAGAAATAGCCCTGACGGGAGGCACGGCAGCTCTCCCTAGCGCTCGGGAGATCCGATCCCTTTCTGGGTGATGACGAAGTCCACTGCCCCTTCTTTCAGGCTCCGGTGCTTGCGCAGCACCGCGCGCCTCCTTCCTGCGGCGAACGCCTGCAGCTCGATCAGGCAGCGGCTCCCATTCCTCAGGATGTCCCCCCCGACAATCTTGGTCTTCTCCTTGTCCTGGAAGTCTGCATAGACCTGGTTCGCGACGAGCACCGGCAGGTCATTGACGCGCGCGAGCCGGATGAGAATCGCGAGCTGCTTTGCGAGCATGGCGTTGATCGGCTGCACGCTCCGCGCCTCGCCCAGCGCCAGGCGATAGAGCATCGCAATCGTGTCGACCACGACGAGGCCGACACCCCTGTTGACCAGCTTCGGCAGCTGCCTGATCACCTCATGCTGCTCCTCGAACGACGGCGGGCGGAAGAAAACCGTGCGCGCGAGCACATGATCCGCGTACTTGGTGATCTGCCGCAGGCGCTCCACTGAGAAGCTCGATTCCGTGTCAATATAGATAACCTTCTTTCCCGTTCCCGTCATCCGGATGAGCGTGAGCAGGCAAAGGTTCGTCTTGCCGCTTCCGCCCGGCCCGTACAGCGTTGTAAGCACTCCTTTTTCATACCCCCCACCGAGAAACCGGTCGAAGAGCTCCGATCCTGTTGAAATCTTTCCTTCATCTGCCATGCCCTTTTCCCCACCATCGGGAGCTTATATACGTTTCGCGGGGACGCCCCCCGGACGTTTCTTTTCTTTCTCCGGCGCGCGGCTGAGCTTCCGCCATCCCTGTTCCGTTCCGGCAGATTTTATATAGCTCAGGCACTTCCTCCCCTTTATGACTGAAGACCTTGTCCGTGAGCTTGACGAGCGCACTGCGCAGCGCGCCAGGACGAGGGAAGAGCACCAGCAGGAGCAGATCCGGAAAGCGATCCTCGGGAAGATCCGCTCATCTCAGGAGGAGGTTGCGCACCTTGAGAAGCGGTGCGTGCAGCTCGCAGCGCGGGAAGCGGCGCTGCGCGATGCGGGCAGGCTGCTGCGCGCATGGTGGTGCGCGTTCCGCCTTGCGCGTGCGCAGGGGAAGCTCCTCCGACTAAAGAAAATCACTCCTGGAGCAGGATCCTGATCATTGCCGCGTATGCCGGCCGCGCAATCAGGACGCCGACAGAGACGCCGACAATCGTGGTGAATGCAAAGCCTTTGAGCAGGCCGGCGCCGGCGAACCACAGCGGCAGCATGCCCGCGAGCACCGTCAGGTAGGCGCCGGTGATGATGAACATCGCGTTCCCGAGCCGCTTTTTCCAGTCGATGATGATTTCGCTCCGCAGCGTCTCATCGGTAATCACAATCAGATGGTCAACTGCCGTGCCGACCGAGATAATAATACCCGCCATGGCCGCAATGTCGAGGTTCCAGCCGACCATGGCCGCGAAACCAAGAATCAACACGATTTCTGATATCATGGTGAAGATCATCGGCGCCGCGATCTTCGCATTCCGGTAGCGCGCCGCGACGCTCAGCGTGACGGTGAGCAGCGCGACGGCCCCTATCAGCATGAGATTGCGCAGGAACCGCTCTCCCAGGATAGGGGAGATCGTATCAATTTTCACGACGTTCAGCTTCACGGGCAGCGAGCCGGTGATGAGCACGGTCTGGAGCCGCTTCATCTGCTGAAGGGTCTCGCCTACCGCCTCCTGCCGCGTCCTCCCGGAGCCGCTGCCGGAGATGGCGATGGCAGTTTCCTCCTGGCCTTTCAGGCTGGCGGCGATCTGCAGGGTGTCCACGAGCCTGTCGTCCAGGTAAAGCTCGAGAGGTGCACTCACGTACAGCCCGCCCCGCCGCCGGAATGGCGCGCGCGACCGCGCGCCATCCGCATGGCGCTTTGCAGCGTCAACGCTCAATGAGATCTGGAAAAAGAAGCCGCAGAACCATCCGCCTCCCGACTGGCTGCAGGGCCGCTGCGTATCAAGGCCGGAGCAGCCAGCGCTGCGGCAGACATAGGTGATGTCCCGCCTGCCGCCGGTGAACACCGTCTGGTTGGAGATCTTCGCTTCGAATTTCCCCTGGCTTGCGATGATCCCCCTTACCTCATCTTCGGTTATGCCGGCGATCTCAACCACAATGAACCGGTTCCCTGCGAGGTCGGATGCGTCGCGCACGACGACGTCGCTCAGCCCGTAGATGTTGAGGCGCTGGGTGAGGCTTTCCGTGGTGGTCGCGAGGTCCTCGTCGGAGATTGATTCCGCAGGCTGGAGCACGACGCGCGAGCCGCCGACCAGGTCAAGCCCTTTCCGCAGGTTTGAGCCGGCTGCGGCAACAACGCGCAGCCCGGGATCCTCCGCCCCCGTCACCTCCCGGAGCACCTTCGGCACCTCAACGGTCCTGTTCACGCTCGTGTTCGTTTCCGGGTCGAGCTCCTCGACGATGCGCAGCTCGGTCCCGTTGAGCGGCGTTTCCCTGTACAGCGGCTTGACCGCCAGGAGATACGATGCCCTGTTGGTGATGATGCGGATGGTCTGGTTCGGCTGCAGCTGCGCGATGGCATCGTGATAGTCCTGCGGCGTGCTAATCTGCTGGCCGTCAATGCCCGTGATGCGCTCAAGGCTCAGCGGAGCGGCTTTTGGCGCGGGTCCGTGCATGCCGGCGTCTGCCGCCGACGAGTTCGGCAGCACGGCGCGGATGGCCACGCCATCATTCTGCGGGGACGGCCGTATGGCGCTGAGCGCGAGCAGCAGCAGGGTGAGCAGCAGCAGCACGCGCCAATTCTTCAGCAGCTTAAGGAGCCTGTGTGCCATGTTTTCTCTCAATGTACCAGCGCAAGATCGCGGCGTTCTGGATCCAGGTGTTGATGATGTCCACCAGCAGCCCGATGAGCAGGATGAGCATGATCTGCCGCACCACCGGGCTGTTGGTGAGCAGCAGCGCGGCGACAACGGCAACGGTGGTGGTCGCCGTCATCATCAGCCCTGTCTTCATGGCGCCGATCACGCGCTCGAAGACCGTGCCTTCCTTCCGCTTGAGCACGCGGCTGGTGAGCAGGATGTCCGTGTCAACTGAGTAGCCGACGAGCATGAGAAATGCGGCAATGCCCGCGGTCTCGAGCTTCATTCCCGTCACGTTGAAGATTGCGAGCGTGATGACAATGTCCGAGAACGCCGCGAGGACAACCGCAAGGCTCGGGACCGCGGTGCGGAAGTAGAGGAAGACGACGACGGCCATCAGGAAAAACGCGGCGAGGAGCGCAGTAATGGTCTGCCGGAAGAAGCTCGCCCCGACCGACGAGCCGGTGACCTCGACGGTGATCTCGTCCGGTTTTGCCCGTGTCTGCTGCCTGACCGCTGCGACGAGCGCGTCAATATCCTGCTCCTCCTGCGCTCCACTCTCAATGACAACGCCAACGACAGCGCCTGCGTCGGCGAGCGTCCGGACGGCCGCGCGCGCCTGCGGCACATTGAGGTCGAGGAATGCCTGCAGTGCGGCGGGATCCGCTTCCCTGAGGATGGTGATAGAGCTGCCCCCTTTGAGGCTAATCCCCTTGCTGACAAATTCACCTGTCGTTGCGAGCTGGATGCCAATCTGGATGAATGCGAGCAGGAGCAGCGCGAGCGGCAGGATGAGCAGCTTCCTGTGGTGTATGTCATAGACATGGAGGAGCCGCTGCTTCAAGGATAAAGGAACAGCCTCGTCAACTGCCATGACCTCACCGAGAAATGGGGTATTTATAAAGATTTATGTGCGCTGCGCGGCACCGTTCATCATAATCTCCGGCGCTTTCACAAGCCGGCGTGCCTCACCCCTTCTTCCGCTTCATCCCATCGACGCACGCCCGCAGGAACCCGTAGAACAGCGGCGACGGCTTCTCGAGCCTGCTCCTGAACTCTGGGTGGGCCTGCGTCCCAACAAAGAATGGATGATCAGGCAGCTCGATGTATTCCATCAGCTTTGTGCCATCATCGCGCTCGTGATAGCCGGAGAAGATGAGGCCGTGCCTCCCGAGCGCTTCAACATATTCCGGGTTGACTTCGTAGCGATGCCGGTGCCTCTCGAGGACGACGGCTTTCGCATCGCCAAGCACGCCGAGCCGGAACTTCTCAAGCTTCCTGAGCTGCACCTGATCTTCCGCCAGCCGCGATGTCTGCCGGTACAGCTCAAGCACCTGCGACTTTTCCTTCAGCACCGCCGCGTACGCGCCGAGGCGCATCGTGCCGCCGTACAGGCTCTGTTCCATCACCGTGCGCTGCGCCGGCTGCAGGTCAATCACGGGATGCGGCGTCTTCGGATCGACTTCTGTCGTTTGGGCTTTCGCAAGTTTGCAGACATTCCTCGCGAATTCAACGACTGCGAGCTGCATCCCATAACAAAGGCCGAGGTAAGGAATATCATTTTCGCGGCAGAACCTGATTGCGGCGATTTTCCCTTCAACGCCGCCAGCGCCGAATCCGCCGGGCACGATCACGCCCGCGTAGGCACGCAGGCCGCCGGCTTTCTTCGGGTCCTTTTCGTACTCCTTCGCGTCGACCCAGACAATCTCCGCCTTCGCTGCGACATGGGCAGAGGCATGCGCGAGCGCCTCCCGGATAGAGATGTAGGAATCGACGAGCGTGTAATTGCCGATGTCGACGTACTTCCCGACGATGGCGATTTTCAGGCGGTGCTTCGGTTCCTCAATGTTGTGCAGCAATGCCTTCCAGCCGCTCCAGTCGGGCTGCTTCCTTGCTGCAAGGCGCAGGCGCTTCAGGAGCTTGCTGCCGAGCTGCTCCTTCTCAAAGTTGAGCGGAACCTGATAAATGCTCTCCACGTCGGGAGCGGAGATCACATGCTCGGCCTTGATGTTTGCGTTGGTCTCGAGCTTCTTCTTCCGCACCTCGTCCAGCGGCTCGGGCGCGCGGCAGAGGACAAAATCCGGGAAGATGCCTGCCTCGTTGAGCATGCGGATGGCCTGCTGCGTCGGCTTGGTCTTCATCTCGCCGATATTGCCCGGCACCGGAAGATAGGTGACCAGCACGGTGGCCACCTGGTCGGCACCGAGCTCAAGCTCAAGGCCTTTTGCTGCGAAGAGGTACGGAAGGTTCTGGTAGTCGCCGACGGTGCCGCCCACCTCCACCACCGCGATGTCATACCCCTCTGCTGCCTTCATGAGGCGGCGCCGGATCTCGTTGGGGACATGGGGGATCACTTCAACGGTCTGGCCGAGGAACTCGCCGCGCCGCTCCCGATCGATCAGCTCCTTGTAAATCTGGCCCGTCGTGATGTTGTTGATCTTCGGCAGGGTAAATCCGAGGAAGCGCTCGTAGTTGCCGAGGTCCTGGTCGATCTCGCCGCCGTCATCCGTCACCCAGACCTCGCCGTGCTCCGTGGGGCGCAGCGTGCCCGCATCAACGTTGATGTAAGGGTCAATCTTAATCGCAGTGACCTTGAAGCCGTATTCCTGCAGGATGCGCGCGATGGACGATGTTGAGATGCCCTTCCCTACCCCAGAAATCACTCCGCCCGTCACGATGATGAACTTGGCCGGCATAGGCGACAGAGAAGGGAGAGGTTTAAAAACCTTATTATTCCGCCGGCGCTGTGTCGTGTCCGGAAATTATTTCGCCAACCATTTATAAGCTTGGATAAACCCCA
>CAYYLB010000011.1:0-20753 GCA_964472345.1 uncultured Methanosarcinales archaeon
GCTGCCGTACCAGCAGCGCGCCGCGATGAAAAACCAGAAGAGGCTGGGGGAGTTTGGTGATGGCCGTTAAAAAGTCGGAAGCTTTATATATAAGTTATCACTTAACAGAAGTAAAATATAAGCGAGGTGGTTTCCATGGATATTGCCGACAAAGTACAGGACATGTATAAGTTAGTTCGTTGCGGTGTACAAGCCCTTGCTGTTGCCGCGGCTGTTGCGGCTGGAACGCTGACAGGATGCGCAGGCCAGGATGTTCAGCCTGCCGGGCGAGGCGCTCGCATCGGTGGGCCGGGTATCACTAATCAATTTGGTCCGGGTATCACTAATCAATTTGGTCCTGGTGACTATATGATAAATGGGTCAGTAAAGTACATCCCCCGGATGGTGTGGGGACAAAGCCCAGTCAACCAATTTCCTGAGTATATAGAGGGCTATAGAACAGGCGGAGCAGCATTCAGATAAGCGCTGCGCAAGGTGGTGCTACCTCCATCACTTTTTTATACTTCCTTTTTCTTTTCTTGGTATATGCCCGTCTTCACCCACGTCACGCCCGCCGATCTTGAGCAGCTTGGGCAGCACGGCTTCTATCCCGTCCCGGCAAAAGCGCCCTATGAGCGCGCACGGCTGCAGTCAAAGGCAGTGACCCTTGTCCTCTTCGCCAGCAACAAGCTGCTTGTGCAGGGAACGCCGGCAAACGCTGAGGAAACGGCCGCATTGCTCCGGAAGCTCGGCATCGGGAAGGAAGCGAAGCAGCCGGCGTTCAGGGAAGAGCACGGAATGGTGATCGGATCTGACGAAGCGCTGAAAGGCGACACCTTCGGGGGCATCGTCGTTGCGGCGGTCAAGGCCGACGATGGGCAGCGCCGGCAGCTCATCGAGCTTGGTGTTGCTGACTCAAAATCGCTGAGCGACGAGGAAGTCCTGCTGCTCGCTCCAAGGATCGAGAAGATGGCGGAATACGAGATAAAAAACCTGCACCCGGAAGACTATAACAGGCACGACGGCAATGTCACGGCACTCTTAAACAGGCTCCACAAGGAATGCTATTATTACCTCAAGCCCGGCAAGCATGTGGTGGACAAGTACCCCGGCTGCACGGTCGGCGACGTCATCGAGACGAAGGCCGAGAGCAAATACGTCGAGGTCGCTGCCGCTTCCGTCCTCGCGCGCGCCACCGCGCTGAAGCAGCTGGAAGGGCTTGGCGCAGAGGCTGGCTTTCGGCTGCCCAAGGGAAGCACGCACGTCGAGGAGGCGCTGCAGGAGCTGAAGCGAAAGCGGCTGAAGCCGGAGCGGTTCGTGAAGCTCAATTTCAGGAATGTGCAGCGGGCTCTGCAGGAGTAAGTCCTTCGCACGAGCAGGCTCCTCAGAAACCCGATGTACTGCCTGCTCCGCGCGAACGAGGCGCGCGGTTGCACCCGAGCGAAAGCGAGCGGTGCACAAGAAGCGCGGGATTCTTTGTGCCGAAGCTCTGCTGAGCGCAACCCAGGGGAAGTTTGCCTTCCCCGCGCCTTTGCTTGCACTGCCCAAGGGACCGATTTCCTCCGGAAAAGAAGAGTGAGCCACAGCGGGAAGAACGGCAGGAAATCGACCGAGTGAGCCGGCAGTGCCGAGCGCATGCGAGAGGGTTTCTGCGGAGCCGGGAAGCAGTAAGGTTTATAAGACCAAACGCCCCCGGATGCCGTATGGCTGTGGGATTCAAGAACACCTTCCTCGAAGGCTCGTACCAAGATGACGTCCGCGGCAGCGTTGCCGTCGACCAGGTCGCCATCATGTCAGGCATGACCGCGGAGCGCCCCGGGTACAAAGGATCTTTGGAGGCTGGCCACCTGCCGAACTATTCGCTGGAAATGGAAGGCGGCTCGTACAAGCTTGTTGTTGCAGGGAAGGCAAGAGACCCCGAAACGTACACGAGTCCCGTCACTGAAGCGATGATCATCTATTCTTTCGGAACCAACAATAATTTGGGAAAAGAAGCAGCCGAAGAGCGCAGGCGAGGGCATCCCCGCAGGCACACGGCTGCCCCGCAAAGCCATGAGGCTGAATCGCATAGCTTTGAGGCAGGGCACGGGCAAAGCCTTGAAAAGAAAGTAGAGCTTGAGAATGGGAAGCCTGAAACCGAGACCCTGGAGTGGGGAGATCCGCGTGCGCTCGTGATGCACATCGACTGCTAATCAACAACGGCCTTCTTTATCCTGCTCACCTGCTCGCGAAAGCGCGGCTCTTTCAGGATGTTCCGGAGAGCATTTGATAGGTGGTATTCCTTCACCGGCACCTTCGCCCACAGGATGCCGTTCCTCACCAGCGTCGTGCGGTGCTTCTTCCGGAAGTCAGCAGCATGCTGTTCCAGCTTCACCGGCGGGCCCTTGCGGAGCTCGAAGCGCGCGCGCTGCCGCTTCCTGACGATGAGCCAGAACACCGCGGCGCGCGCGCGGTCCCATTCCCATCCCGCGCCAGCCAGCTGGAAATCGTGCAGCCTTCTCTTGAGGAACTCGAATGCCTGCACCAGCTTCGCGCCGGCGACGTCCTCCTTCGCGTGCAGGGGGGTGAGCTCAAGCCAGACGAGATGGCTGCGCTTCTTTTTCTTCCGCAGCGCTTCAAGGCTCGCTGCCTGCTGCTCAAAAAAGCGCACGCCCTGCTTCTTCAGGAAGGCTGCAGCCTGCTTCCGGAAGCGCAGCCATTGCTCCCTGCCCAGTGCAGCCGCAGCATTGCGCGCTGGATCAACCGGATCGATGACAATCAGCGGTGAGTGCAGCTTCGCTTCGTTGAGCGTCTCCCACACCTTGGTCTTGTTGGGGTAATGGTGCGCAGCATCGACAATCTGCTTCTCCTCCCATGCTGTTGCGGCTCTCAGGAGCTTTTCAAAGCCGCCGTAGCGGATCGTGAGCACTTCGAGCACGTAGCCGCTGAACCCGCGGATGTAGCTTTCCGCGCCATAGCAGCGCTGGGCCTTGCAGAACGCTTTCGCAAGGCGGATCTCGTCGCGCAGCTGCCGGGTGCTGTTCTTTTTCACCCACTGCGCGTGCAACGGGCTGACGTCAGTGATGTTGGCTGCCTGCGACGCTTTTCGCACGTCCAGGATCGGAATCAGCTCAAATGTGAAGCCTGCGCGCCTGACGCGGAAATAATCGCGGGAGCCGTGCAGCCGCTCAGGGGAGGTCACTGCCTTTTTCAGCCGCGCCGCGAGCAGGTCGGCAAGCTGGTGGCTTCGCCCACGGTACTGCTCAGCGGGGAAGAGTATGAAGATGTCGGCGTCATGCTGGCCGCGGAGCCAGGTGCCCTTGGCGCCGCTGCCTCCCAGGACGGCGCGCGCGTCGCCCACGGCAGCATTCAGGCGCACGAGGAATGCAGCGATGCGTGCAGCAACGTCCTTCTCCTCGTCGCGCGTCGGCGCGAGCCGCGCAAGCACCTGCTCTTTCCAGCCCATAAGCGGAAGGCGTGCGCCGGTGTTTATTAATATTTTGAATGGTATGTCGTTCGCCCGCCCTTCACCTCACAAATTCCACATTCTCCAGATGCTCAAACGCACGATCGCCGGTCAGAAATGGGATGCTGCGCTTCCGCGCAAGCACATAGCCGATGCAGTCAACGTAGGAGAGGTTGCTCTTTTTGTGCACCACGCGAAAGAGCATCGCCTCCTTGATGAGGTCGTCGTCGAGATCGACGCAGTAGGGAACAAGTCTTGCGTACGCGGCGTCCGCCCGTGCTTTCCCGTACAACAAAAGCAGGCCGTAGTAAAGTTCCATAAGATTGAGGCGCGTGGTGGCGATCCCTACGCCCGTGGCGAACCGCCGATAGGCAGGGTTTCCCGCAATCAGCTCATAGAATGCGTACGTGTCGAAAAAGTAGGTGGCTAGCTCCATCCTGCGCGCACCAGATCCTTGAACTCCTGCCCCTGCCTGCGGCGCGGCAGCGAGCCAACGAGCGACTGCAGCTGCGCTTCCCGCACGACTTCAATAGTTACCTTTTTATTGGGCTTCAGGTGCCTGCGCTTGACGAGCTCCCTGGGAAAGACCACGCCGAGCGAGTTGCCCCATTTCCTGACGGTGAGCTGGAGTGCCATAGATTTGTTAGACTTAAGTTAGACATAAGTATAACTACTATAAAAAGATTGCGGTTGGCCCGGCATCAGGAGCGGTAAACCCTATGGAAGAGAAGAAGGTGAATGTGGCCTCTTGAGCTAGTTGAGGTGAACTTTCCCGCTTCCGCCAATTCCGCATTCCAGAGCATACTGCGCCAGACATGAGAGCGTATAACTGGTAGGATCCCCTTCTTCACCCATGAAAGCTGGCTCCTCTTCGATGACGAGCAGATCGGTACCACCTTGACTTGCTAAAAGGATGATGCGATCTAGGCACGGGTGGGTTATTGCATCTCTCTGTGTAAGCACAAGTTCCGGTTCACCAACCCATTTCCGTATGTGGGCAGTATAATTAAAAGCAACCCACATTCGAGTCCCATCAGTAAAAAGGTCGTTCTTATTGCCATCTCCAACATTAATGTAACCAACGACACACAAAGAGTAGCATCTGGAGTCCATCCCAACAAAAAGAAGACACAGATTTTTAAAGATTCCGTTGTACTGTTGCGGAATCATGGTATCCCTCGGATTGGGCATGCAAATAGTCGACCTTGCACTCTACCTCGAGGCCCACCAGACCCTCATCTTCTCCGACTTCCACATCGGCTATGAAGAAGCCCTGGCGTCGGCGGGCGCGCTCGTCCCGCGGTTCCAGTTCGGGGATACGCTGAAGCGCCTCGAGGGCATTTTCGCCGCGCTCGGGGGAAAAGCGGTCAAAACCATCGTCATCAACGGCGACCTCAAGCATGAGTTTGGCGCGATCAGTGCGCAGGAATGGCGGAACATCCTGAAGCTGCTGGATTATTTTGCGGTGAAAGCGGAGCGCATCGTGATCGTGAAGGGCAACCACGACGTGATGCTCGGTCCGGTGGCGAGAAAGCGGAACCTCCGGATGGTGGCTGAGTACCGTGCTGGCGAGAGCCTGATTGCACATGGCGACGCGATTGCGGAGAAGACGAAGCTTCAAGGGATACAGACCCTCATCATCGGCCATGAGCATCCTGCGCTCGGCGTGCGGGAGCATAGGCGCGTCGAGCTCGTCAAGTGCTTCCTGAAGGGCGCGTGGAAGCGCAGGACGCTCATCGTGCAGCCGTCGTTCAACCTGCTTGTCGAGGGGACGGACGTCCTGCAGGGAAGATTCCTCTCACCCTACCTGCAGCAGCCGCTTGGCGCGTTTGAGGTCTACGCGGTGCCGAAGCCGGGAGAAGTGCTGTATTTTGGGAGGATGAGGGATTTAAAGTAAACGCCGCGGGAGGGATTCTCAGTGACTTTTGAACCCTCACGCCCTTGCGGACACTGGATATCTGCGCGGAAGGTGTTGTCATCTCATGCAGTGCAGCATCAAACACCTGCTGGGATAGCAATCCAGCGCACTACCAGGTTATGCGACCGCGGCGCCTGGATGCCAAAGCCGGACAGCGGTTTATAAATATTTGGGCGGTGCGGCGGTTTTGGGTAATGGCCTTCCCTGGCTGCAATGCATTGTTCCTGCTACAGCCGAAGCATGAGCGCCATCGGCAACACATTTTTAAACATCCCGACGTTCCCGCATCTGATGGACATCAAGGAAATCAAGGCGCGCTTCAAGCAGGAGGCGCAGAAACACCCTGAGAAGCACTACCCTGTCACGGCGCTGAAAGAGCTGGGATTCTCGCGGAAGCAGTGCAAGGCCTGCAGCGCGTTCTTCTGGAGCCAGGAGCCGCAGGCGACGTGCGGCGACGCAGCCTGCACCGGTGGCTTCTCGTTCATCGGAAACAGCCCGGCGAAGAAAAAGCTCAGCTACGCTGAAACGTGGAAGGTGTTTGCGAAGATCCACCGGAAGCTCGGCTACACGCCGATCCCGCGCTACCCCGTCGTCGCACGCTGGCGCGAGGATACCGACTTTGTGCAGGCAGGCATCTATATCTTCCAGCCGTATGTCGTTACGGGCGAGGTCAAGCCGGCCGCAAACCCCGTGGTCGAGCCGCAGCTGTGCCTGCGCTTCAACGACATTGACAACGTCGGCATCACCGGCTCGCATTATGTCTGCTTTGTCATGATGGGTGAGCATGCGTTCATGCCTCCCGCGGACTTCAAGCCTTCCCAGTATGTCCAGGACCACCTGGCATGGCTCAACCAAGGGCTCGGCCTTCCTCTGAAAGAGATCACCATCCATGAAGACGCCTGGGGGGGAGGCGGCAACCTCGGGCCGAGCATGGAGTTCTTCTCCCGCGGGCTGGAGCTGAGCAACCAGGTTTATATGCACTATGAGGTACTGCCGGACGGCTCCACCAAGGACCTGAACATCAAGGTGCTCGACATGGGGCAGGGGCAGGAGCGCGTGCCGTGGTTCACGCAGGGCGAGGTCACGAGCTACGAAACGACGTTTCCTGCAGTCATCAAAAGGCTCAGGAAAGCCACCGGCGTCGCGCTCGACCGGCAGTTCATGAAGCGCTTCCTTCCGTATGCTGCATTGCTGAATGTCGATGAGGTCGCCGATGTCGATGCGGCATGGCAGCGTGTCGCAAAGCTGACGGGCATTTCTGCCCCTGAGCTGCGCGAACAGGTCCAGCAGCAGGCTGCGCTCTACTCGGTTGCGGAGCATGCACGCGCGCTGCTCGTCGCCTTCCACGACGGCGCGCTGCCGAGCAATGTCGGGGGAGGCTATAATCTCCGCGTCATTTTCCGCCGCGCGCTCGGGCTTGCGCAGCGCTTCGGGTGGGATGTCTCACTGCCCGACATCTGCGCGTGGCATGCTGCGGAGCTGAAGAAGCTCTTTCCCGAGCTGCAGCAGAACCTCGGCGAGGTCGCGAAGATCCTTGAGGTTGAGAAGGGCAAGTACGGGAGCACGCGGGAAAAGGCGCACGCGATGGTCGCACGCATCACCCGGCAGCAGGTAACCGACAAGGTCCTGCTGCAGCTGTATGACAGCCACGGGATTGCGCCGGAGCTCGTGAAAGAGGAAGCGGCCAAAGCGGGCATGGCCCTTGAAGTGCCGGAGAACTTCTACGCGCGGGTCGCTGACCTGCACGAGAAGAAAGCGCAGGTCCATGCGACAGAAAAGCAGGAAAAGCTCGAGCTGCACGGCATCCCCGAGACGAAAGCGCTCTATTTCGGCGACTGGCGCGCCCCTGCGCAGTTCACCGCAGCGGTGCTGAGCGTGCAGCGCTCCCTGGTGGTGCTTGACCAGACATGGTTCTACCCCACGTCAGGCGGCCAGCTGCATGACACCGGCACGCTGGACGGCATTGCGGTCGTCGATGTGTTCAAGCAGGGGCCCCACATCATCCACCGGCTGGAGAAAGACGCCCCATTCACGCGCGGCTCCCAGGCCGTCGGGCGCATTGACGCGAAGCGCAGGCAGCAGCTCGCGCAGCACCACACTGCGACCCACATTATCAATGCGGCCGCCCGCACGGTGCTGGGGCAGCATGCGAACCAGGCAGGAGCGAAAAAAACCCCGGAGAAGGCAAGCATCGACCTGACGCATTACGCTGCGCTGGGCGATGATGAGCTGTTCGCGATCGAGGAGGAAGCCAACCGTATCGTGCAGCGCGCAGTCCCCGTGCACAAGTCATTCATCCCCCGTGATGAGGCCGAGAAGCGCTTTGGCGTCGGCATCTACCAGGGCGGCGCCGCTCCGGGAAACCTGCTGCGCATCGTGGACATCGAAGGGATTGACGTTGAAGCGTGCGGCGGAACGCACCTCAACAGCACGGCAGAAGCGGGGCTGATCCACATCATCGGATCAAGCAAGATTGCGGATGACCTGGTGAGGATCGAGTTTGCCGCCGGCGACGCAGCACGCTCCTGGGAAGCATCGCTGCGCGAGCGGAGTGCGGCGATCACGGCGCTTGTGAAGCGGCTCGCAGGCATTGACGTGGCAGTGACACCGCACCAGCTGCAGCCTGCTGCGGATGTGTTTCATGTCGCCGTGGAGCAGCTTCCCGGGACCATCGAAAAGTTCCTTCACGAGGTTTCGCGTGCTGCAGGGGCGCAGCGCAGGGATGAAGCTGAGCGCTTTGCGCCGGGGCCGCTTGTGTCATTCTGTGCGGAGCTCTTTGCGGCGTGGAAGCGGCAGCAGAAGGAGCATGCGCAGCTGCAGGAGCAGCTGGTCAGGGAGCAGGCCTCCAAACTCAAGGAGCGCTCGGTGCAGCTGATAGATGCGGAGAGCAGTGCGCTGCGCGAGATTGCGGCATCGTTCAAGGAGCTGCTGCTGGTGAACCGTGAAGGGCAGTTCGTCTTCAAGGGGAGCGACGCGAAGTTTCAGGGGCTGGTGGAGCGCTTTGGCGCAAAAGGCGGCGGCCACGGGCTGCGGCAGGGGCGCGTCACAGACCCGATGAAGGTCGCGAAGGAGTTCCGGTTCTGATGTTCACCGAAGCATGCTGGCACCTGCACAGGCATGTTCGGAGTGCAAATATTTATTAAGAAGCGCCCATCAGGAGCCGCCATGGCACTCCTTTCGGCATCCGCAATCATCATCGCCCTTCTTCTGCTCATCATCGCCTCCATCAAGCAGGTCAACCAGTACGATCGGGGCGTCAAGTTCCGCTTCGGCAAGTATGTGGGCATGATGCAGCCCGGCTGGCGCATCATCATCCCCGTTATCGAGCGGTGGGCGCGCATCGACATCCGCACCCGGACGCTGGACGTCGAGCCGCAGGACTGCGTCAGCAAGGACAACATCTCCATCAAGGTGAATGCGGTCGTCTATTACCATGTGCAGAGCGCGGAAAAGGCCGTGCTGGAGGTGGAGGACTTTGCCTATGCCGTTTCCCAGCTCTCCCAGACAACCATGCGGAACATCGTCGGCGAATTTGAGCTTGATGACATCCTGCAGCAGCGCGAGAAGATCAGCAAGGAAATTCAGGGCATCGTGGACAAGGCGACCGACCAGTGGGGCATCAAGGTCGAGAAGATCGAGCTGAAGGACATCAACCTTCCGGAGAACATGAAGCGCGCCATGGCGGCGCAGGCAGAGGCGGAGCGCGACCGCAGGGCGCGGATCACGCTCGCGACCGGAGAGGAGCAGGCTGCGTCCAAGCTTGCGGAAGCTGCGAAGAAGATCAGCGCGCAGCCTGCGGCGCTGCAGCTGAGGCTGTTCCAGACGATGTCCGAGATCGCGTCGGAGCGGAATTCGACGATCATCCTGCCGGTTCCCGTCGAGCTGCTCGAATACCTGAAGAAGCTTGGGAAGGAGAAGTAAGCTGCTGCGTCTTCGGCGTCATTTTTGGGACGCAGGCAACCTATCTATCGCGCTGCCACAAGTTTTTCCATCACCACCATCTCTTTCTCCAGCGTCCCGTCCCCGATGGCGCGCGTCTCCTGCTCAAAATGCTTCCGGAATTCCTTGAAGAGAACCTGGTAGTGCGGCGAGACGCGCAACGGAAGCGACTGCCGCTCCCAGCGCCCCAGTGTGAGATCATCCTCGGAGGGGATCGCAATGCCGCGCTCACGGGCTGTCCGCGGACGCTCACGCTCCTCTCCGCCCGCCCGCTCGTCAAGCATCCAGCTCCTCAGCAGGCTTGCGTAGCGCGACAGCAGGATGCCCTTGCGGATGCCGCTGCTGGCGAAATGCCCCGAAGCGCCCTGCGGGAAGGTGACCTGCGCCTCGCTGCCCTTGCGGTTGCCGTCGCGGTCATGGTACTGCACGCGGAGCGTCAGCCTGCCGTCATCGGACAGCTTCCTCAGCTTGAGCAGCACGAGGCCGCCCCGCGTCCCTTCGTCATTCGTTGCAGACGGGAAGAGCGTCGCGACCTTCATCAGCTCGCCTGTCGCCTCGCTCGCTTCCGGTGAGCCGAAGACCTTCTCGATTTCGTAGCCTTTCGCATCAAGCGTGAGCGTCAGATCGAAAACGAGCGGGGTCACCATGAAATCGAACTCGTCGCTCATCCGCTTCTTGAACTCAGTTGGTGAATGAACCGCATAGTAGTTCGCACCATTGGTTTTCGTTACGGCATCAACGAGCTCGCTGTTGAAATCAACGCCGATGCCGATGAAGGTCGTGAAGATGCCGCGTTCCGCATTGCGCTCGGTGATCTTCAGGATGTCGTCCTCATCGAGCAGGCCGATATTGGGCATCGCGTCGGTGAGGAAGATGATGCGGCTCTCGTAGCCCTGCGCTGCCGGTATTGATGAGAGCAGCTCCGTCGCCTGCTTCATGCCCGCGGAAAGGTGCGTGCCACCGCGTGCCTGCAGCTCCCGGACGTGCTGCTTGATGCTCTCAAGGCCCGCCTCCCGGAGAGGTCGCAGCTCCCTGGCAAGATATGCCTGGTCGTTAAAGAGCACGACGCCGAAGCGGTCCTCGGGCTTCAGGTGGTCCATCAGCGCGATGAGCGATTCACGCGCAACCTCGATCTTGCTGCGCGCAGCCTCTTCTCCCTGATCGATAACGCTTCCGCTGCCGTCATAATAGTACCGGTCAAACTGCTCGTTCATGGAGCCGGAAATGTCGAGCACGACGACGAGATTGAGCTTCTTCCGCTGGAAGTCCTCTTCCCTGATTCCTGAATTGAGCCCGACGGAAAGGTAGTACTCGGGCTTTTGGGAGAGCGGATCGGCGGAAATGGCGGTGTGGTACGATGGGCAGAACAGCTCGGCACACGGCTGCGTTTCACCCGTATCAAAGTAATAATCGTAGAAGAGCCCTTCATAGGTGATGTCGGTAGGGAGCGGCAGGTAGCCTGCGGCAATGTTCTCGCGGAAGTTGCTGATGTCCTTGGCGCCGCCAGTGGAGAAGCCGATGGATGCGGCCGATGCAGACTCAGCGGCTACTATGGTTGGTGAGCCTCCGCCACCCGAGCCTCCGGTTGAAGTGAATTGAGGCCTGCCGATGGCCACTTTCCCGCCTTCCTGTTCGCTTATCCCCGTGCTGACCTGGAGCGCGTTCAGGCCGTTCTTCTGCACGAGCACAACAACCGCAGTTACTGCAATAACGGCTATCGCCAGCACCATCAGCACTTTCAGCGGCTTACGCATAGGCACCACCCACCATCGCTGAAAGGTAATGGTCAGGCATCGGGAGCGCGCTCCACAGGAACATGATGATACCGCCAAACAGCAGCAGCCAGAAGAGCGTCGCGCCGAAGGCGAAGAGCCCCATGCCAGCTCCTTCCCTTAGGCCAAGGTAGAGTGCGGGTGCAAAAACCAGGCCGAGCATGGCAAGGCCAACGAAGAGCGGCAACAGGACAAACATGAGGCCGGCGTATCCGTCGTGGTAGCTGCTCACGCGCGCTGCGTACCAGAGCACTCCGACGGCGCCGAAATAGACGAAGTACACCAGTACTGCGCTCACGAAGCTCACAAGGAGCGCTTTCGTGAGCGCAGCGCTTTTCGCTGCCTGTGCAGGATAGCTGCGCTTCAGGGGGCGGGAGAGGGTGTCCTTTCGCTGTGCGGAGGTGTGGCTGCTTCCGTAGCATTTCATTTGTGCGGCGAACCGCACGGCAAGCGTAGCAAGTGCCGCAAAAATCAGGGTGACTACTGCGATGATGATGAGGATCCGCCACTTGTAGAGCAGCAGCGAGGAGGAAGCGTACGCTGCCGTGACGTGGAAGCTCTCCCACGGATCGAGCGACTGTGTTTCTTTGACAAGGCCGGAGACGTGCTCGACGCGATCCGAGAGCTTGCTGAGGGTGCTTGCGGGGGCTCCACCGATTGGTGCGGCTTCCTTCGCAGAGATGGCGAGCGAAAACGCAGACTGGTAGTCGACAGCGGTCGTGCTGCCCTTGAGCTTGAAGTCAGGGAGCGCGTTCACTGCCACGCGGATGTGGTGCGTGTCCACTCCCATCCTGATGGTTTCAAAGTCCGCCTTCCAGACGCCGAGGCTTTTCTTCGCATAATCACCTGCTTTGTAGTACAGGAGAATCGTGGCACGCTCGTTCTGCTCCACTGGCACGGGCAGCTCAAATCTGAGCATCGTTGAGTGCGAGAGCGTTTCCTGCGTGTAAAGAACGGGGTAGTATTGAGCGGGGTAGTATTCCGGTCCATACCTCACGCCATCGCCGGAGCCGTACGGATCGTAGCGCCAGTCATCATACGCTTCCGCTTCCTGCATGATGCTGATGATGCGCACGCTGGTGCCGGGAATCTCGACGCTGAAACCATATAATGGCTCTGGCGGGAGATTGTTGAGCGAAAGCTTCGCGACCACCTCTGCTTCCCCTTCACCGTCGAAGATCACGGAGTAGTGCTGCGTGTTGGTGAGAAAGCGGTCGGGGGACGGGTCTCCGGGATAATCATAGGGGGAAGCCAACACTGCAGGCACGATGAGGACGAGCAGCAGCACCGCCGTTCTGAGAGGATTTGTGTTCATGGTCGCTTCACCGAAAGACGAAGGGGAAGCCTTCTATTTATACCCCGGAGTAAGCTGCAAATGGGGTTGAAGTCTTCCAAGCGTATTTAAGAGAGGGCTCCTTCTCTTCTGGAGAGCCGGAGGCTGCTGCTTTCGTGCGCTTCCGTGCGGCGTGTACGGAACGGCGGCAAACCACCATCGACGGCGAAGGCACGAGAGAACGGTTGTGCTGGGTGCGTTCCGAAACATTTATAAGTACTACTAAAAAAGAGTAACAAATAAAAGGTTAAGGGGTATGTTCGCATGAAGCTTCGCATGAAACGCAATTTGAACATCATGGCGATCGCCGCTCTTGCCTGTTTCCTGGCGCTCGTGATGCTGACATCAGCGCAGCAGGCAGCGGTCACGTTTCTGGAGCCGGTGAAAGTGCCGCACGGCGCAGACACCATCACGTTCGATAAGATCGGCCCTGTCTATTTCGGAGCGGACACGAATTATGAGGAACGGCAGACGGAGCGGTATATTGACCACAAGCTCTATGGCAAGGACGCGAAAACAAATGACTACCGGCTCGTCATTGATATGGATCCCATCCTCTGCCAGGCGAATGTTGAGCTGGCAGCGGTTGAGGAGCAGTACCGGGTTCCGAGCAGCCGGCTGACGGCTCTGGCAGACATCACTGACAAGGACGGAAAGCTCGTTGACTCGGGATTTGCGGAATGCACCTCCCAGCCGTACCTTGACGATGAGCGGCAGCGGGCATGTGTGTACCGCATCCCTTCATTCAAAAGCCTGGCGGGAGAGCAGGCGCGCGGCAACCGCTTCACCTGCACCATCAAGTTCCTTGATGACAATGACAACGCGGTCGCGCAGGCAGCGTCACAGAAGCCTGCGGTGGTTGCGGATGTGAACTATCATGTCGCTAACATTGTTGACGAAGAGAAGGTTAACTATGCGAGTCCGATTGCTGATTATGGGGATTTTAGCACGCAGTATCATTACTTTACTGATATCAGCGGTGTCCGCTCCCAGGAAGAGCTTGATGACACCCGCAGCAAAGAGAAGCTCGGGAAGGTGGTCTTTCATGGCATCATCGCAGTCACCATGAACCGCGAGGTTTCTCCCGTTCAGGTCATTCTGGACCGTGGGCTTGAGGCCTGCTTTGTTCATCCAACTCACAGCAATCGAATGATGGAGGTGGTTGGTGTGTCGATCGGTGATGAGGAGAAGCATGCAGGGGACGTGATGGTGGGGTTTTCTCCTGACATCGTCGAGCAGCTCAATGAGTGCAACCGCCAGGTGAGCACTGCACGAGGCGAAACGGAGTTGGGTGGAGAAAGCGGCCATGCAGTTTTTGGAGAGCATTATATCCTTCTCTCAAACACCAAAGAGTTTTTATGGGTCTATGATTCGGTGAAGAATCTCATTTCAAGGCATGAGCCTGTTGCCTTCAGCCACGAGATGGGACATGCCCGTGAGTTTGAAGAAACCGCAGGGTATGCTGCATGTGACGAGTACGACTACGAACTCTGGAAGAAACAGGATCAAGACTTCAAAGAAAGCGGTTTTCAAGGCTGTCCCAATCCATGGCCGCCCTGCTGCTGCGCCGAGGTGGATGGCACCAACTGCCTTGAGGTAAACGAGGCCTGTATGGGTACCGAGGAAATCAGGTCAAGAAGCACGGGGAGGGTCGTCATCCGCAGTCCTGTCTGCTATGGAATGCCCCTTGATTATTCTGAGCAGAACAAACTGGGCCCATTCATGGGTTTCAGCGTGATGGGAAAAGGAAACGCGTATCCTCTCTCCTTTCCGTCCCCATTGCCGAAGGTCGGGTAGGACAATCATCCCCGTTCTCTGGCTCGTTCTTTTGGCCAGTTCATCCTGCGCGTGCTGCCTGCCACTCCGTGCCGCTCCGCGGAGCATGGCTTGTTCTTGTCGATTGCGCCGGCCTTATGGGCAGCGCGGGTTGACACCGGAACCGGCAGGGCGTTCCCATCGGTGCGATAGTTGACGAAAATTTGCTTTATAGTGCAAACTTTTTACCTATTTCTTTGCAGTATAATGCAAACATTTATAAACAACTGTCGCTTCTTCCCCTGCTATGCTTCGAGATAGGCTCATCCTGCAGCAGCGGGAGCTGGATCAGAAACGGAAAGAGCGCTACATCCCGCGCAACGTCCCCACACCCCCCCTAGAGCTCATCACCATCATCATCGGCCCGAGGAGAGCGGGCAAGTCCACCTTTGCCATCCGCGCCTTTGACGCTCCATTCGCATACGTGAACTTTGACGATGAGCTCCTGGCAGGCACCGAGAACTATGATGAGATTCTTGCGGGTTTGGATTCGCTCTATGGTAATCCTTCCGCCTACCTTTTTGACGAAATTCAGAACCTGCCGAAGTGGGAGCTCTTTGTCAACCGGTTGCATCGGTCTGGGAAAAAAGTGCTCATCACAGGAAGCAACGCCCATCTTCTCAGCAAGGAGCTGGCAACACACCTCACGGGGCGCCATCTTCCTGTCATCCTCTTTCCTTTTTCATTTCCCGAAGCGCTCAAGCTCGAGCAGCGGGAGCTGACGGTTCCGGAAATCAAGAGCCGGCTGCAAACCTACCTTGTCAGGGGGGGTTACCCCGAAACGCTCCTGAAGGGTATCGACCACAAAGAATATCTCACGACATTATTTGCTTCCACCATCTATAAGGATATTGTCGGCCGTTTCCGCATCCGGAACCCCCGCTCCATCGAGAATCTCGCCGTCTATCTCCTTTCGAATGTCGGAAAAGAATTCTCCTTGAACACGCTTCGCCAGCTTACCCGGAGCAAGAGTTTCCACACCGTAGAGAAGTATGTGGGTTATCTTGAGGAAGCATTCCTCTTTTTCTCGCTGCAATCGTTTTCCTACAAGCTCAGGGAACGGGGGGCACGAAAGAAGATCTATTGCATCGACAACGGCCTCATCACGGCAGCAGCGTTCCAGATCAGCCCGGACATCGGCAGGCTGTCGGAGAATGTGGTGGCAATCCAGCTCAGGAAGGAAGAGCTGCGCGGCCGCTGCCAGCTCTTTTTCTGGAAAAACCCGCAGCAGGAAGAGATCGACTTTGTGGTGAAGAAAGGCGTGGCCGTTGCGGAACTCATCCAGGTATGCCACGCGCTTCCCGGCCAGAAAACGAAGGAACGGGAAATCCGGGCGCTGCTGAAGGCATCCCGCGAGCTCCGCTGCAAGAAGCTTACCGTAGTCACGGGGGAGCAGGAAGGAGAAGAAACACTGGAATGGTTCGGCATCGAGCGGAAGCTCCGGTTCGTTCCCCTGTGGAAATGGCTGCGGGAAAGGGACTAGGGCGGTAGCGCGGCGCCAAGGCTTCTTGCAGCCTGCTTCGAGAACCTTGTGCTCATGCTCACTCTATCTCGAACCCCACGTCCACCTGCACGCTCACCGTGACGTCGCGGGGGCTGATGGCGGTCTGTTCTGCCGCAAGCTCGCTCCGCGCGTAGAAGATGGGCGGGACAAAGCCAAGCTCGCTCACGGACACTGCTTTCCCGAGCGCGACGCCGAGGCTTTCTGCGATGACTGCCGCCCGCTCCCGCGCGTCGCCCGCGGCTTTTGCGAGCAGCTCTGCGTGGACGGCCCTCTGCTTCCCGTCCGAGAGGGTGAACGCGATGGACTGGACGGTGTTCGCTCCGTTTTCCACGGCAGCGTCAACCAGCGCTCCGACGCCATCAAGTTTCGTTGTCGTGACCATGATGGTATGGTCCAGCCGGAACCCCTTGTCCACGCTCTTGCCGAGCAGCGGGTCCCATTCCTGGAAAGGATAGAGCGCATACGTGGTCGTTTCGATCTCATCGTCCCTGACGCCGGTGTCCTTGAGCGCCCGCATCACCTGATTCATCTGCGCGCGGCTGCGCTCCTGCACCTGCTTTGCGTCTTTCCCTTCGGTGCTCACGCCCAGCGCGACCAGCGCCTTGTCGGGAGCGACGTCTTTCTGGGCAGAGCCTGACACCCGTACCTGATTCATGCTGCCATCGCCTGAAACGACGATCTGCCGCTCGCCGAGGCTGAAGAAGAGCGCTGCGGCAAGCAGGACGAGCACGCCGAGCGTGATGCTGTACAAGGTCTTTTCGTTCATGGGGAGATCACCGCCGCCGATAATGGGCTTCTTTTATTTAAATGGTGCGGAAAGCTTCGGCGGCGGTTGAAGTTATCTCTTCTTCAACCGCTCCCGTATCGCCATCACCACGACGAACACCACGATCGCCACCGCGGCGCCGAGCAGGAACCAGAGCAGGACGTCGGGCTGCTGCATCATGGATTGCGGGGTGTATCATGCAAGCATCCGGCAGCATTTAAACAGCTTCTGATAGCTGCAACGCGGATTGAAGTCTTCGCTGGGTTTAAATAATTTCTTGCCCAGCACTTTCTTCATGAACAAGGGGGAGATGATGTTTATGAAACCGAAAGAGCAACTGCAAAAACTTAGGAAGCATTGGCTTGCTGCCGCGCTTGTTGTCGGAGTGCTCGTCATCTTCCTGATGATCGGAACGGGACGTGTTGCGACATTTCAGGGCACCACGGATGTCCAGGAGCGAGGTTGGGGTCAACTTGTGGTGCAATCTGCTGGTGGCGGAGGTGGAGGCGGCTCTGGAAGACTTATCGGAGCAGCAGCATCTGAATCCTTGCAAAACCTTCTTGATCGTAAAGTGGCTACCGATGTTACCCTCTCAACGGAAATTGAACGGGGGACATTTCAGAAGGCAGAGCAACAGCTCAAGGCGACCATCTCAGCAAACAAAGGCCTCATTCTCGATGAGAAATTGGCACGACACGGCTCGGGCAGATCATTGGCGTACGAAGGGAGCTACCGCATCAAAATAAGCCCGGATAATTACGATCGCGCCATAGCCCAATTAAAGGCAATAGGGGGAGTTGTTGAATTCACCCAGCACAGTGAAGACATTTCAGATCAGTATGTGAACACGCAGGTAGAGATCGATACCGAGAAATCGCGGCTTGTGCGTTATAACCGGATCTATGCAGATGCAGTGACAATCGAGGAGAAGCTCAGCATTACCAACCTGATATTCGAGCAGGAGCGGAAAATCAAATATCTGGAAGACGCGCTGAAAAACAGTGACCAGCGGCTTGAGTATGTCGCCATTGCGTTATCGCTGCAAGAAAAACGCTCAGCATACGTGGATATTGTCGTCGTCAAGTTCGCGCAACTGGCGAAGCTCTTCGTCGCAAGAATGAACGGCCTCCTCGAGTTCCTCTTCGTGGTGCTGCCGTTTGGGATTGCCGCGCTGATGGTGTGGCTTTTCGTACGATTCGTGCGAAGACGGAGGCAGTGATATTCCTTTTTTATCTCTTTATCCTTTTTGTTTCTTCTTTCTAGAATACTTCCAAAGAATAGCAATGATAATAACAGCAATAATCGTCACTGCGGCGCCGAGCAAAAACCAAACCACTGCATCTGATTGCTGAGCGACAACCGTAGCAGCCTTCGCGGTAGCCTCTTCAGCTGCACCTGAGGCATTTTGCACCATCTCTTTGGCTGATTCTCCAGTGGTTGCTATGCTTCCTCCACCTCCTCCTCCGCCTTCAAGAACGGACTTCGCAAGAAGCTGGTCTTGTAGCTCGCTCCCTACCGAGGAGACGGTTCCTGAGGCCGAGAACACAGCAATTCTCCCACTGACTAACGCCAAGAGTCCTGCAAAGAGAGCACTGACTCCTAACGCAATGCCCGCCACCGGCAGCACCGCCCTCAGCTTCTCCCGCAGGCCTTCGATCTTCTTTGGAGCGATGATGATGTACTTGTTCGCGAGCTTGTAGTGCTGCACCTCCCTGCCCTTGGGGCTGTAGTGGAACTCTTCCGTTGCGATGAGCTTGGCTTCCTGCAGCTTCTGGATATGATAATGCACGGTCGAGAGCGGAATGCCAAGAGCGGCGGCGATGCCCGACTCAGTGTCGTCTTCCCTGTCCGCAAGATGCTCAAGGATCCTCCTGCTGGTCTCGCTGGTGATGGTCTCGGCGAGCTTCTTGGTTTTTGGCTCGCTCAGATCAACGAGGAGGAACTTGCCTTTTGCCATGGGAAGCATCTGCGGAAGCCGCTTTAAATACGTTGTGATGGCTTCGAACGGGGTTGAAGTCTTCGCGGGGCGTTGCGGGCGCGGCGTTCACCGTCGCCGTTCGTGCCCTCCTGTATCACTCATCCCGCCCGCAGGAAACGAAAGTGGGGATGAGAGCGGGGGTGGCGCGGCACGGCTGAGAAGCCGCACCCATCGGTAGCTGTGGAACAGGACGACATGGTCACGGACAGCCTGGCGTGCGAAGGGGTCGCCCTTCCGTAAGAGCCCGATGAAGTCTTTTGTCCGCAGGAGCCGTGCAGAAACCCTGTTTTCAAGAGTGACGAAGCACGTTTCAACGATGGCAGTGATTCTTTTCCGGTGCATCTTCCTCATCAGCAGGAGCATATCAAGGTCGCTTTCCTTCGTCCCGGTGCCGCGGGCAAGAGAGCCGAAGACCAGCGCAGCATCAACAAGAGGGGCTGCCTCTTTCCTGAACTGCTCCATCGGGCCACGGAAGCGGGGATGTTTCATAAGGAAACCGGCAAGCGTTTCCCTCTCCAGCAGCGCAAAGCAGAGGCGTCCCGTTTCGGAGGCAAGGTTTGGCCGCAGCAGCCTGAGCAGCGGCTTCTTCCCCCTGAGTTCCTCCGCGATCACCTCCGCCGTGAGCAGCTCCTGCACATAGGCGTAAGCCCTTTTCTGCGAGGCGCGGACCTCCCTGATCAAGGCTGATATGGGGATTTCTCCCCGTCGGTAGACTGCTTCAATGATCTTGTATTTCGTTTGCGGAATGGGAAAAATCATCGGTAACACCTCTCCTCGATGAACGGAACAATCTTCTTCGCCAGCAGGTACACGCTCTCCGCATCGCTCCGCGACAGCTGCTTCCATTTCCCGACATCATACTGCCCGATTTTCCTCAGGGAATACATGACATCAAAGCCCGTGAAGTCCGCGAACTTCGCATGGATCCCCCTAAGCTCGCCGTAGAGCCCCGACGGGAGGACATCAAAAAACGTGAGGGCGAGAATGGCGCAGAGATGATCCTTCGAGTAGAACCCTCTCTCCTTGATGAGCAGCGCATTCATCGCATGGTGGATCGCGTAGTACGACTTGACGATGGCCCAATCCCACTGCTCCCGGGAGAAGTCAGCGTCGACGCTCCGCAGGTCGCTCTTTGCCTTTTCCAGGTGCGAAGAAAATTCCCCGGTTTGCACCTCAACAAACTTTCCCAGGGAAGCACAGTTCTCATAGGCAGCCCTGACACGCTCGGGCTTCTGCGGCAGCTGAGGGACGACTTCTTCGATGACCATAATAGACAGAATAGTATATAACTATATATAAATTTATCTATTTTTCCCCGTGCGCTGTATGTGGGCGCAACGAAGCGCATGAATCACCACTGCATAACCTACAGGGGGAGGCGTCAGAGGCGCGTGGACCCCCTTGTGATCATTCTGGATCCGTGCTCGCCCTGCTCTTGCGAACGGGGGAGCGAAAGCGATGGACTGTATGACGCAGACGCCCCTTTATTCTATTTTGTCATGCTTTTCCAAATTACATTTAGCACAGAGAATCCTTACATTTTTTTCGGTTATACTACTTCCCCCTTTAGAAAATGGTAACTCATGGTCGTAATGTAAGTTTTTGGTCGAACCACAAAGAACACACCGATTTTTTGTCTCTTTTCCAGACGGCAACTTTAACATTGGTTGGTATAAGTCTCGTATGTTCTTCTTCATCTTTTCCTTTTGGAATCTCGATAGCATCCTCAATAGGCTTAAGAATAAATTTTAGAACTTTTCTACCATTTGAAATTCTTGTCTCATAGTCAATCAATGAGAATAGCCCTTTTTCTGACCAAATTCCAGAATTTAATTTTTCAAAAACAAGTATTTTTTCTGGAGAAATCAAGCCTTTTTTATAATCTTCTACTGCTTTCACAAATTTGCCATTTTCTGTCAATGTTCCATTATCAGTTAATAGTGGTTGATCAATTTGCTTTGGTTCGGGGTTTTGTTTTGATTTTGGAACATCGTGACCCTCATAGATCAGCAAATTCCTCTCAATATCTATCTCATCGTCATATGGGGCGCCAGGCCTAACAGACATTAAAATGGCAGAAAGGCCCTTTTTTATGTGAAAATTCATCCCTTTCTGAATGGTATTTACATGAATTTTATTACACATCTCCCGAAAAGACAAAATTTCATCTTTCATATTAACACCTGATTATAGGAAATAAATAAACCTTTCCCAAGGGGTGCCGGGTGCTATTGCACATAACCCATAACGCCCGAACAAAAACCATTTAAACCCCCCATCCGCCCCCGAAGCGCATGGCTCTCC
>CAYYLB010000012.1:0-1910 GCA_964472345.1 uncultured Methanosarcinales archaeon
AGATTTCGGTGCTGAAGTATATACTCAAGAAGTTAGGTCAGCTTTATAGTTACTGGATATCGGGCGGAGCGTACGGAATTCGGTCGCCGGGATTGCAATGGCGGCTGCGGGGCTTGCTGCCGTCGTTTCGGCAGCGGGATGCGGTGATGGCACACCGCCAAGCGGGCAGCACTCCGTGATGGAAGAGTGGGGGATTGGGACGTACTGGACGCACTATTATGTCATTCGGGAGTATGTTCCCGGGCCTGATGATTACCTGCCGTTACAGTTGCGGGGGGCGGGGAGAGGGCTGCCGGCTGGCTCCTGTATAGTTAAGGTAGTTTTCGTTACTGCAGATGGAGCAAAATATCTCGCATTGCGGGACAAGATGCTCAGAGCAGGAGGGAGCGGAGCCTCCAACGAGCTTATTGAAAAGCAGAGAGGTTGGCTGCTGCTGGAAGCGGGGGGGCGCGGGATTGATTATTTTGTTGCGCCAACCGGAGAGTACCGGCCGGGTGACATTCTGGAGCGCAAGCAGGAGCCTGCACGATCGGCAAGGCCGTTTTAATGATGAGAAGTGCGGCGGTTTCTGTTGTTGCGGCGACGCATCACAGGGATTACTTATAAAATCACCTACGAGCAACTCTCTCTAGAACATCATCAGCAAGCTGTTGTATCGAAAGTGCGGCTCTCGCTGCTTGTTCGCTGCCCAAGCCAACCTCGGCAGAAGCAAATGCGCTTTCCCATGCCAAGCTCCACACTTCAGTAGCTGGTATGTTGGTAGAGGAAACAATCTTTATCATTGCTCGCTCAAAAGAGGTCAATGCCTCCAACGCAGCCTCATCGGTTCCAGCGAGGTGGTAAACCGCCGCAATCGCCTCCTGCGCAAGAGCCTCAAGGAGATACTGAACACCTGTCCGTTCTCTTTGCTGGCCATCGAACGCTCCAATGAATGCCCTCACCTCGTCGTCCAGCGAACTGTCGGATTGTTGGCACAGGGAATCAAAACAGGCAGCATTGAGTTCGCCGTACTTGCGAACAAGTTCCGCGGATGTGTACTCCTGTATCGCAGCTGGTTCGAATCCCGCAAGAGGCTGGACCGCGGGAGCGACCAGAACATCGCTTAAGCGTCGTTCATATTCACCCCGGACATACGCACCTAGGCTTGCCATTTCTCTGAGAAGAAAAGAGGTGGTGGCGACTCGTGCCGCTAGCTCATCTAAATTTCGCATTTCAACGAAGAACCGCTTGCCGTCTTCCTTGGTACGGTTCTGTGCGATCGCTTCTCCCATCTTGAGATGAAACCTCTCGTGGTAAAGTATTGCCCGAAGGAGTATTTTAGTATACTGCGGGTCTATCCCATCAGCAAGAAACGCCGGATTAACAAATATTTCGTTTGGCTGTCCGTACCAGGTCTTCGCGAGCGTTCCATTGCTTAGTTTCCTTATAACTATTTCAAGAGGTTGTGCAGAATCTCCGGACGACTCACGCACGTCCGAGAAAAGATCCCGTGCAGCAGCAACAACGGGCTCCTGTACGGCCTGCAGCAGTTCGATTGGGTAACTCTCATCAACCCAGATGCGTACGCTGTCAGCGGCGAGCAGGCGCGCAGGGAAGGCAGTGTAGCCGAAGGTGAACGTACGCAGCGCGCCTTTTTGCGGGATTTCGGCTGTTGTGCTTTGCGCTCCTTCAGCTTGGTCGCTCTGCTGTGCGCTAACAGGAGAAGCGGCAAGAGCAAGTGCGACTGCGGTAGCATACAAAGGAACGCGGGTCCTCATTCATAAGCAGATTACCGACAGGTATTTAAATACACCCTGTTTTCCTCGCTGCAGAAAATGAGGTGCTGGTATTAATGAGAGCGTTGCATTCCGCTGCGTTACTTCTTGCTCTAGGTATTTTGTTAATGGGGGCAGTTACTGCACAGGAAGGCA
>CAYYLB010000012.1:2010-20322 GCA_964472345.1 uncultured Methanosarcinales archaeon
TTACTTCTTGCTCTAGGTATTTTGTTAATGGGGGCAGTTACTGCACAGGAAGGCACATACACTGAAAAGACATGTTTTGAGATTGGGGCTCGCGGGAGAGATAACGGCGGTTCTACTGCGCAGCAGTGTCTAGAAAAGCTCGATCGGACCGGTCAAGGAGGGCAATCTGCAGGACAGAGTGAGAGCTCATTTAAAAACTCCTGTGCTGAAACCGTTGAAAAGGCAGAGTCTTTTATGCAAGGGTGTACGAATGACCGTTCTCTCACTGCAAAAAAGCTCGCTTGTGATACTACTGAAATCGTTAATCAGTTGAACGCACGCGGAATAACGCCAACGGCGGAACTCATAAAACAATATGCGGGGGAGGCGTGCACGCTACGCTGTTCTGAAATATATGATGGGGCCTTGCCTGTGTTTTATTTTTTTGATCGTGAACCTGAATTAATCTGCAATTGTTATTGCATGAAACCTGGTTATGATGCTTACTTTTCATGGCCAACGCTTGATGATCTTAGCATCACCTCCATTGTTATTGACTCGGTACCAAATCCCCCGCCGCCACCGCCCGTTGCACCATTGCCGCAAAATGAGTTTGATAGGCTTATTAGAGCACTCTTAGCCAAGGTGAAACAGGTTACCTTCCCGTCTGGAGAAACCTCAACAATCATCAATCCTGAATGTACAACGCCTTCGGGCGTCCCCTGTTATGATATTATCAGGAGGCTTTTCTTATGCCCTGGGGAGGAGATCGTTGGAGATGTTCTTGTCGATAAAGTTAAAGCTTCTGTTGGTGGGGGTAGTACTGTGTTCACGATAAAAGTACAAAAAGAAGGTGCAAAGAAACCCGAAACCGTGTTTGTTGTTGTGAAACAAAATGAGCAAGGGCATTTCATAGTAAAAAACCCACGTGATTGCGGTGCGGGCAAGACGATCGAAACGGCACCTGAGTGCCAAGCACCACCGACCCCAACAAATGACTATGATGGGGATGGGGTATTAAATGTTTGTGATAACTGCCAACAGAAGTATAATCCACGACAAGAAGATGTTGATCTGGATAGCGTGGGCGATGCATGCGATATATGCAAGAATGTTTACGACCTCACCCAGTCGAATAGAGATGGTGATTTTAATGGGGATGCATGCGATAACTGCCCAGATATTAAAAATGAGTTACAGTCCGACGTTGACCGGGACGGTGTCGGCGATCTATGCGACAACTGCCGTGATATATTTAACCCAGGTCAGGAGGATTCTGATGGTGATGGGATCGGTGATGCCTGTGAAGAAGCTGCACAAAAACCGAATCAGAAGCAGTTCGGCCAGGCTCTTGTCGCCGCCATGCAACCGTTAGCATGCGGGGATGTTGCGCAGCGGGCGCTTGGGTTCATTTCCGCGAACACCGACAACAAAGGCAAGCCGCGCAAACTCACGCTGACAACATACACAAAGATGCGGCAGCAGGTTCCCGGGCTTGACGGCTGCGTCCAGCAATACGAAGCAACGGCCAGCAAGACATTTTATGATGAGGTTATCCAGCAGACAAACCAGGAGATTGAGGCCTATGCGGCTTACGACGACACCTCCCTGCGCTCGACCACTTCGAAGACGGGAGCAGCAACCGAAGTCCTCCTGCGCTATGATGGCGGACTCGTTGAGGGCTCGGTCAGCGGCATCGTCGGCTTCCTTATCTTCATCGCGGTCGCGTTTGTCGCGGGGTTCTTCCTCGGAAAGGAGATAGAGTACAAGCACGAGCACCGCAAGAAAAAGTGATCACGTTTCGCGTTCCCTGAAAAGGAGCCGGAGTGTGGGCATGTTCCGCTGCTTGCCATCGCCCTGCTGCCAAAGAGAACACCCTTCTAACATCTCCCCTTATATTCCCACCATCACCTTCCGCTCCCTGAACGGGATCCTGTGCAGCCGGAGGAGCTCCCCGAACTCGCGGCTGCTCCGGATGGGCACCTGCACGATGCCGGGAGCGAGACGCTCTCCCCCGAGGCGCCCGATCATGCCCTTGCCTGCGCGGCCGCGGAGGACGTTGTTGAACGCGACCTTCTCCCGGTGCGGCTTCCCCTTGAGCTCGTAGGAAAAGAGCGCGGCGCCCTCAAAACCGAGCTTCTGCGCCATCGGCTTTCCGTCCAGGAGGCTGATGCCCTCGAGCAGGATGCCGGAGCGGGCAAAGAACTGCTCATGGAAGAGCTCCTCCCAGAGGATGCCTTTGAGATCGAGCACCGGTGCAGCAATCTTCTTCTTGAGCTGCTGGAGCTTTGCGAGGCGCTCCCGGAGCGTCCCCGAGCGGAATATCACGGCAACGTCAACGTCGCGGGGATGCGCACCCCCCTTCGCCGCGGAGCCGTAGAGCACGATGTCGAAGATCGCCGGGTCGTGCCGCTCACCCTTCGCCCATCTCCTCAATGCGCTGAGCATCTTCCCTAAACACCTCCGCCGCCTCACGCTCACGCTCATCAGTCATTGCACTGTACAACAAAAAGCACATATTTAAGCTTTTCTGTTGTATTATACCAGTGCTGTACTATACAACAAAAACGGTTTAAAATGTTACTATTGTTGTCCAATACAACATCGCGGGAAGCGCGCGGAGCGCCACTGCGCGGGAACCCTCACGGGCAGAAACAACGCGGCCGCTCAGCACACTCTCGGATTGTTCGCAGAAGAGGGAGCGTAGGGCGCCCCGCAGATCGCTTTCTTGATCAGCTTGATGCTGTTGAGCAGCCCTTGATGTTCCTGTAGCAACTCCGACCGCTGCAGCGCGAACCGCCCTCGGCAAATGTTTATATATCGAAACAGCATTTAGTAAGAAAATAACTGATGGATGTCAGATGAAAGGGCTGTCGGCGCGGGAAGTTGCGATCGTGGCATGGCTGGAGTTCCGCCAGAGGTACTTCTTCACCGGCAGGGACATTGCCCGGTTCACGAAAACCAAGACGCGACAGTACAACACCATCAAGAGCCTCGTGAGGAAGCGGAGGGTCATCAAGCTCAACCGGACGAAGTACTACCTGGTTCCCATCAGGGCGGCGGGCGGACGCTGGAGCGAGCATCCATTCATCATTGCCGACGAGATGTGCAACGGTACGGATTACTTCATCGGCGGCTGGAGCGCAGCCAGCTACTGGGGCCTCACCGAGCAGGTACCGCTCCAGACAGATGTGTACACCACCCGGCGGCAGGGAAAGAGGAAGGTGCTTGGTGCTGCTGTTGTCTTCCACCGGACGTCGCCGCAGAGGCTCCGGAGGAGCGTACGCCGGGAGCTGCATGGCCACCCATTCAACATCCTGTCGAAAGAGGAAACGAAATGGTGGCTGGAATCATGGCGTTACGGGCGGACGAGCTGAAGGACATCAGCGCACGGACGGGGTTCAACCTCCTGTTCCTCACGAAAGATTACTACGTCACGCTCATCCTTTCTCTCCTGAGCGGACTGGATGGGATCTACTTCAAAGGAGGGACCGCGCTCCAGAAAGTGTTCCTCGCACACCGCCGGCTGAGTGAGGATATCGACTTCACCGTCACGGCGGATCTCGGGCGTGTACGGGCCGCGATTGAGGGGCGGCTTGCCGCAGCCGGTCTTTTCGGCAGCATGACTGAGGGCAGGCACGTCCAGGGCTTCCTGCGCCTCCATGCCCCCTACACCGACCCATTCGGGCAGGAAGGGGCGGTTTCCATTGACCTGAACAGAAGAGCGTCGCTCATGCTCCCGCCGGAAACGCATACGGTTGGAAACTTTTACCATATGAGATTCCACGTCGCTACGCTGCACCCGCGCGAGCTTGTCGCCGAGAAGGTGCATGCGCTCATCCACCGGAACCAGCCAAGGGATTACTTCGACGTGTACCACATCATTCGGAGAAGGCTTCCCATTGACATGGATCTCGTGCAGAAGAAAAGCAAGGTACCGGATCGCGCCGCACTCGTTGCGATGATCTTTTCCAACGCACGCAAGGTCTATTCACACTGGGAGACGGACCTCACGCCGCTGGTCAGGCATCCTGTTCCGTTCCGCAAGGTGATGGACTCCCTCAAGGAATTCTTTGCTTATAGTAAATCGCAATGATATCGGTCCATGCGGCGGAATCATCGCGCTTATCTATAATTGGCACGTCAGTGGCCGGCGTCAGCACACCCTCGGATTGTTCGCAGAAGAGGGCGCGTAGGGCGCCCCGCAGATCGCCTTCTTGATCAGCCTGATGCTGTTGAGCAGCCCTTTGATCTGCTCGCGGTCGCTGAAGCCCGCGCGCTCGAGGTTGCGCTTGGTGCTGGCGAGCGCCTGCCAGAGGCCGCGCGTGCCAATGATTTCGGGCTGCTGCAGTGCTGCGCCGAGCGCGGTGATGAGCGCCGTGTACTCGCTCACTTCGCCGGTCTCGCTGTAGTCGGGGACGATTTCCTTGATCGCGATCGTCACGTCAAAGAGGGCCTCCTGCGTGTCCGCGCTGTACGTGGAAAGACCGACCGCTTCCTCGAGGTCAAAGACGCGGGCGTCGAGCAGCTCGGCTTCGAGCGCAAAAATTTCTGTTGCCTGCCCGCTGAGGTTGCGCATCGGCGCGAAGATGGAAAATGAGAGCAGCGCGAGGCCGATGACGGCGACGAGCGCGACGATGCCGAAGATGGCGGTTTGAGAAGAATCCTTATGGTGCTTCGAACTTCTGGAGTGCTTCTGTGCGCCTCTCTGCCGCCTGCTGCGTGCCATGCGAACACCTCTCTTTTGCTGGCGGGGAGGAAAACGCCGTGGTTTATATAGATGACGGTGGGGCTTCGCGTTCTTTCCCCGGGGCGGCCAGCGGGCTTCGGCTAGTCCTCTCCATCATCATTCTGCCACAGGAGCGTGCCGGCGCCGTCAAACACTTCCTCGCAGTTGATCAATATGACTGAGGCGGCCACCCTCTCTTCAGGGTAGCCGTCGCTGCCCATGACCCGCTTGAGCAGCTTGAGCTCAACAATCGTGTCCCCTCTGTCTTCCCGCGGCGTGCCGACGAACCAGCCGGTGCCGAGCAGCCGGACAACGTCATGGCCGGCGCCGCAGTCGACATAATCATGGTCCTCGCCGGGATCTTCGGAAGGGAATCTGGGAGCGTCGGTCCGCGACTGCGGAAAGATGGTGTCGTCGCCGTCATCGCCGTCGATCTCGTCTCCCCCTGCACCGCCGCCGATGACATCGTCGCCCGTTCCGCCGCGAATAGTGTCCGAGTCATCGCCTCCATCCATCCGGTCATTGCCATCGTCGCCCCAGAGCTCATCATCAGCCTCGCCGCCATCGAGGTAATCGTTCCCATCACCGCCCAGCAGCGTGTCTTCGCCCGCATTCTCCCTGTCGGCTTCATCGTCGCCGATGAGCTCATCGTTGCCATCTCCCCCATTAAGGAAGTCGCCCCCATTGCCCCCGTAAAGGCGGTCATCACCGCCGCCCCCATCAATCCGGTCGCTGCCGCCGCCGCCATCAGCGGTATCATCACCCTCCCCTCCGGTTATGGTGTCGCGGCCATCGCCGCCGCCGATGAGGTCACTGCCTGATCCGCCGCGCAGATCGTCGTCTCCAGGGCCGCCGCCGATGATATCATCTCCCGATTCCCCGAAAAGAGTGTCATCGCCTTCCTCACCTGAGATGTAATCGCCGCCGGGGCCGCCGAAGATGACATCATCCTCCTTGCTGCCGACGAGGCTGTCACCGCCGTCAGTCCCCTGCACCGCCTTGCCGCCAGATTCCTGGAATTGAACCCAATGGGCAGGCGCTGCTGCCGCGGTGCCTTGCCTGTTGAGCAGCATCGCGAAGAACGGGAGGTACTGCCGCAGCTCAGGGATCTGCGCAAGCAGCGCGAGGCGCCCGCCGGTGCTGCCCTCCCGGGCGCTTTCCTGCGGCTGCCGGGTTTCCGTGCCTGAAGGCGCGTACAGCGCTCGCCCAAGCGTTCCGCCGGCTGCATACGCGCCTGCTGCGTCCTCCGTTGCAGAGGCTGCCGAAAGCGTGAGCAGCAAGGCAAGAATCAGCGCTGCGCTGGAAACGATGCGCGCGGGCAGTGCGCGGCTGGAACCAAGGATAGCCATTGCCATATATTATCCTCCTCTACCACCCCTGCGCATGCCGGCACCGGCGGTGGTTTATATACTTTTATAGAGTTGGGCAGGCAAAACCGTTGCCGGGTGGCGAGGGGAGCCCATATACCTGAAGCAGACCAGAGTAAAACCCCGTCCTGCGCTGATGACCGAAGAGCTGCTTGTTCAGGAGCACGTTTGAGTTGATTGTTTAATAGTAAAGTTTATAAACTAAACAATTAAACAATGAGTATGGTCCCCCAAGGAAGGCATAAAGAGATTACTTTCGACTCACCGGCAGAAGAGCTGCTGAGGGCAAAAGAGGGTGAAACTTTTGATAGAACTATAGGTGGCCAGGAAAGCATTGGCAAGAAAATAGCTGGTTTTGGGACCAAGAACGGTGGTTTGCTTCTCGTTGGTCAGCGTGACCTGCGTGAAGGGGGTGAAATTGAGGGGATTGATGAAGTTCAGTTCCAGCGCGATTTTTCCAATGCTATAGATAATGTGAAACCTGCCCCACTTACCCAGTCACGCATCCTTAGGTACCAAGACAAGAAGCTGGCACTAATCCGGGTGCAGGATGTCGGCGCACTTCGTCCGTGTGCATACGTTCTGGTGTACTACGAGCGCAAAGGCGATTCAACGCTTCCTTTGCAACCGGAAGAGGTTCGACGTTACCATCTGGTCTATGGCAGCACCAATGTCGAGGAATTGCCCACGCATGCCTCAAGCGCAGACACCGACGAAGCTGAACTTGAGCACTATTCGCACCTTCTCAAGAAAGGAAAAGAGAAGATACTTGAAACGGTTACGACCGCGGAAGGTAACTTGACCGTCAGAGGGGCAGTTGTTTTGTGCAAGAACCCACAGAAATATCTTGAGGGAGCCTTTATCGAGGTTCAGGGATATGATAATATGATCGGCAGTCAGCTGTCGCCAATCGGAACGCCCATCAAAGCATCAAAACCAGCAAGGCAATTGATTGAGGAAACCGCATTGCTCATAGCACAAAATCTTCCAGTTCAAAGGCAATATGAGGGAGCAAGGATGATCGAATCGCCAGCGATACCTTCAAGCGTAATCCGTGAAGTTATTACCAATGCCGTTGCACACAGAAATTACCGAAGCAACGAGCACATTCGCATAAGGATATTTGCTGACTGTTTCGACGTAACAAATCCAGCTATCATCTCCGAGAAAATGTGGGCATCCATTTTAACCACCCATACCACCTATCATCCAAATGAAGGAATATACACTTTCCTCAATCCGACCCAACTCTATGAAGGTCGTGGCGAAGGTATCCCAAAAATACAAGAAGAGCTTGAACGCCTTCGCAAAGCTGCACCCGAGTTTAAAGTGATTGGTGACGTTCCATCAACATTTTATGCAAAGATAAATCTCACGCCTGCAAAAGCCAAGGATGTAAAAATGGCCAAACTTTATACACTCCTTCCAAAATACAAAGAAATCACCTCATCTCATGTGATGAAGAAATTAAACATCTCACGGGTAACTGCAATACGCATGCTGAACCACCTGGTCGAGCAAGGCATTCTTGATCATAGCGGTTATACAAGAACCAGTAAGTATATTGTAAAGAATCCACCATCTCTGAAAGTTGAGCACAATAAACAAAGATGAGCGCCACTTTCTAAGCGATAGGTTCTGCACTTCAAAGGCATGCTTACGAAGAGGGCACCGCTTCCCGCGTGTGGCTCGGCAGGAGCATTGAAGCTACTCAATGATGGTAAAATTTAAATACGAACAAGCCCTGAGGGGCGGCATGGACCCGGTGCGGCGCTGGTTGCTGAAAGGTGCAGGTCTGACTGGGCTTCTCGCAGCTCTTGGCCATTTTTTCCATCCTCTCAAGGCCATTGCCGCCGAGCCGGAATCCGGCATCCGCATCGTGCAGGGGCCCCTCGCGGCTGCCGATCTGCTTTCGTACAAGCCAAGCGGTGCCGAGCTGCTCACGCTCGCGGGAGAGGAGCGCATCCGGGTGCTTGCGGTTCCCTCGCAGGAACAGTATGATGGCATGCTCATGCGCCTGGCGGCGTACTCCCTCTTGCACGGCAGCGCTGGGCGGGAAAACGCTCCCTTCGGTGTCACCATCGATCAGCTGGCCTTCGCGAAGCCGGGGCTTAGGACAGCGCTGTTCGGCCCGCTCGAGCTGCTGCTGGCGATGCCGGTCCGCTCGGAAACAATCGCGGACTTTTACAACAGCGATCTTACACCTGATGAGCGCGGAGCGCTTGCGTCTGCTGGCAGGGCATCCGGCGGTTCGGTGACTGCGGGAACGGTACCGGGAACGCTCAATCTTGAAGAAGCAACGGCGTGCTCAGCGTACGTTAAGGCAGGGATCCTCGCCTACGAAAACGGGAGATTTACACCGACCGACAAGGTGCTCGTCGCGCGCCTGCCGGGCATTCAGGGAGGACTCGAGACGGGTGTGAACAGCGTCTTTTACTTCGGCGGCCCGAAGAACGACCTGCTGGCGAGACAGGCGCTGTTCAGGGCGTTCATGGAGCTTAGGGATGACGTCCGCGAAGTGGTGGGGGCGTGGTTCGGAAATGTAAGCGATAAGTACTATGGACTCTGCTATGACCTTTTCGAGAAGATGTATAGCAAGGTCGGTGTGGTCCTGCCCGGAGAGAAGAAGCCCACGCTGGCGGCGCACGCCGCGGCATACGCCATTGCTAATCCTTCGCTTTTGATTTACATTGAGAGCCAGCGGCAGTGGCTGCTCAATCAAGCCAAAAATGCTGCTGGGGATTCGCGTGTCGTGCAGGAACTTGGCAAAGAGATCTATGCGGAAGCTGCGCGGCTGAAGGAGATGCTGCTGACGCATAACGATGGACTGCCTGAAAAGGAGCGGGTGCCTGGCGTGCTGCTGGAGCCTACGATGGTTCCGCTGCGGTACCGGGAGGAAGGGCGATGACGCAGACAGATGGTGCAGAGAACGAGAGGAGCGCAACAAAAGGTTCGGTTGGGATGGTTTGAATGGGTGAAATGTTTGATCCGGGGAGGCGGAGGTTTCTCAAAGCTGGCCTGGCTGCCGTAGTCGGCGCCACGGCTGGAAGCATGGGCATGGCATACCTGCTGCGCGACAAGCCGCCGACTCCCGATGAGATCGAGGAGAGCAGCCGCTTCCTCCGCGCCTATCCTGTCAAGTATCCGCTGAAGCCCGGCGTGCGCGTCCCCGACTTCGAGGCAGCCACGCTCCCGCGCACGGATGAGGGGAGGATGGGAGTATCGAAAAATATCAGGCTCTCGGGACTTGACGGCATCGTGCTGCTCGACTTCGGGATTCCCGGCTGCGGGCCGTGCGCTGAGATGGATCGGGAGCTGGAGAAACTCTACGCGAAGGCTCAAGGAGATGTAACAATTATCAAAATCATCCCAGGAACCAAACCTGATGGCCTGAGCGATTACCTCCGCAAGAACACGTTCCTCTATCCCGTTGTTTACGATGAAGGGGGAATCATCACGGCGAGCTATGGGGTGGATGTTTTTCCTAGAGTTTATGTGGTTCGGGGCATGGTACTATTTGGGCCAGAATCCTCTGAGTGGGTAGCCACTCTTGGGAGAAAATGAAAGGGAAAAAACACGAGAATCAACTTGCAAAGCAGCCACATTTGTCATCAATTTGATTATAATCACTATCGTAAGATCGACAGGTCTGCTCCCCCGAGCAACTGCCTGCATTGCAGGTAACGGTGGTCATTTTTCTGTTTAATTTACCCTGTTTGGCATCATGTTCTTCTTTTATACCGCACGGCTCATTAGTCTTTTCCTCTTCCCCCCCATTCGGCCCCGAGCACCCCCCACCAAAGAAACCAGTGATTGCCCCTCCAGCGATGACAACTCCCTTCGCAATATTTTGCGGCGCCCCCCAAAAGTAATCCGTGCTCCCGAACGATTCTGTCGAGACGGCCGCCCACTTTCCCGGGGGAAGCCAGAGGGCCTGGAAGATGGATTTTGCATTTTTCCCTATGACATATTTTGTAGGATCGTCCGATGTGGAGGTGATTGGCGCTCCAAAGAAGTATACGCCTGCGGGCGCGCTTCCTTCATTCTCAAATCGCGCGCTTGTTATCTGATAGGACTGCCCTTTTTCATCGCATTGGCCAAGCTGCAGTGCTGCTACGCCCTGCTGAAAGTTGAATTTGTTTGTGCCTGGCTTGAGCTGCAGAATGTTTATTTTGTCTCCATTACCTCCTTTTGTCTCAAGGAAGCGGTAATACCTTTCGATATCCTTCTCAAGCTGGGCGACTTCCTTATCAGCAACTCCATTCGCACGGGCATAGCTCGCGACAAAGCCCTTCATGGCCGCACGATACCCCTTTCCCGAACTCCAATCGCGTTCTGCCTGCGTGGCGCCTTCCGTGGCTGGTGAAGCGGAATCTTTAGATATGTATTGGTCTTCTGTCAATATTCTGAGGCGTGTCGCCTGCCCGACATTCGCCGAAGGAGCCAGCGACACGAACAGCAAGACGAGGCCGACAACCGCAACAAGAGAAACAATCCCTACGACCGCGACGTGAGAACTCTCCTTCGAATGCTTCTGCGAAGCCTCTTTTGCTGCCTTCAACGCGAACACCCCTTTTGCTTGCGGAAGGGAAACTCCTTGGGTTTAAATAGCTTCTGGCGGCTTCTTCGGGAAGGGGTGCTGCCCGCGCCTGCCCGTGTTCGGGAAGGCCATCAGCGGTGCGGTGTTCCGTGAGATTATGATCAGTAGAATAAGGATTATACTAAATGAAGGAAAAATTTAAATAGTATAATCCAGATTAGTATAATCATGGTTCTACAATTCATCGACCGGGAGCGGGAGCTGCGCGAGCTGCGGGAGGCTGTGAATAGCAGGAAGCAGGAGCTCATCATCATCTACGGCAGGCGGCGCATCGGGAAAACGGAGCTTATCCTTGAGGCAAGCAAGGGCGTTCCCCGCCTCTACTACCTCGCCGTCGGCGAAAGAAACCTCGAGCGGTTCTACGAGAGCTGCGTGCGGCAGTTTCCTGAGGCATCAAGGCTCAAGGCGGACTGGGAGGTGCTCTTCGATTTCCTCAAAGACCGCGTCCGGTGCGTCATCCTCGACGAATTCCAGAACCTTATTGCGGAGGACCGTAACTTCCTTCACCTGATGCAGGCGATTGTGGACATCACGCTCCGCGGCTCCGCGCTCAAGCTCTTCCTGCTGGGCTCGTCCGTTTCCGTCATGACATCGCAGGTGCTTGCCTCCCCCAGCCCGCTGTACGGGCGGCGGACGGGCTCGATGGAGCTTAAAGGAGTCTCCTTCTTTGAGCTCAAGAAGTTCTTCCCGCGAAGCTCCGCCGAGGAGCGCGCCTGCATCTACGGCTTTGCCGGCGGCGTGCCGCTCTACCTCACGAAGATCACCGGGCCATTCTGGGCATGGCTTGAGAAGGAAGCGCGGCAGGAGAAGGGGTTCCTGCGGGACGAGACCGAGTTCCTCCTGAAGTATGAATTCACGGAAACGGGCACCTATAAGCTCATCCTTGAGGCAATCGCCAACGGGAGGGCGACCGTTGGCGAGATCAGGGACTTTGTGGGAGTGAAACGGACTGACATCAGCCCCTACCTGAGGAACCTCCTCGAGGTGCGGCTGATCAAGCGGGAGATCCCCGTCACGGAGAGCGCACGGACGCGGCAGAGCAGGTACTTCATTGCGGACAACTTCCTCCGCTTCTGGTTCCGGTACATCTATCCGCGGCTGAGCTCCATCGAAGAGGGAGTGTTTGATGTCAGGCACATCCGGGAGAGCTATCATCTGTACCTCGGGCATGTCTTTGAGGACATCGCACGTGAGTTTCTGGTGCGCCGGCCGCCATTCCCCCTCACAGCCATCGGCCGCTGGTGGTTCCGGGACGAGGAGATTGACATTGTCGCGTTCGATGAGCCGGGCAAGCAGGCGCTGTTCTGCGAGTGCAAGTGGCAGGATGCTGTTGATGCGCGCGCCGTCCTTGCCGAGCTGAAGCGGAAGGCAGCGCTGGTGCGGTGGCGCAACGCTGCGAGAAAGGAGCGCTTCGCGGTCTTTGCGCGCTCGTTCAAGGAGAAGATACGGGAGGAAGGGGCCGTTCTTTTCGATCTGCAGGAGATTGATTCGGCGCGGTGACGGGCTGCTGCAGGGACAGCAGTGGCGCACGTACGGCGCTGGTGCGCTGGCGGGCGTGCGCGGCTGCGCCGGGCTTCGCGGCATTGCCGATGGGCTCGGCGGGGAGGCATCATGTCACTCGCGGATGGTAAAATATAAAAAGAAGGGTGGTTTGAGGGGAGGGATGGGGCGGCTTGAAGAGATTGCACAACGTGTTCTCCCAAAGTTGGTTCTGCTGGCAAGTGGATTCGTGCAAGCCGGGTGCGCGGCCCTCTGTACGCAGGAGAGCCGTGCCGAGCGGCAGGGAGGCGTGTCTGTCGCGGGTGCGGAGCCTGCTGAGCGCGGGCAGACGGGGGGCGTTACGGAAGATGTTGGAAGGGAGATGGTTTACGTCGGTGAGAAGAGCCTGCAGGAAATCATCGACAACCGGGTGGAGCCGGGGCGCGCGGCGGAGCTGATGAAGTGGAATGGGTATGAGATATATGTGCTGGATGTCTGCGACAATGTGATTGAGAGAAAGATTTTTGATGGGATCGACATACATTTCTTAGAGCAGTTTCACAAAGAGCAAGATTTTGAAGTAGAAACTACACAACCGCGGGATTCCCCAGCGCATTGCTACAGAATGGATCGTGTTGCGGCGTTCTTCACGTCAGTTGGGGAGTTGGATGGGAGTCAACGAGCGGTTCGTGATATCCTTAAAGATAAAGGGTTGTTAGTTTGGGAAGGCGGGGTCTATAATGGGAGTAGTGCCTCAGCATTGGTTGCAGTACCAAATAATCTCGTACGCTATCCGATTCCTGAATTCGGGGGCGATCCACGCAGTGTTATTGTTGTTCATGAGCTGGCGCACGCGTCTGAGTACACGGATCGAAGATTTCATATGGTTGTCAATGAAGAGCGGAGAAATGTCGCACAGGAAAAAGTGCTTTTATGGCAAGCCATCACCCAACAGCAACATCCGCAACTTGCTCTTGAGGAGCGTACGGCTCATCTCGTGACTGTTATGGTCGATCCGCGCGCTGTCGCCCGCCTCAGGTGGCTGGCGATAGAATCACTTAGGCAAGACATTCGGGGACAGGAATACCTGGGGATTGTTCAGCAATATATTGGTGATACTCAAGAAAGTTTTAGCGGAGAGGATGCCACACCTCGCAGCCAATTCTTCCTGGAAGCGGCACGGATGTATCAGAAGATAGAGGGGGGCCTCCCACCAGAGTTGAGAAACTGCATGACAGCGTTCAGAAAGTTATTTAAATGAGTGAGACACTCTTAAGCTTTAAAGAGAGGCGTCGCTGAATGACTCGGAGAACATTTTTAGTGTTGGTTCTTTTGATTGCTACGCTTGCTTCTTTAGGTAGTGTGGTTGGAGAGGACACCATCACATGGAAAACTGTTACTGTTGATGGTGGTCTGAGCTTCTGCTCGGCAAACCTACCGCTAGATGATTCCGATCTGTCTTCATCCGATGACTATGCGGCGCTAAAAAAGTATACAGTAACCGGAATTAAAAATGATGGTATCAGTATTTCACTGAAGAACACCTGCAAAGATGAGGCAAACATAAAGATCGTCAAGTGTGATGGAAAAAATATCGTCGAAGCGGTAGTTCCTTGTGGCGAAGACAAGGTATGCCTACCCTTTGTCGAAAAACAAGGGCAAAAGGGTTTTGGCAATTATCCAGAAAATGGTGCAGCATGCGTACCTACCGACAAACCGCTGCCGAAGGAAATATTTTTTAACAATCCCTTGAGTGATCCTGAAGTGTTATCCTGGTATCTCTCAGATGATGAAAAGAAATCTTTGGACGGCGCAGCTAAAATTGTAGATTGTTCTATACAACTTCAAAAAGTCACTAACGGAGAAATTAGCAATACAGAAGCAGCAATTATCAAAGATAAGTCCACAAATAAAGTTTATGAAGACGTATGCCTAAACAAAGTTATGCAACTTAATTTTGAGTGTCGTGGGAGGAAGGGTTATAGCGAAGTTATCCTCTGTCAGTATGGATGTGATGGGCCTAGCGGGCAATGTAAGCAACCACTTAGACCAAGCTCTGGCGGTGGTGGGGCTGGTTCTGTTCCACCGATTATCTTTGACACTCCCCAGTCTCCCCCGTCGCAGCCAAGTACGCCTACTGGCGGCGGATCGGGGAGCAGTGCTGGCAACTATTGTACTGAAACCGCAAATGGAATAACCTATTCTTTCAATGGGAAAGTTGGCTCGGAATTGACTAGCTGTACTGGCAGTAAGTTTCATCAAGCGATCTGTGTCGATGGTAGACCTCGTGTAAATGAGTTTACTTGCAAAGAAGGATGCGCATCAAATGGGCGTGGATGTAAATCAGATAATATGCAGAGTACAAATGGATGGTGGTTAGCACTTGGTGATGCCAAAGATAGTAATTTCGGCCAAGCCGTCGCCGCGCTGGCACAGAAGCTGAATGGCCTCAAAGAATGCCGGCCGATTGTGCTTGAGATTGTCGCGGCGCTCGGCAAGCTTGGCACCAAGGATGCGGTTGCTGATTTTTACACGAAACCGCCGGCGTCGCTGTCCCGCACGCTTCGCTTCCGCTTGCCGGCGTGCCAGGCGCAGTTTGATCAGGAATACAAAAGTGTGTACGGCGACAATGCGCTCGTGAAGATGTCAGAGGACTTTGTTGTGGTTTCCGCTGCCTATAGTGATGTTTCAGCCGAGGACACAAGCCTCCGAACCTCCAAAACCGGCGCAGCAACCGAAGTCCTCCTGCGCTACGACGAAGGCCTCATCGAAGGCACGGTCAGCGGCGTCGCCGGCTTCCTCATCTTCATCGCGGTTGCGTTTGTCGCGGGATTCTTCTTCGGGAAGGAGCTGCAACTCAGGAAGGGCAAGAGAAGGAAGTGACTCCCGTGTTCCGGACGCTTGCGGAGGCCATTTCGCCTTACCATTCGTCGTCGCTGGCACAGATACTTTTATATAGTTTGGAGAGATAAAAAGCGGCATGGAATCAAACGCATCGGCGCACCAATGGAAGCGGGCCATCACCGAGCGCGGAGAGGAGATTCCGGCGGCAGCTATTGACATCAGCTGGATTTACCGGGCGCTTGGCTGGGAGAATAATAGGTGAAGAGCCAAGAGATTGGAAGATTCGCATTTGGCATACGGCTTTCATTGTCGCGCGACGGAAAACTTCATTGGCAGACCCAGAGTGTGAACCAAGATGTCCCTGACGAGATTATCATCATGCAGATGAAGGCATTTCTGCAGCAGATGGAGAAAGGCTTCTTTGGCCGGTTTGAGGCAAACCTCAAGAAGTGAGTGATGGGCAGCTCTTTGCCCGGGCGCGAACTATTCGCCAGCTTTTTTATGGTTGGTTTTATTGGAAGCGCGGAGCGGCGTCGCCGGCTTCCTGATTTTCATCGCGGTTGCGTTTGTCGCGGGATTCTTCTTCGGGAAGGAGCTGCAGCTCAGGAAGGGGAAGAGAAGGAAGTGACGCTCCGCCGGAAGGGCAGGGCATGCGCGTTCAGCACTGCGCCGAGCTGTCCGCACGCTCCTGGCACCCGGCATTTTCTCCCCGCCTGCTTTTCCGAAAGCCTTAAGTATGTGCACACATACACGTATGTTTATGGCAACAAAAACAATCACCATCACGGAAGAGAGCTACCATCTCCTCGCCGGGCTCAAGGAGGGTGATGAAAGCTTTTCCGAGGAGCTTCGCCGCCTGCTGGGAACGAAGAGCCGCATCATGGAGCTGGCAGGCGCGTGGGAGAAGATGAGCGGCAAGGAAGCCAAGGAGATCCACCAGGCCATCGCGTCGCTGCGCACGGCGAGCAGCGGCCATGTGAGGCAGCGCATCCGATGATCGGGCTGGACACGACTTTTATCATCGACTTTCTCAACGGCGATGCTGACGCCGTCCGCAAGGGGCAGGAGCTGGACGGCCGGCAGCTGGTGACGACGCAGATCAACCTGTTCGAGGTGTTCACGGGGCTGTTTCTCAGGAAAGCCCGGGGAACCGGAGACCTGAATGCAACGCTCGCGTTCTTTGATCGCGTCGGCGTCCTTCTCCACCGGAATGAGGGATCGCTGCAGGCTGCGGAACTCCTGGCTGCGTCGTACAAACACGGGAAGGCGCTTGCCGCGACCGATGCGCTCATCGCAGGCATCCTGCTGAGCAGCGGCTGCAGCCGCATCGTCACCCGTGACAGCGACTTCCGGCGCATTGCGGGGATGCAGGTGCTGGAGTATTAAGGGCGGCGGGCGGAGCCTTCTTCGGCAGGGTGCTGTGCGGGTACGGCACGCGTGCGGCCTCCTCAGCAGAGCCGGCCGCGCTTCCCTACGGAGCAGACGGAGCATCGCCCCGCATTTTCTCCAGAGCCGCTTTTTCGCAAACCTATATTAAGCACGTGGCGAGAAGCCGGTTTCATGCAGGACATTGTCACGAAAGAGCGGCTTGCGAAGTATGCTGGTTATACGGAGCGCGGGCTGGCGGCGGCACGTGCAGCGATTGACGCGACGAGGGAGGCTCAGGCGCGCGATTTCCTTGACATGGCCCAGCGCTACCATGATGATGCGCGCCATTTCGAGGCGAACGGCGATCTCGTCACTGCGTTCGCCGCGCTCAATTACGCGCACGGCTGGCTGGACGCGGGCGCGCGCATCGGGCTGTTTCAGGTGAAGGACAGCACGCTGTTCACGGTGGACAATTAGTTTGTTGTTACTCATTAGTAAATAACTGACCGAAAGGTTTATATAGGAGCGCCCTCCCCCAGAAACAAAAAGGGCGTGTTCTTCACTGGGGAGGCAATCACCAATGATCGTCAAACGGGAACTGCTCAACAAAATCAAGGACTTTGGCTTGAATAGTTATGAGAGCAAGCTCTGGACTGCGCTGCTCAGCCGCGGCGTGTCCACTGCCGGCGAGCTTTCTGACATTTCTGATGTGCCGAGAAGCCGCGCGTATGATGTTCTCGAGAGCCTGGAGAAGAAGGGCTTCATCGTGGTCAAGCTGGGCAAGCCGATCAAGTACCTTGCGGTTCCGCCGAGGGAAGTCGTCGACCGGGTCAAGAAGCACCTGCAGGAAGAGTCCGAGCGGCGCTCCAAGACGCTCGACACCCTCAAGAGCTCCGACGTCCTGGAAGAGCTGAATCTGCTCCACAAGCAGGGCATCGAGAAGATTGAGCCGACTGAGATGAGCGGATCCTTCCGGGGCCGCGAGAAGCTGTACGAGCACCTCGGCACCCTTTTCAAGAACGCGCAGAAGAGCATCATCATTTCAACGACCGCGAGCGGTTTGCAGCGCAAGCTGCAGCATTTCAGCTCAGACCTCGAGAAGGCTGCCAGGCGCGGCGTCAGCGTGCGCATCGCCGCACAGATGAATGATGCGGCGAAGAAGCTCGCCAAGGACGTCGCAGGAGCCGAATTCCGCAACAGCGCGAAGAGCGCGCGCTTCTGCACTGTCGACAGCAAGGAGCTTGTCGTGATGCTGACGGATGACAGCAAGGCGCACGAGAGCTTCGACAGCGGCATCTGGATCAGCACGCCTTATTTTGTCCAGCACTTTGAAGAGCTTTTCGAGCAGAGCTGGAAGGACATGAAGAAGCTTTAGCCACGATCATCAGCCCTGCCAAGGAAACGCCGCTGAGAAGCATGAGGCGGCGTATGAGGGGCAGCGGCTTCATTTCATTTTTTTCTTGAGGCTCCGCAGAAACCCTCTCGCCTGCGCTCGGCACTGCCGGCTCTCTCGGCCGATTTCCCCGGGTTTTCTCTGCTCTGACCCGCTCTTCTTTTCTGAAGGAAATCGGTTCCTGCGAGCAGTGCAAGCATCGCGCCAGCCTCGTTCGCGCGGAGCAGGCAGTGCATCGGGTTTCTGCGTAGCCCTTCTTGAGGCACCGGTGTCGTGTGCCCATCGGCACGCCTGCGCGGAAAACAAAGCGCCGGTGGCAGGAAAGTCACGCTGGCGCGCTCATTTGCTGCCCGCGACCAGCGATTTGAACCTGCAATCCCGTGAGGGAACTGGTTTGCCCGCAATGGTTCAAGACCAGCGCACTACCAGGTTATGCGACACCGGCACACCGCGGGGGTTCGGGAGTGCGTTTATAAACTTTGGTTCTGCGAGTGCAGCATGTCGTGTCCTAATATTATTTCGTTTCAGCTTCATTTTTCATCCTCCGCCAAAA
>CAYYLB010000013.1:0-20055 GCA_964472345.1 uncultured Methanosarcinales archaeon
CATCTCGCTAAGAACAGCATAGAAATATCTCTTTTAACTTTGCCTAAACCAATTCCTTGAGTTTTTTCTAATAATCCATACCTACCCCACAAGTCTTTTGTTGTATTTCTATAAAACACAGGTAGGGTTTCCCAATTAATCCAAGGTGGATTTCCAATAACATAATCAAATTTTCCCATCAACATTGGAGCAAACGAATTTTTTAATAGAGAAGTCCATATCTTATTTTTACCCATATGTTCTAATTTTAAAATCTTCTCGTAAAGTCTTAAAAAAGATTGTATTGACTGGTGGCTTAAACCTACTTTTTTATCAAGAATTGCCTCCAATTGCTTTTTATCCCAACCTATTTTTACTCCTTCATTGATAACGTTAAGAACAGGGTAAAGCAGGTTTTTATCAATGACTTCCCTAGTTATCCAGAATTTACCTTCTGTTGTGTGCAATGTGAATTCAGCTTCGCCAAAAGGGGTTACAGTTCTCTCAACAGAAATAGAATCAGCAAGATAAATTGGAATCTCAATTCCTTCTTTTGGCCTATAGCGTAATAAGTCTGCTAAAGCGATTAAGTAGTTTGCTTTTGAAGCTAAAACAGCAAGAGGATTCAAATCAATTCCATGAACATTATTAATAACTTGTTTCAGTAATTCTCTTTTATCCAAGAAATGTTCTTCTGAATAGTCCCTTATTTTCTTAATTGTCAAAACTAAAAAAGTCCCAGAGCCACAAGCTGGGTCTAAAACTCTTTTTTCAGGATTTCCATCATATTGAATCTCTTCTAATAGCAATTCAGCAAGCCAGTCGGGGGTAAAATATTCGCCTAGCTTATGCCTAATATCTCTTGGGACTAGATTCTGATAAAGTCTTTTAAAGAGGTCTTTTACTCTTTCTGGATTTAATTCAACTGTTGCAGGCTCATAATCTAATAACTGTTTATTTATTTCAAAAATAGATGTTGCAATTTCTGCATCCCAATCATCCAAATACCATGCAAAGTAATCTGCTTCTAAAAAATTCTTTATTCCAAGTGTACTAAAAATTCCACCTTCTTCGAGTTCTTTTAACTCATTAAGCATATCTTCAAATTTTCCTAGTTTATCATGATAATATGCTTCTTCAACTTTTTTCAAGTAAGAACCTAAAAGACTATCTGCAAATAATGTAACTATCTCTGAAGTCATAAGTTTCATTAAAATAGTATAATAAGTATGAATACAAAAGAATAGCTTTTCAGGATCAACGTCTTCTTGGTCAAAATCATAAAAGTCTGCCAATTTCTCAAGTTTTTCATTGGAATACGAACAAACTTGTGAAAAAACTCTTTTCCAATCATTGAATAGCATTAATGTTCTTGGAGTTTTTGATTTGCTCAGTTTCTTATAAAATGTTGAAACGGCCTTTTTACTAATTGGACTCTTAGGACCAAAATCCAGTAATAAAAATTCTGCATCAATAGGTTTTCTTTTTAGTCCTCGAATAGATTCGAGTAGGCGAAGAATAGTTTGGGCATTAACATCTAAAGGTGTATCTTGTTCTTCCCATTCATTTTTTCTGAATCTAACAAAAGAAATTTTATTCCCATCAATTATAACCCCAAAGTATCTATTAAAGTACTTTGAATCTTTCCCATCTTCAGAAATATACTTTTTAATTTGCTCTTTTGCTTTGTTAAATTCAGTTTTTGAATCTAATTTTCCTGGAGATTTATATTCAATAACTACATGGCCGTAAAGAGCATCTTTTCTTGCTCCACTCACAATTGTTTTCTTTTCATAAGTTGCCCATGGAACATTCCATTTTTCAAATACTTTAGATCTTAGAGTATACTCAATTCTTATCTTTATATCTTCTTCACTCTTAGATTGAGTAGCGTGTTTTTTTATTTCTTCAGCCAGTTCTTTTGGTTTAACATCTTCCAAGACAATTTCATTTGACATTTGAATATCCATTTATACACAACACTTAATATAAGTAGTTTATATTTATTTCTTTTTAAAGTGTTCGTTTCATCCGTACACCTAACCCCCTCATCGTTTAAAGTAAAAGTACAAAAGTTTAGGTCACTTATTATACAAGAACGCTCTCGCGGGCCTGCAGCTGCTTCTCTTTCTCCGTCACATCCACTTCCAGCTCGACATGCCCGCAGTACGCATCCTCGATGACTTTCTTCATCCCGACAACCCCAAGCCGCCTTGCGAAGATCGGCCCGTCAATGGCCAGCGTATCGTAATAGCCGCCTTCGCCGCCGCAATGGAAGCCGTATCTCCTGCTGTCCGCGAGCAGCTGCGGCAGGTTCTCCTTCGTGAGGGTTTTTCCGAGCCAGGGCAGCAGCCCGTCGGAGGCGACCTGGGTGATGAGGAACACGTAGCCTCTGGCAAGCATCTCCTCCATGACGGCGTCGTGGTCCATCCCCGCGTGCGCTGCGAAGACCTCCACATTCAGGGGGCGCAGCGCGTCCTGGACGCTCCGGAGCTGCGTTTCCTGCAGGCCGGTGCCGCCAAGAACGACGGCGTCAACGGGGTCGTGCTCCTGCTGTGTTTCTATTTCTTTTTTCACGAGAGCGGCCTCGCGCTTTGGATCAGCGACATCGCAGCCCAACAGGATGTGCCGGATGCCGAGCAGCTCCGCGAGCTTGGGCGTGTGCTCGACGGTGGCGAAGTGGAAGAGGAAGCAGTCCTTCCGCGTCGGCTTTACGCTCAGCAGGTAGCGCACGTCCCAGCCGCGGCTCCTGCAGTAGTCAATCGCGTACGTGCTGTCCTTCCCGCCGGAGTAGAGGATCGCGACTCTCATCGCCGCTGCAAGCTGGAGCTTCTTTATAAACTTTCGTGCGGTCTTCTGGCACTATCTTTTCCAAAAAAACCCGGGCTTTTCGCCTGTGCGGACAGTAAACACAAAGAACAAAAAAGGCTCGTATTGGCACTTCGTCAGTAAAAATGGGAGAGCACAACAGAAATGACTTGCCAAAGACAGGCAATTTTATAATGACGCAAGCTAAAACAGCCCATGCCCGTGAAAATAACACGAAGAAAGCTGGTTGTGCTTGGACTTGGGGCGGCGACCGGCGCAAGCCTTGGCAGATACCTTAACAACACTGATATGAAACAAGCACCCATCCATGAAGGAATGGTGTTGTGCGACCTGCATGCACACCCAACACACAAAGTGCATTTGGATACTCTTGTTGAAGCCCTCAGTTCTCCAGGCATGGTTGGTCTTACTGTCAAAAATATTGACGAGAGTGGTAAAGATATTCTAAGATACGAGCAGGCCCTCGACGTGCTGCCGGCGGGGAGCTTCACTGAGCTTGACAAAGGCAGGTTGGCAAAATGCGGAAAGGGCTACTTCGCGAGGACCCAGGAAATTCGGGTTGGAAAACATCATCTTCTTGTCGTCGGTTGGCGGGGCGGATACTTTCCGAATTTCGAAAATATCGATGATGCGGTAAAGAAAATTCACGAACAAGATGGAATTGCTATCCTCAACCACCCATTTGCACTTGTTCTAGGTCAAAACGTACGACTGCCCGAATCAGATGCAGAGCGCGATGAAATTAGGGATGCTTATGGCTGCGTCGATGAAGTAGAAACCTTTAATGCCTATTGCATTGATCTCATTCCGCTCATCGTTGCCATGAAGCAAGCCAATAGGGACGCGGAAAACCTACGACGCGAGGAGTTTCCGCATTTTAGAGGCACTGCTGGTTCTGACTGCCATCGCCGGTGGGCGCAGGTGAAAATTGCCGGAATCTACATTGGCACGCGGGCTGTTGAATCCGGGATGGATGGCATTAAAGGAGCAATAACAAATGGTGAATTCGAGCGTCTCGGTGACTCTGAAACAGGACCTTATGTGAGCAGAGGCAGCTTCATTCTCGGCATGGGCGGCGATATGCTCGCAACACTCCGCTAGGGCAACCGCTCTGTCTGCTTTCGCTGTGGGAAGTGCACCCCCAAGAAATACCACCACGAAGACGCCTGCGCCCCTTTCAGCCCAGCTCGAGCTCCACCTTCTTGTTCTTCAGGTCAACCACAGCTACTGCACTGTCCCTAGCAAGCAGCCCGCGGACCGCATCCCAGCCGCCATTGGCACGGGCGAGCCCGACGCTATCAAGGAGCTTTTTGACCTGCAGGTAGTGCTCATAGAGCGCATCACCCTTTCGGGTTTCCTCTGCGGCCTGCGCTTCGAGCGCTGCGAGAGCGTGCTGCTGCTTTTCGATGATCGTGCGGAGCTGCTGGATCTTCTGATGGTAGCGCTGCTCGACCGCGAGCTGCTGCTGCCGGGCTCTTGTCGTGCTGATGAGCGCGTCGAGCGCCTCGTGGAAGGTGGCGAATTCCCGCTGCAGCGCCTGCTGCGTGATGGGAATGGGGGTGATGGCGCCCGACTGCCACAGGTAGCCGCGCGGCGTCCCGAGCTCGCCGAGCAGCGAGACGAACGCCCTTCCGACGGCTTCGCGCTGCCTGTCCGTGAGCGCCTTCGGAGCGGTGCTCTTGTCGACGGCAGCACGCGCGCAAAGCTCTTCCGCATACAGGCCGCCGAGGCCAAGCCCGGTTGCAAGGGCGGTGACGAGCTTGTCTTTCTCCGATGCGGCGAGGAGCGCCATAAATTCACCCTGCTGGAGCGTGAAGATTTGGGCAACATCCGGCGGCGGCACGTAGCGCACGCCGATGCGCAGCTCGCGGGACTGCCAGTGCTGGCGCTCGAGAAGGAGCGCGATGGTGCGGTCAGCGCCGCAGAGGATGATGTTCCCCTTGGAAAAGAGCTCGAGGATGAGCTCCATGGGGTGCTCCTTCTGAAGCGAGCAGGTGACGATGCGCTGGGCGCCGAGCTGCCCGATGGCGGTGATGGTGGCGCTGGCGATGCGCCGGCGGAGCTGCAGGCAGAATTCCGACGCATTCGTATTGGCCCTGTGCGAGGTCTCGTAGAGCAGCCTGCCGGCGACGATGCGCACTAGGCGCTTTCCGCTGCCGGGAAGGTGAAGCTGGAGGATGAGCTCTTTTGCACCTGCCTGGTAGACCTGGTCGATCTTTGCGCCGACGAGGGGCTGGAGCTCCGTAACGACGGCGTGCAGCTCGATGCCGGAAAGCTCGGGACTGGAAGGATTCATGGCTTTCTTTCCTTTCGCGGTGGTTTATATGGCTTTGCGGTGCTCCCGAGCAGCCCGAACTGCTGGGGACAGGAGGCTGCGGCATCCACATTTACGCCTGCTCCGCTTCCTCCAGCAGCCATTTCCACAATGGGAGGATGCGCACCGGGCCATTGCTCCCTTCGGCGCTTCTGGTGAGGATGAGCTGCTCTTTCGTCCTTTTGAACTCCCTCGCGAACTCCTGAAGGGCGAGCAGCTCCCTTTCATCGAGCCTGTCCGTGAATGAGACATTGATGGCGCTGAGCGTCTGGTCACGGTTTTTGACAACAAAATCAACTTCGCCACGGCCCTTCCAGTAGTACGCTTCCTTCCCCCGCCGCCAGAGCTCCGCACGGACGCAGTTCTCCGCCAATCGACCCGTGTCAGGAGAAATGCGGAAACCGACGACGTTGCGCATGCCGCAATCGAGCGCATAGCTCTTTTTCGGCAGCCTCGACGTTTCCCTGAACGAATAGGAAAAATGGTCGAGCGGCAGGAGGAGGTACGCATCCTCCAGATAGGAGAGATACTCGCCGACGCTGCCGATGGAAAGCCCCGTGAGGCCCCGCAGCTTCCGGATGGTAAACGGGCTTGCAATGCTGGTCAGGAGCGCAACGGCAAGCTCGGTCACCTTGGCCGCATGGGTATGATGCCGCTTCACAATGTCCTTGTAGATGATATCATCAACGTACTGCCTGAGGAGGAGCCTCTTGAGCTCCCGCTCCTTGAAAAAGACCTCAGGAAATCCCCCGAATTCGAGGTAGCCGTTGAGGGCGTGGAGCACCTGATGCGTTGCGGCCGGCGTCTTCTGCCCATATGCAATGCCGGAGAAGTCCAGGAACTCCCGAAACGAAAGGGGGGCGATGGTGAAGGTGAGATTGCGGCCCGTCAGGAGCGTCGACAGTTCCCCGTGGAGAAGACTCGACGAAGAGCCGGAGACGACAAACTTCACTTTCTCATGAAGGTCGTAGTATTTCTTGAGCGTCTGCTCCCATCCGGGAACATTCTGGATCTCATCGAGGAAGACGAACGCGTGCGCCCCGGGGTTCTTCTGCTGCCGATAGAATGCGTACAGCGATTCGATCGTCTCTTTCCTGAGGAGGTCGTCATCGAGATTCACGTAGAGGATCTGGTGGGGATGGTGCGCTTCAAGCAAGGAGGCGATCATCTGATACATGAGCGTCGTCTTCCCGCTCCGCCTGATGCCTGTCAGCGCGACGATCTCGCGTGCTGCCAGCGCCTTGAAGAGCAGGGGGTCGACGGATCTCAGCGTGCCGCGAAGCGCCCCCGGCACCTCTTTCGTTGCCCACCACGGGTTCCAGGTGTTGAGATACTCGATTTCCATTAGGCTGATGAGGCTGCTTTATTTATAAATGTTACTATCAAATCGTTCATTTTTTTGCTATTTTGAACGCTTAATCGTTCATATTTAAGAATGCTCCATGAGACCACCATGCCCTGCAAAAACGGATGGGGTGGGCTTCGGTGCCTGAATGCGGGGAACAATCCTCACCGACGCTCTTTCGCGATGCTCCAGAGAAGCCCGAACTGCTGGCGGTAGGAGTCCGCGACTTCCTTGTTGTCGATGAGGATAAGGTGGTTCGGCGCGCCCCAGAGGAAGATGGCAACCTTGCTCCCGTAGACCTCGAATGCGGTGCTGCCAACCACCTCTTTCGGGAGGAAGCGGTAGGCGGTGGTTTTGGCTTCGGGAAGCTCGCGGGTGCCTTCTTTGGCAATCACCCGCTCGCGGATCCCCATTTTCCTGATGGTCCTGAAGTATTCGTCGAGGTCGGCAGCATAGCCGGGATGAAGCTGCATAATGGTTTCGTCGTCAATGCCGAAGATGAGCACTTCGTCGCCTTTCGTGAGCGTTTTTGTTATGCTTTTCAGCATCGTCCGGTACTCGAACAGGCCCTTGTGCAAGGTGACTTTTATCTGGTCCTGTGGGGAGGTGTGGAGTTGGTCGTGCTGGGAGGCGATGCTCCAGAGAAGCTTATGGTACTTCCGGAAGGCGTCGGCCAGCGGCCTGCTCCGGATCATGATGATGGTGAGCGGCTCCCAGATGAGGATCGAGATGACGTTCCCGTAGACGGCGAACGGCGTTGGGCTGAAGTATTCCTTCGGGATGTAGCGGTAATGGGCCGCCTTCTCCTTGAAGATGAACTTCGTGCCTTCTTCCGCAAGGAGCCACTCATTGATGCCCAACCGGGCTTCCTCGCGGAACATCTTTTTCATCTCAAAGGGGAACATTGCGTTGAACTTTGACTCGTCAACGCCGAAGCCGTAGAAATCGCCGCCGTTCTTCAGCTCGCGCAGGTGGTCGGAGATGAAGCTCTTGAAGCCCTCGCGGCCTTTGTAGATCTCGACGGAAAGGTCCTCCTTCTGGAACGCTGCAAGCTTCTTGAGCTGCGGGAGGATGGTGAGCAGGTGGCTTTCCTTCTCCTTCAGGAGCTCGTGGAGCTTTTCGGGCGGGGCAACCTTGAAGCACTTGACGTTCGACTGGATGCTGAAGCTGACGAGCCCCTTTTCAAGCAGGTGGTCAAGGAAGTCGTACAGCGTCGTGCGGTGCTGGGCGGTTTCTTTTGTCAGGGCGCTGACCGGGCTTTGCCCTAGCTTGAGGAGAGCGAGGTAAACCCTGATCTCGCCTTCGGAGAGGCCGAGCTCGGCCAAGACGGCTTTTTCGTCCATTGTCGGGCTGATGAAGCGGGGGTATTTATAGTTGTCGGAAAAACGACAGCAATAATTAATATAGGTAAGTTAGTAACCACAAGAAAGAGGTAACAAATTACCTTTTGAAGAACATGAAACTGCGGGCGATGCTGGGAGTGAACATTACCGACGATGAGGTCATGAGGCTCGTCAAAGAAGCGTATGAGCACAACCAGCCGGCAGTACGGTTGCCTCGCGGGGAAGGATTTGTGATGGTGCGGCTGCCGCGCCTGAACATTGAGGGAGGGAGGTAACCATGACAACAAAAACACTTCAGGACGTATTGAATAGGATAGGATTTGGGAATGAGCCTAGTTTTATTGACGGCGGACTCTACTCTGTCAGCGATCTTGCTGAACGGTCTACTGCCCTAGGCATGGCAGATAGTGTTGGAGGTGTGCTGGGCGCTGCTGCTTCATCTGTCGCCCAAGGCCGGACGCACGAACTGCTCCATTGTTTTGATGTTGGCTTTGGCGCGGCAGCACTCGTCAAAAATATCCGAGAAGACGGAAATGCGCAGCGGAAACTTGGGCTATCGGATGATGCTCTTACGGATGATGCCGTGCGAAGCGCGTTTCTCGCCGGGCTTTTCCATGATATCATTCTCTCATACGACGGGAGCCGGCTTGAGGGAGCTACGCCGGAGAGCACAATTGAAGCGGTTGTTACGCCTACTGCGGCAGCCACTTTTCAAGGTAAGGCCCAGTACATAAAAGATGCCGTTGGCGATGATTTGCGTGGTGCGCTTGTACTTAAAGCGTCTTCCTCTCATCTCAATCCAGGTGTTTGTCGGGCTGCCGTTCAGCTACTGCTGTCTGGCTCAGATATCAAATTGCGCGAGGAACCTCAGAGCGCTTTTGGCCGCCTCAATCCTTATAAAGTCCTCGATGCAATCTGGTACCATGACGGCAATTACCCCATTCGAGGACACGCAGAAGCGGATGCACTCGTCGGTGATCGTTTGCGCCTGTTCAAGGAAGGGCGCGTCGGCATAGAAGTCGTTGAAGCGGGCATCAAGAAGCTGCTCGGCTATACAGAGCAGGATCCACGATGGGCTGAGCGGAGCGAGCGCCCCGATGCGGAGTATCTTGTACGTATGGTGAAGAAAAAGGCAGGAACTTTCCTTGACGATGTCGCAGGAACTGATACGTACGCTTTTGTTGTTGATGGGCTCGCATCGCAAAGGAGAAGTAAACGGACGCTGCGCAGTCCTGCGTTCTGGGCGGGTGTTGATATGATGCCTTGCGTTATTGCGCAGCTCAAGGGTAACGCGCAACTCAGGGCATCGTCTGGCGAGGCGATCGATATTCTTCAGCAGCGTTATGATGAAGTGCAGCAGTACCGCCGAGGTAAATGAGATGACAACACTCTCGGGCACATGCGTCTGTCCGGGCATTGTTCATGGAACCATTAGGCGTTTTGTGCTGGGCAGCGCGTACACCAAACAGGATATTGTTGTTCTTGATCAATGGCTGACGCAGGATGTGCTTGCGCTCAAAGATGCGGGAGCGCTACTTTCTGCAACCGGCGGCGTCACGTCGCATGCCTCGATTGTTGCACGCGAACTTGGCATCCCTGCACTTGTGAATGTTGAGACCACAAAACTGGCTGAGGGGCAGCACGCCATGATTGATGCTGCGGACGAGAGGGTTGAGGTACAATGATCACAAAATACACAACGGAAGCAAGGGCAGCGCCAAACAATGAAGTCTGGGAACTGGAGAAAGATGGGAAAAAGTATGTCTGCGAGCGGCCCGCATACACTTTGAAGAAGCTTGAGGTAGAGCTGCTCTCGAAAGGATTTGAAGATGAATCAATGCTTCTCTTTGGAAAAGTATTACCTTTTTTCTTTGAAGACAACGGACGCTGGTGGGCTCACCCATCACTCGGCAGCAGGGAAATGCTCTCGGTATTCGTAAAAGACCCATTAGCCTATATCAAAGCAGTCATACACAAAATAGATGCCGTTAAGAACGTTGTGCACATTCTTCGTGAGGTTGAGGTCTCGCTTGATGCGAAAGATAGTGCCACTCTCTTTGAAAACTTTAGGAAGCTTGTTAGCGCGTATGTGCAGTTTTATTCTTATCATTTCCTGACCTATATTGTGAGCGATGAGATTGTTCTGCGATTCCGGAAGCTTCTCGAGTCTTTTCTCTCAAGAAAAGAGATGAATGCGTATTTCACTGATTTTCTCCAGGCAGAGATTACGAAAGAAGCAATAAAAGTGGGTGCAATTGGTGAGACCACTGAGCTCAAGCGCGATTTGATGTATTCGGCCATGAAACCAATTATCTTTTATCGTGAGCCCAAGCTCTTTTTTGATTTTTCAAAGGATAACGCGGTTGTCACGAAGCTCTGTGCTGCGCACTTGTCACCTGAAACTTTCCGGGAATTTTTTGCGTTGCGCCTCATCACTCCCATCTCCATCCAGATCAATGAGGAAGGACAATATATCGAGAGCAAGATGCTATGCCCCATGATAAAGATTGTGCTTGATAACATAAAAGAAGTGCTTGTGCATGGTGGTCTTGTTGAACGTGCGACAGATATACGGGATTTTTCCCAACAGGAGATTGGATATATGCTTGAAACCGTTCACAGACAAAAGCCAAAAAAAATTGCCGTGAAAGGGTTTGGGGTGAGCCAGGGCAAAGCCCGCGGGCGAGTTAAGATCATCAAAGACATCAATGATCACCACAAATTCAATCTGGGAGATATCCTTGTCACCCATATAACAGACCCGACAATGGTCATACTGATGGGAAAAGCCGCAGGCATTATCTGCAATATTGGAAGCGTAGCCAGCCACCCTTCTATCTTAAGCAGGGAGATGGGCATCCCGTGCATCGTTCAGGCAGCGTGCGTTTCTACAGGTAAGCCCGTTACCGACGTGCTCAAAGACGGAGATCTCATCCATATGGACGGTTTAAGCGGCGAGGTGCATCACCTTGGACAGCTGGATTGACCAGTACGTTGAATCGGTGCTTGCTGCACTCGGCGCCATGGACTTTGGCACGCTGCAGCCGTTTGACCACCTGCAGTTCCAGCCGCTGATGGCAAAGGAGTTTGTTGAGAAGATTGACGAGTTTGTCCGGCGGGCAAAAACGCAGAACATCCCATTCAGGGAGCTTGCGGCGCTCTGGCCGGGGATGTCATCGCTGCGCTGCCAGCTGTACTTCCTGCTGCTGGATCTCAAATGCGCGCGGATTCCGCGAGAAAAGCGGCTTGAGCTTGCGGACTTCTTTTTCAACATGCTTTCTGCAGGTGCAAAGGATGATGTCTTCGGCTTCCGCTCGAACATTGTCCACACCACCGGCGAGGTGAAGGAGCTTCTCAGCGCAAAGCAGCTCAAGCAGGCAACGCCGGAGATTGCGCGATGGCTGGGGAAAATCTACACGGCGCTGTACAACCTTGGAGCGGGCTATTATGTTGACTTTTATTTTGACTATGGTGCTGAGAACGAAGGGCCGTACGACGTTTCCGGTCTGTTCGGACCCGGCCACGTGCTCGTAATCAAGCGATTTACGGGCATGAAGCCTGTGGAGCTGTTTACGACTGCCGCGGCATTTATTGCGGATGACATTCGGATTTATTCCATTTATCAGAACGTCATTTACCGGACCGACATGATCTCGCTTCATGCAACGTACGACGGTGACACAATCAACAGCCTGAAATGGTGGGGACTGGAGCTCGACGGGAGGATGGTGGAAACTGCGGAACTCCCCGGCATCTTCGAGCGATCGGCGGAGGCATCGGTTGCGCAGTGGCAGCGGCTGACGTCATTATCTTTTGAAGAGCAGAAGGCCAAGGCTGCGGAAATCCGCTGCTTTGGCATGCGGAAGCTCTTCCTGCGCGCCGGGATGGACTGGCGGCCGACGGCGAAGATGCTCGACGCGCTGAAGGGCAAGCCGTTCAAGGACAACACATACTGGAATATCCCTTCGGACAAGAAGCAGGCGCTGCTCTTCTGGAGAATGCTTTACGATCCGCGGGAAGAGGCTTATCCGGGGCGGGGGTTTTAACGTATACAAGCATTCCTCGCAGCAGAACCCGCAGTAGCTCCTGTTCTGGCTCCCTGTTGCTGACGATGATCATCTCTGGTCTTGTTTAAAATGTGTTCTCATCCAGCAGAAGACTTTACGGAAAAGTTTCCTCTCCCGACCGCAGGGTTTTCATGTGCCTCGTCAAGGAGCAGAGCGGAACGGCTCCGGGCCTCTCCCGTTGCGCTCGCCGCATGTGCGCTGCAAATCTACGAAACATTTATATATAAAACTATCTATTCACTATAGATTCACTATAAAAATCTAGGTATCGGGGACCTGCCATGAAAGACACCACCCTCACGCTCAAGTTCCGGGGCACGGAAGCAGCCGTCCTCGAGCGGATGGTGCGCACCGGGCTGTTTAACACCAAGTCAGAAGCGATCCGATCGGCGCTGGTGCATTACTCGCTCGAGCTGGGGCTGCTGGGCCGGGAAAAGCTTTGGAAGGAGATCGCCGCATTTCCCCGGAGGAAGATCGACCCTGCGCAGCTCGCAAAAGAGCTTGAGGCACTGGAAGATGCGTAGAGTGTTCATCGACACGAATGTCTTCATCTATGCTTTTGAGTATCCTCATTCCAACAGCGCCATTATCCTGGATTTGCTGAACAAGGGCGAGATTGAGGCAGTCGTTTCTGAGCGCGTCGTTCATGAGGTGGTTTGATATTTTGAGAGGCGCCACTCCATCGCGCTGGCACGGTTGTTCCGCCGCTACCTGCATGAAGCATGCGTGATTATTTCCCGTCAGAACGTCCTTGATGCAATGGAGGCCTACCGGAGAAACATCAATGAGAAAGACCTTGAGCAGCTGGCGGTCACCAAGAAGCTCAGGATCCCTCACCTGATTTCCTATGACCGCGATTTTGCAGGGGTGAATGAATATATCACGCCGCGGGCATTTGCTCTTCTGATGAAACGCCGTGATGCAGAAACGGAGTTCTAGCCTCCGCCGTCGATATGCCTTCCGCACTTTTTCTCTACCACTCAAGCCTCTCACGGACCGTCCCAATAACCGTATCCGCATCAACCCCCCGCGTCGTATCAACAATGAGCACCTTGTGCCCTGCTTCCTGTGCCTCGGTGAGGCAATTATCAAATATTTCCGCGTCGAGGTTCTCCCGTACTTTCGCTGCGGGATAGCCGCGGGCTTCCAGGCGCTGCTGCAGGACTTTCAAATCGCAGCGGGTGACGATGCAGAGGTCAACATATTTTTTAGGAAGATGCTGGCTCAGGTGCGAGTCGATCACGAGATTTTCTTTCTTTTCCCCCGCTTCCGTACTGAGGGCGATGAGCTCCCTGTTGAGCTTCCCGACATCAACGATCCTGCACTGGCGCTGCCCGTCGTAGTCCTCGCAGAGCTGCTTCCGGTCAATCAGGGCGTTCACGTCGATGCGCCGGAAGCCGAGCTTTTGCCCGATGAGCTGCGCGAGCGTGCTCTTGCCGGTGCATGGGGTGCCGGTGATGATGAGTACTGCCATTATGTGGAGAGTTTGAAAGGATGGAAGAGCATGCCTTACTTCTCCTTGAGCCTGCGCAGCTCCTCGTTCACGCGCTGGAGCTCGGCCTCCCAGGGCGGCGTGCGCGGCTGCGGGGCCCGTGATGGCGGAGGCTGCGAGGAAGGCTGCTTCTGCTGCTGAGGCGGCTGTGGTGCGGGTTTCGGCTTTTCTGCCTCTTTCGCCTGCTGCTGCCTGCCGCCCTGCGGCGCCTGCTTCTGCGCTGGAAGTGCTACCATCTGCGCCTTCGCCTGCTCGTCGCGGCGCTTCCTGAAAAACTTCTGCAGGAATGCGAGCGACTTCTTCCTGGGCAGCGGCGTCGCCTGCACGGCCTCGGCAAGGTGATCATGCTCCTGCTGCTCGAGCTCATGCCGCTTCCTCTTGTGGTGCTGGTACATGAACTTCTGCACGTAATGGCGGCTCATGAACTGCTGGGACCCCCAGATGAAGAGGAACAATGCGATCGAATACAGCGAGAGGTAGACTGCGTCGAGTATGATGGTGTCGAGCGATGTCCTGAAGAGCACGACTTCCCGAAGCATCTGCTCGGCGAGGACAAACGGGTTGAAGGCTGCGATGCTCCGGAGCGCGGCGGGCATGCTCTCGAGCGGAAGGATGACATCTGATAGCAGCAGCAGGATGCTTCCGGTTGAGATGCTTGCGAGAGTCGCGGTCTCCTCCGATGTCAGGATGTACCCTATCAGCATCCCGGCGAAGGTAAAAAATGTCCCTGCAAGCAGCAGTGAGCCGATGACCCCAGGCATGCTCGGAAGAATCTGCGCGGAAAAGAAGAAGCTCGCAATGACGAGAATGATGAAAAGCTGGATGATGAGCAGGAGCATGTTGGTCAGGTACGTCCCGAGCACGAAGGTGATATCCCTGGTGGGAGTTATGAAATTGCGGAAAAACGCAGGGCTGTGCTTTTCCATCATGACCATGGTGCTGCCGAGCAGCAATGCGATGAACATGACGACCAGCACGATCAGGCTCGGGAAGAGGTAGTTGAGGTAGGTCTGCTGCGCGGCGACCGGCCGGATGTCCGTGACAATCGGCTCTGCGATCGCTTCGGGGTTTGTCACCTTGATCGAGTTGATCTCGCCGATGATACCATTGATCGTGCTTTCAATGCCTGCGAGCTGCTCCATGCCCTGGCTCATGCGCTGCTGCACCGCGGTGAGCGCCTCGACGGAGCTCTGCCGTGCGGTGTCCGCGGCCGTGAGGCGTGTCTTGATGTTCTCGAGCTCGCGCTGAACGTCCCCGAGCAGCACACCGAGGTGCGTCAGGCTCTGGTTCTCCGCGTTGATGAATTTCTTGGCGATCTCGATATTGGTGATGGCGCTGTCAAGCTGAAGCTCGAGTTCGTCTCCCGAGACGCCCGATTTCACGGAAGAGACATTTTTCTTCGCATCATCAAGCTTCTCGCTCAGCGTGTCGCGGATGAGAACGAGCATCTCCTTCGCTGCACTGAGGGGAAGCGCCCCTTCGTTGTAGGACAGGTCGAGCGCGCCCAGGCTGGCGGTGATCTGCTGGGCGGTAGTTGCGGTGCTTTCCGTATGCGACTTCACGGAAGCAAGCGCCTCCTGCTTTCCCTGAAGCTGCTGCCTTGAGTCGTCGAGCTTGCTGATCAGCACGCCTGTCAGGTTTTTGCTGATCTCGCGCGCACTTGAGCCGAAGTGGACGTTCAGCGTGTCCATAATCATCCAGACAAGGTTGATCTTGCTGTGATCGACGTAGAAGATGACCTCCTTCTGCTCATTCGTCTCAAATGCGAGGTTTTCCGGAAACATGATGCAGGTGTTGGTGATGCCGGCCTTGATGTCCTCCACGCATTCCTGCTCCAGGTCATACCTGATGATGCGGAAGTCCTGCTCGGCGAGCTGGTCAAGGAACCGGTTGAGCTGAGGACCGAAGGCTTTCGCGTGCACCCCGATGGTAAGGCCGAAGGTATTGGTGTTGTCGAACGCAAGGCCGACGAGCAGAATCAGCAGCAGCGGGGCGAGAATGACGATCAGCGCGGAGGTCTTTGAGCGGATCAACAGCTTCAGATTCTTGCTGATAATGGGAATGAGCGTCTTCATCCTACCTCTTTTTTCTGATTACATATGACCGAGCGCGGAGTTGGTGCGATGCGAAGAGACTGCGTCTCTGGCAACTCCTCGCCTCGCTCGGAGTAATTCGCTGTCGCGGCACTGCGGTGGCAAGCCAGCACTCCCTAAAGTCGTGCACGTCGGCGCTCCGCCGATTTCCGTAAAGTTAGCCCCATCATATCTCGCAATGCGAGCCGAAGGAAATCGGTTCCAGCGAGCCCTGCAAGCAGTGCACTGCGTCGCTCGCAACGGGGGGCAGTGCATCATTTCGCACCAACTCCGCCGAGCGCAATCGCCTCGAATACTTCCTTAAGCGTCGGGCGATGCACCTCGAGCGCGGTTGCGGTGATTGCTCCATTGCGGAGCAGCTGGGCAAGCTCAAAGAGCGTCGCCTGTGCGTTCTGTGTGTGGAGCGTGAGGATACGGCCGCGATCCCGAATGCGCGAGATGTTCCCGCGATTGAGCTTTGCGAGAATCACCGGAAAGAGGGACGGGTCGGTCTCGATCTGGACCTCAACAGCTTTTTGCCCGAATTCCTCTTTCAGGGCATCGAGCGTGCCCACCTTGAGCAGCCGTCCATTGTTCATGATGCCGACATGGTCGCAGACGGCTTCGAGCTCCTGCAGGAAATGGCTTGCAACGACGACGGTGGTGCCGAGCTTGTTGATCGACAGGATCAATGACCATGTTTCGTCGCGGAGCAGGGGGTCGAGGTCGGCGGTCGGCTCGTCGAGGATCAGCACCTCAGGGTTGTGAATCATGCCGCAGATGATGCTCAGGCGGCGCTGCATGCCCCCGGAGAGGTATTCGGCAAGCTTGTCCTTGTGCTGCTCGAGTTTGGTGAGCTCGAGCAGCCGCTGGGCGTGCGGCTGCACCTTCCTGCGCTCGAGCTGGTGCAGCGCTGCGAAATGGAACAGATTCTCCTCGACGGTGAGCTTCGGATAAAATGACGGTGTCTGGGGGGCAAAGCCGAAGAGGCGCTTGACCTCGCCAGGGTTCCTGTGCAGGTCCTGCAGCTCGTTCGCGGCCTTGGGGTCTTTGGTGCGGTACAGAACGCTGCCTTCATCGGGCTCGTAAAAGCCGATCAGGTGGTTCAGGAGCGTGGTTTTGCCGCAGCCGGACATGCCGATGATGCCGAAGATCTCGCCTTTCTGCACATCAAATGAGATCTTATCAAGAACGATGCGGCTGCCGAGCTCTTTTGTCAGGTTTGTTACGTGAAGCGCAATCACCATGGTTTTCCCCGCTCTTTGCCACCCCAAAGGTCTGGCGGATTTATAAAGGTTTTTCTTACGGGTTTTGAGCAGTTACGAAGCAGAGCGCTCGCCTTGTGCCGGCGTGCGGTCTTCCTGCCCAGCTGAGAAGAGCCGGCGGGCAAACGCAAGCAGCCGCGGCTCGTAGAGAAGCGCGGCGAGCAGCCGGAACGGCTTTTCGCGGTCGTGGCGCTCGAGCAGGCGCCGGAGCCGCGGCTGACCGAGCAGCATGATAAGCCTGTCCCAGTCCTGGTTGGAAAAACGGTCGAGCAGCCGGCGCATCCTGAGATGGAGCCAGAGGTCGCGTCCGATGCGCCGCTTCCAGCGTTTCTTATAGCTGTCGCCGTGCGCAAGCGCCTCTGCAAGGCATTCTGCCGCCTTCATGCCGGGGATGATGCCGCCCGCGGTGGTTGCCTTGACCTGGGTCGCGGCATCGCCAACCAGATAGGTCGCATCCTGCTCGGTTGTGTACTGCGGATCGTATACAGGGATCGGGCCAGCCTGCATCTCGAGCTGGGTGAAGCCATGCTTCCTGATAAATGCCCTGAAGTTCGTGCCCGTGCCCTTGAGGCCGACGCGGGCCGTTGCCTCGCTTTCGGGGACGATCCAAGCGAAGAAGCCGGGGCTGATGGCGTTGTCGAAGTAGACAGTGTATCTGTCCGGGTCGAAGGCGCCGCGGACGCGCGCCTGGATACCGACGCAGTAGCGGCGCTGCCGCGCGGGGTTGAGCAGCCGGGCGACCGTGCTGTTCGCGCCATCCGCGCCGATGAGGATGCCGCCCGTGATCCGCCTGATGCGCTGGTCCTTGGCATCCTTGATGAGCAGCGCACCATCCTGCCGTCCGATGAAGCGGTGGTTGAGCAGCAGTGCTGCGCCGGCGTCCCTGGCGCGATCCGCAAGGTACTGGTCGTAGCGGTCGCGCGCGACAAGGTATTCCTTTGCGCGGAGCAGGAGCTTCGTCCCGTTGGGAGCGATGAGCTCAATGCCGTGGGTGACATTGGTGACATATTCTGGCGACGGCTTAAGGATCTCTTTGAGCGTGAGCGTCATGAGGCCGGTGCACTGGATTGGCCTGCCGATGACGCTGTGCTCCTCGTAGACGGTGACATCAAACCCTCTTTTGGCGAGGAGTGCGGCTGTGTAGCTGCCCACAGGCCCGGCGCCGATGATGCTGACTTTCATGGGAGCACGGGCTGCCGGCTTCTTTTTATAGTTTTTGAGTATTTGTTTAGCACCTTCGAAATTCTGGCCGATCTCATCGACGGGGCTGCGTCCCCGTATGGGGCGTCCCCCCGCGACGCCCTCGATGACTGGCATCGAAGGAATTTCGACCTTAGGGTGCTAAACAAATACGTTTTTGAGTGAAGAAGAGCAGTTGCGTGCAGTGCCTTGGCCGCTGGCGCGACGTCAATGAGGGGCCCATAACTGTAGCGAAGGACATAAATAACTATACAAATGTGTTATGTCCTTCGAATATAGTAAGTGACATGTGTATAAATATTTAGATCACTTACTATATATCAGCGGAGCGCGCCAATCCGGAGCAATGCCTGCCGCTTCTGTATCTTGGTTTGCGCTTCGCGCAGGGAAAGGAGCTTTTCTTTTGCCCCCTGATGCTGGATCACCGCGGCTGCTTCCGCCTGGCCGAGCCGGAGGCCAAAGGCGAGGTCGTTCTTCAAAAGCAAGCCGGCAACGACACCTGAAGCGAAGGCATCTCCTGCACCGGTCGTCTCAACAACGTGCGTTTTCCGCGGCTTCAGCCGGTAGCACAAGCGCCCGTCCGTCGCGTGCGCGCCTTTGCTGCCGTCGGTCACGACGATACTGCCTCCCGTAACACGATGCAGCTTCCTGAGCAGCTCACGCCCGTGCTGCCTGCTTCCGGCAAGCGCCTGCGCCTCCTCCTTGTTGAGGACAAGCACGGTGCAGCCCTCGAGCAGTTGGCGCAGCGGCGCCATGCCCTGCTCAGCGAGGTAGATGCTGGGGTTGAACGCGTATGGAATATGCCGTTTCTTTGCGAACTGCGCAAGCTGCAGCATGGTGCGCAGGCTCTGCCCGAGCATTGCCGAGAAGTAAAACCAGCGCGTTTGCAGCCGAGAAAACGGGACATCCTGCATGGCGAGCCGGTCATTCACGCCCTTGTACACCAGCGGCACGTGATCCGGCTGCAGGCTGGTGAGGATGACTGAATAGCCAGTCATGCCATTCTTTTTCTTTCCCAAAAGCTGCACGCTTTCCTCATGAAGCTGCCGCTGCACCATGGAGCCGTGCTCGTCATCCCCGAGAACACCGAGCCAGCCTGTCCTGAAGCCGAGCCGCGCGAATGCAACCGCCGTATTCGTGCCGCCGCCGCCGGTGCTGAGCTGCATGCCGGTCACCAGCTCCTTCAGCCCGAGGGGATAGCAGACATCGCAGTGCTTCCGGTGCCTGCGGAAGTGCTCGTCGCGCCCGGACACCCTGAGAAAGACATCAACCGTCGCGCTGCCTACAGTTATTATGTCAAACAATCAGCCTCACCTTTTCCCCTGCAAGAAACTGGAGAGGCTTATAAAACTTTATGGGAAGAGGGGGCTCTGGAAAGATTAAGGGGATCTCTTCTCTCCATAAAAACAGAAAGGTTTAAATATGAATATCATATTAATATGAATTTGTGATAACTATGGAGTTTGAAATTGCTAAAATAGGGGAAAGAGGGCAAGTGGTTATACCCCAATCGTTTAGAGAGGATATGAGTATCCATAAAGGGGACAAGTTCATGGTACTTCAAAGGGGGGGCATGCTTGTACTGAAAAAATTATATGCTCCAAGTCTAGATGACTTTGAGAAAATGCTACAGAAGAGCCATGCTCATACAGATAAGCATAAACTAACTGAGAAAGACCTGCAGGATGCAATCAAAAGAGCACGTGAAAAATGAGGGTTGTTTTAGATACGAATATCTTTGTTTCCGGTATTCATTGGACTGGATCATCAGAAAAAGTTTTGCGAGCATGGATGAAGAATGATTTTGAGTTAGTCTCTTCTTTGCCAATAATTGAGGAAATGGTTAGAATTTTGATGAGTTTTAAAGTTCCACTTGAACCAGACACTATTTCTTGGTGGGGGAGTCTGGTGCTGGAAAAATCCATCGTTGTTGTTCCAACGGAAAAAGTTTATGTTGTAACCGATCCTGACGATAATAAGTTTGTAGAAGCAGCTTTGGAAGGAAAAGCGGAATATATTGTAAGTCAGGACAAGCATCTATTGGTTTTGAAAGAGTATTGTGGGATTAAAGTTCTTCATCCAGATGAATTTCTTAAATTATTAAGGTAGAAACTACAAAATGACCTCTTAGAAATAAAAAGTCCATTTG
>CAYYLB010000014.1:0-20045 GCA_964472345.1 uncultured Methanosarcinales archaeon
TTTCATAACCCCAATAAACTTATCGTAGGGAAATAGTTTCGGGATAACACAGTTTAACGAACTGCCACTCCCTCGGCGTTATTGAAAAGTCCGTAAGCGCCACCGGAATGCGGGCGAGCAGGTCTGCCGAACGGAGTGAGCGCAGATAGAGAACGGAGCGCAGCGGAGTGAACGTGCGTCAACTTCAGTCGCGCCAGGGACTGTTTTCCACCGGAGAGGGAAGCAGAACTGCTCCGATAAAACCGGCGAGAAAACGGCGAGCTCGCAGGCGCAGGGAACTTTTCAATAACGCCACTCCCTCAAAACATTCTTAAACAGTGCACGCTTCCGTTGAAGGATGCAAAAGAGGGCGCTTGCCATTCTCCTTTCCCTTCTTTTGGTCGTCTTCCTGGGCAGCTGCCTGCCAGCCGGCGAGCAGGCGGGTCAGGAGCAGGCACGGCCGGAGCCCACGCTTCCCGCGGAAGGGGATGCAGCACCGGCAGGAGATGGGCAGGGCGTGCCGCAGTCGCCGGCACAAGGGCAGGATGCGCTGCAGGAAGCGCCATCCGGCATGGTGTTTGAGGTGGCCATCCCTGAAAACACCCCTGCAGGCGACACGGTCTGGATCTATGTGATGCAGATTCCCCATAAAATGGAAAAAATAAAAGATTTCACCCACACCATAACTCTGAATGAAACTCAACTCTTCAACCAAGGATACATCCCGATAGGAGGTGATACTATCCGTTACCGCTATTCTCGAAACAGATATGATTTTCATACTGCAGAGTACCTTGTCCCAACGCCTGAAGAGCCTGACCGGGACACGAACAATTACTTCTGGACCGCACATGGAAGAGACAGTGATTACGAACCGGGCAAGATTCAAAAAGACACCATAGAAAGGTGGAGATGGTTTCCCAAAGAGGGAACGATTACCAAAACAACTCATTTAGAACCCTCAGGAAACTTCTTGCCCCGGGTAAATAACCTTGAGTTCAGGTCAGGGCAAACAATCGAAGACCTCTATGTGCCTGCTTTTCATGATTTTTTTGATTCTATCGCCCACCATGTGAAAGAGCAAGGGTACACCTGGGTAGAAATTGATCCGCCATGGCAATGGACAGAAGTGGATAATCTTCCCAAAGTAGCTAATGATTGGGAGAATAACCCAAACTATCCTGATGACGGGACATTCCTTGAGGAAGTGCAGGCATATAAGAAACAAGGCCTCAAGGTGCTTATCGCCCCGCAACTGTGCTGCAGCCCCCTCGATACAGCGAACAGGACCGAAGGATGGTGGAGGACATATTTTAATGAGACGGAACGCTTTTTGCTGCATTTTGCATCCCTTGCAGAACAGGCAGATGCAGACGCTTTTTCCTATGCTGTCGGAACGTGGGAGACGGAAGAAGCGGCAATAGACATCGAGCGGGAATGGAGGCGGATCTTCGGCAGCATACGGAATGTTTTCAGCGGGGAAGTTGGCCAGATGGTCTGGGTGCTTGGACCCGATGCCAGTCCTTCTCCTGTCCCCATACCGCAGCCAGAATCAGTTCCATGGGCCGGCATGCTTGATTTCATTCTTGTCGCCAGCGATTTCCCGCTCTCGATGAAGGATGATCCAACCAACGAAGAACTGAAGAAAGGCGCAGACGCGGTTCTGGATGGCATGAAAGTATTCTATGACACATACAAGAAGCCAATCCTGATCAGGAACGGATATTTCAATGTCAGAAATTCCTGGAAAGGCCAGTCTTTCTATTCCATCAGTTCCATCCCCTGGATTGGCGATCCGGAAGCTGTACTCAAAGAAAGTAAATATGAATTTGACACCCACGACCATGCCCGGGTTGTTCATGCATATTTCCGTGCAATCGCAGAAAGGCCCTGGGCCATCGGCTATTTCCATTTCGGCTACACGCATTGGGAGAATCCGCTATCGCCGTGGATGTCCATCCGGGGAAAGCCCGCAGAAGACATCTGGAGGAAATGGAATGGGGTGATTTATGAAAAGGAAGAGCTTTCTTTCGAAGAGCAGGTCTGGCGCAGGCGCATTGAAGCGGCCATGGCACCCGTCCCCTGCCCCGACGTGCCGAAGCCGGACTATCCCGCTTCTTACTACCAAGGCCCGCTGATTGACACGCACCTTCATATCCCGGCTCTTCCTGACTGGTCGCCGGAGGAGGACAGCTTACCCACGGACCAGGGACCCGAAGGCAGGTTCGGCGGTCCGCAGGCACTGCTCGGCTGGAACGTGAAGATGGGCGGGATTGCGTGCACGCTGAAGCGCGAAGGCACCCGGAAAAATTTCGCGTTCTTTCCGGTGTATCAGGAGATGCCGGAACAGCTGCTGGAGGTGGCAGACCGCACCCTGCAGCAGCATCCCGCGCTCTTTACCCCGTTCATCATGTCTTCGGGCAATGATAACGAGCCGGGCGGTTTCCCGACCGTAGATGCGGCAGCGCTTCGGAGCATGCTTGCAGTTCATCCCGGATTGTTCCGCGGCTATGGTGAGATCGGGCTCTATGCGCGCGAAGGCGGCTCCGATGAGCTTCCCCCCGACTCACCGAGGCTTCAGGAGATCTATCCCATCCTGCGGCAACAGAAACTCGCCGCCTATTTTCACCTCGGCGAGGGGCACAAAGGCAGCTTCAAAGAAGTTTTGCGGCAATATCCCGCCATCAGCTTCATCTGGCACGGAGACCAGCTGTCGGTGGAGGAGGTCGAAGAGATCCTCGATGCGCATCCCAATGCCTACTACGGGATTGACGCATTCTGGGGCGGTGATCGGGACCTCTTCCTGATGTTTGTGGGAAAGAGCAAGGAAGCGTATCTGCAGGCGCTGGATGAGCGGTTTGACAGGGTCCTCCGGCGTGCGGTACGGGACTGGAAAGATGCCATCGAGAGACATCCCGACCAGTTCCTCTGGGGGATCGACCGGGGGGATGCCGTCTGGAACTATGACCGCGACGTCGGCCAGATGCAGGTGAATCTTGCGAGAGCTTTCATCGGCCAGCTTGATCCGGCGGTGCAGGAGAAGTTCGCGTACAAGAATGCGGAGCGCGTGGTTACAGCGGCGGGGAACGGGTGAGCCCGCGCCGCCGCCTTCCGGGCTAGCGCCAGTGAGAGGATTTCACCGGGGCGTTCAACATCACCTTTTTAACCAGCCGTCCGCGTCCAAGCACGATGGGCCTGGCGCCGCACGAAAAGAAGGATCTCGGAATCATCGCAGGAATCTCCGCCTTCATCGCCGGCCTGTGCTGTTTCGCCCCCGTCGTCTTGGCGCTGCTCGGCCTTGGCCTGGGTCTGCTCGGCATCTCGTTTGCGCCGGGAGAAGCCGCCTTCGCATCAAATCTCGCGGCCATCCTCTACGGCCAGTACAAGTGGCTCTTCCGCTCCGCAGGCCTCCTCGCGCTGCTTGTGGGCCTCGTCCTCTCCTTCCGCAGGCGCGGCATCTGCACGCTTGATGATGCAAAGCGCAGCCGCACGAAGATCATCAATCTCACGCTGCTTGCCCTGCTCAGCGGCATCGTTCTCTACCTCTTCTGGCTCTATGTGGTCGTCGAGTGGCTCGGCATCGGCCTGGGGCTGTGGGGGTAAGTGATATATGAGGCGATCATAAAATCCAGAAAAATAAGCGGAATGTTTAAATATAAGTTCGTTACTAATTGTTATTATTTAATAAGTTTTAGATACAAAAATGCAAGGATTACCGCAAGAACAGAGGCTTGAACATAGCCCTACGCTGAATACGGTGCTTATGGTGGAGGATACTCTCAAGAATATGGATGAAAGTGTTATCACTGTTGCTGAACTCAAGCGTAAGCTTCCCCGGAAAGTAAACCACAACACCCTTAAAGCGATTCTGGAATATCTTGAACGGAGCAACAAGATCCTGGTAACGATGAGGGGCATCACCTGGATCCACAACCCCCACCCCAACCTACGAAAGGCAATTGCTGAAGGGCTGGAATTATGAAAATCATTCGCGTAAAATTATCACCTGAGGCGGGAGAGGTCTATAATCATCTTAACGAAGAGGCTCCAACTTCAAAGACAGAGCGGATGATCCTCAGGGCAGTGAATCAAAAAATAGGGTTAATCAAATCAAATCCCCACTATGGAAACCCTATCGCCAAAAACCTTATTCCTGAAGAGTACAAACAGAAATACGGAATAAAGAATCTTTTTCGTGTTGAACTTCCCGCTTTTTGGAGGATGCTGTATTCGTTAACGGACGGGGAGAGCGAGGTCGAGATCATTGCATTTGTCCTTGATGTCATGGACCACAAAACCTACGATAAAAAATTTGGGTACCGGGGAAAATAGCACCTCACACTCTCGGCGTCTTTTTTTCTATTCACGGATGACTGCGCTCCTGTGCTTACGGGTTACGCCCCCCATGCCTGACCCAACTCCATGTGGTGGGAGTAACTTTTTAAATCATGTCCCTCTCTCCGGTTCATGGGAAACCTCGGGCTCCGCTACCTCTGCACCGGCTCCTGCGGCAGCTGTAGAACCGAAGAGCAGCAGCAGGCGCAGGGAGCGACAAGCTGCCAGCAGAAAAGCTGCGGGCGCTACGGCCAGCCGCTCAAGAGGCGATGGCTCTGCCCGGACTGCCAGCTGCTCTTCGTCAGCAACGAGGACCACCGCTGCGTTCCGGAAAGAGCTGAGGCCGCATGAGCACCGCACTTTTCATCGGCCGCTTCCAGCCGCTGCACAACGGCCATCTTACTATCCTTAAGCAGCTCTCCTCAAATTATCATATAGTCAAGATCGGCATCGGCAGCGCGCAGTACGGGAACACGCGCGACAACCCGCTGTCCTCAGCCGAGCGCCGCACGATGCTCCAAAAGACGCTGAAGGAGGCGCGCATCCGCAACACGCGCATCTTTTCCATCCCCGACATCCACGACAACGGCCGCTGGGTGGCCCACGTGAAGCGAATCGTAGGCCCGTTTGATGTCGTCCATTCCGGCAATGCGCTCGTGCTGCGGCTGTTCCGGGAAAAGAGCGTCCCTGTCAGGCGCATCATCGAGATCCAGCCGTACGCATCAACGAGGCTCCGGGCGGCGATTGCCGCGGGCAGGAGCGTCCGCAGCAAGGTTCCCGGTGCCGTCTGCCGCTATCTGGGATTTATTGATGCGTTTACAAGAATCAGAAAGCTTTGTCACCGCTAAAGAGAGGAAATCTTCTCACTCCTTCTTTTCTTGAGCACCTCCGGGTTCACCACCGACAGCGGCTTCTTCCCTTCGAACACCGCAATGATATTCTTCGCCGCCATCTCAGACATGGCATTTCTCGTTTCGAATGTCGCGCTGCCGGTATGGGGCACGATAATCACATTGCTCAGCTCCGCGAGCCCCGGCGCCATCTGCGGCTCGAACTCAAAGACATCGAGCGCAGCCCCTGCGATGGTCTTGTTGCGCAGGGCTTCCACCAGCGCATGCTCATCAACGACCGGACCGCGGCTCGTATTGATCAGGTAGGCGCTCTTCTTCATGATTGCGAGCTCATGCGCTCCGACAAGATGCCGTGTGGCGGGAGAGAGCGGCACGTGCAGTGTGATCACATCCGAAGTTTTGAGCAGCTTGTCTTTGCCGAGCAGGCGTGCGCCAAACGCTTTTTCAAAAGCTTCATCAGCGTTGTTGTCAAGATAGAGGATGTCCATGCCAAGCCCACGCGCAATCTCTGCGACACGCTTCCCGATTCTTCCTAGCCCGATGATCCCAATGGTTTTGCCGCGCATCTCGCTCCCCAGCAGCAGCATCGGCTCCCATCCGTGGTACTTGCCTGTGCGCATGAACTGGTCTGATTCCACAATGCGCCGGGCGATTGCCAGCAGGAGCCCAATCGTGTGCTCGGCAACCGCATTCGTCAGCACGCATGGCGTATTTGTAACAGGAATCCTGCGCTGTGTTGCGGCTGCGACATCAATATTATCATAGCCAACGGCATAGTTTGAAATGACCTGTAGCCGAGGATTTGCGTTAATCATATCACGATCAATCTTATCGGTCAGCAGCGACAGCAGCCCGTCGCACCACCGCACGCCGGCAAGCAGCTCGCCGCGCGCGAGAACCTCTCCCTCAGAAACGCGAACCTCGTAGCCCCGCTTTTTGAGCAGCTCGATTCCCGCATCCGGAATCTTGCGCGTGACAAATATTTTTTTCACTGTTGTTCACCCTCGACTTCGCAGCGGCCGCGAGGCCAGCCTAGCCAGCCTATAGCGAAGGACATCAATGATCGCCACCTCCGTTTTTCCTTCGAACATCATAAGTGAAAATCTTATATAAATAGGTTGTGCTCACTATAGGCCTTCACTGCTTCGATCACGCACAGCCCAGCAGACCACAACGCTTAAATAACTTCCTGCCGTTCGCGGCAAGGTGAACCGACGCGAGCTTGCACAGCATCTCGACTTCGCAAACCATCATGCGGACGCCACCGCGGGCGACATCAGGGCCCTCTGTGCAGCCGTTTTGAGATATGGATTTCACAGCGCCTTTGTCAATCAGCACCACGTCGCGCTCACAAAAAGGCTTCTGCGGGGCAGCGCAGCGGCCGGCACGGTGATAAGCTTTCCCTTGGGGCAGGATGCCGCTGCCGCGAAGGTGGACGCTGCGATTCACGCGGCGCGCAGCGGTGCAGACGAGCTTGACATAAGCATGAACGTCGGCCTTTTCAGGGAAAGAAAGTACGCACTCGTTCTCAAGGAGATGCAACAGGTTGTCCGCGCTGCCAAAAGGATCAAGCCGCGCATCCTTGTCAAATTCATCATCGAAACGGGCTACCTCAGCGACAGCGAAATAAAGAAAGCATCACAGCTCGTTGTCCAATCAGGAGCAGACTTTGTCAAGACCTGCTCAGGCTACGGCCCTCGCGGCGCCTCCCTCCAGGACGTCAGGCTCATCAAAGCAGCAATAGGCAACAAAGCAAAAATCAAAGTCGCAGGCGGCATCTCAACGACAGCACAAGCGCTCGCGTTCCTCCAGGCGGGCGCGCACCGCATCGGCACCTCCCACGCCCCCCAAATCGTCAAGGGCGCTGCAAGTAAAGAGTAGGACTTCTGCAGTCTGCAGGCGGAGAGTAAACAACAGGAAAACAAGAAAAGAAAAAAAAGAAATTTTTAGTAGTAGGTCTCTTCCTTCTCTTTGCCTTCGGTCTCGCTGCCTTTCATGCGGCTCAGGCCGACAATCAGGCCGACGACGACCAGCAGCACGACCAGGACAACCAGTCCGATCTGCAGCGCCGGAATCAGTCCGCGGTCGCGCGGTGCGACGACATTCGCCTTCAAGGCGACTTCCTTGAGGGTCTTGTCAGCGCTCTTCACGCTCACCGTGACAAGCTTCTCGCCCGGTGTCGCGTCCTTGCCCGCGGCGACCTGCACGGACGTTACCTTGGTCTCGCCTGCGCCGACGACCAGCACGCTTGAGCTGACGCGCGCGGTTCCCCACTCGCCTGCAGTTGCGCTGACCGTGTAGGTCCTGCTCTCACTGCCTGCGTTGGTGATGGCGACCGGGAAGATTGCCTCAGGGCCGCCCGCGACGATGTTCTGGCTTTCAGGTCCGATGGTTATGATTGCCTTTTCCTCAGCCTGCTTGCAGCGGGGGTTTTCGAGCACCGTGACGGTGAACTCTTCCCGCGCCGTGCGCGAGCTTTCATCATATTCCACAGTGACAAGGGCCGGGTACTGTCCAGGCAGTGCGCACTCAGGAATGCGGACAAAGAGCTCCTCGCTCGACTTCTGGTCGTCGCTTTCAAGCTCTTCGACGAAATCGACATCTTTGACGCCGAAGTCATCAAGGCTCAGGGTGACCTTGACATCGTCCTGATCCTTCTCGCCCAGGTTGTCAAGGCGGACACGGGCCAGGAGGGATCGGCCGGCCATGACACTGGTGCCGGGATTGAAGGTGACATCATCGATCACGACATTGTGCCGCTTGCCCGTAACTTCGATGGGCACATCAAGGGAGATGCGCTCATTCCGGCGGTCAAGGACATCGATGCGGATGACATACACATCAGGATCAATGTTATGGGGGAGCCGCAAGGTCAGCTCTTTCACGTAGGTGTTTCCCGCCTTGACGGTGAATCGCTCGGTCTCGTCGCTGATATCATTGTGGTCATCGCCATCGATCTCGGCCCTGACCTCAACTTCGCCATTGGCGAAAGCGTCGAGCTTGACCCTAACGTCGAGCGTGTCCGTCCGATCAACACCGAGAACTTCCCCGGGGCGGAACGTGTCGCCGTTGACCTTTACTTCAACAAAATCGACTGGCACGCTTTGTGCAACTGCACTGAGCGACAGAACGCTCGCGACCAGCAACGCAACCATTGCAACAATACCAAACTTTTGTATCATGTTCATCTCCCTCCTGATGTTCATGGTTTCGGCACCTATGGTGCCCATGAATAGGACTCCACCCCTCTTCTTCCGCGGTGAAAACGCCGCTCCTATATAAATGTTTCGTATTTTTAGTATTATAAAGTAGTTACATACAATTGTTATCTTATAGTAACTACTCTATAGGTGATGTGCGCAAGCTCGTCGTTGCTGGCCGTGATGCGGACGTCGTACTCGCCCGAGGCATCCTCCGGAACATCCAGCAGCACGTGGCGCGTGAGCTGATCATCTTCGTCGAGGTCAAACGGGCCGACGCTGCGCTGCTCGCCCCAGTCATGCACGGAGACGGTGAGCCGCACGTCCTCGAGATCGCGCTCGCCGTCGTTCTCAAGGTCGATGCTGATGTCGAGCGTTTCGCCGGGCGCAAGCTGCTCGCCTGCCGGGAACCGGATCTTGCCGAACAGCAGCGCAAAGCGCTCGCCGTCCTCATCCTCGATGTCCACGGGCTCGCCGCTCACGGTGATTGTGTAAAACTGCGAATCGCTGCCGCCGAAGTTGTCGCGCGCGGAAGCCTGCACCTGGTACGTGCCAGGCTCCTCAGGCGTCCAGGTGATGAAGCCTGTCTGGCCGTTGATTTCCATCCCTTCAGGAAAGGTGTCCAGGCGGAAGATGATTATGTCTCCGACATCGGGGTCAAACGCATCAACATCATAGGTGTAGAGCTCACCGGTCTGCGCGATGGTGACGGGCGCCGAGGTGATGATTGGCGGATTGTTCAGGCCATTCACATCGACGGTGTATGTCTGCGTGTCCGCGAGCTGCCCGTCAGTCACGGCAACGGTGACCGTGTGGAGCCCTTGCTGTCCGTCGACCGGCACCCAGCTGATGATGCCGAGGAACGGATCAATAGTCATGCCCGCAGGTGCTGTCGGGAGCGAAAAGGTGAGTGCATCGCCGTCGATGTCGAATGCCTGCACATCATAAGTATATTCTTCGCCGACAAACGCTTTCAGCGGCGGATTGAAGCTGTCGATGCGCGGCGCGTCATTGACCGCGGTTACCGTGACGGTGAAGCTGTCCGTGGCGCTCAGGCCTGCCTGGTCGCGCACGCTGACGGTGATGACACACTGCCCGTTAAATGCAAGCTGCGGGCGGACGTCGATGTTCGCGTTCAGGTCCTGCGTGACGCCGCACTCATTGTCAGGCACGGTAAAGACGAGCGCCTGGCGGGGCGTTTCGAGGTCTGAGGCGAAGTTGCGCAGATTGAACGCGTCGAGCAGCCGCGTGCCTTCCGCGAGCGTGATATCAGGCAGTCCCGCAAGCGTCGGCGCGCTGTTTCCTGAGGCAACATTCACCGTCAGTGTGTCGTCTGCATCTGCTCCCGACGGATCGGTGACCGTGAATGTGATAGTTCTCGTTGCTGGCGCTGCAGGCGCGGTGAAGGTGACCATGTTGTCCGCGTTGATGCTTACCGTGATGCTTCCCGTGCTGCCCGCCGTGATGACAAGCGTTGATTTTGCATCATCAGGATCGGCGATGAACTCATTGAAATCGATCGTTGTGGTGCTTCCGGCGCTCAGCGTGAGCGGATCAATGGCATCGAGGAAGATGCTCGGATCGCGGTTGTTCGCGCTGAGCTGGACGTTGACAAAGACATCCGCGAGGCCGACCTGCACCGTTCCCGTGAGCGTCTTGAAGCTCGGGTGCGTGACCATGAACATGTAGGTTCCCGGCGGGATGCTCTGGATCGTCGCTACGCCATTGGCACCGGTGGTGTTTGTGCTTCCGGAGAGGGTGACCGTCGCCCCGCTGATGGGGCTGTTGCCCTGGGTGGTGACGGTGAAAATCACGTCGCTCCTTTCCGGCGGAAGGACAAATGTCTCCAGCGTCAGCGTTTCCTCAAGGCTTGGAACAGCGCTGCAGAGGCTGCCCTCGCCCCTTCCGGTGACAAAAATGGTATGGAAGCCTTCCGTGGTTGGCGTGAAGGTGAATGACTCGACTGATGGCATGTCCGTGTCGCCCGCCGGCAAGGTGACCGTCTGCGTGAAGACGACCTGGCCGAAGGGATCGCTCTGCCCCCGCCTGACCGTGTAAGTCGCGCGCAGGGGTACCGCCGTCTTCACGAAGTTGTTGTCAGCGAAGTTGCTGATGCGCGTGTAGAATGCCGTGAGCGGCTCATTGACGATGGGGAACGGGTTGAAGGTGAGGAGATTGTTCAGCACCGCATAGCACTGGTTCTGCGGGCGCGCCTGCAGGACGGTGAACTCCTGCGAGACAGCAACCTGCTCTGAGGAAGCGCACTGGTCATCGACGACGTTGCTCGTGACCTCTGCGCGGTAGCCCGTGCCTTGCAGCGTGGGCGTCCAGGTGAACAGCACCAGCTGCTCCTCATCCATGAAAATGTTCAGGTTTCTCGTCTCCTCATGGACCAGCATGCCCACGGGATCGAAGATGCGCAGCGTGACATCCGTGCGCGCCGAGTAGTATTCGTCCTTGAACGCCGGCGGCACGAAGAACGGCGGCGTCCCCACGTCGCGGAAAGCCGAGTGCGTCACCGCGTCGAGGAACGCGCGCAGGTTGATCTGGAGCGGCTCGTTCTGGAAGACGCTGTTGATCGCGAGGAAGTTGTCGACAGGAGCGCGGCAGACAGGGACTTTGGTGAGGGGAACAGTATAATGGAACGTGAAGCCCGTCCCGAAATCATCGGGGATAACCCCTTCCGTCGGCGCGTAGCCCGGGACGTAAAAGTATGCTGCGTAATCAGTCGGATTGGGCGTGCCGGGGAACTCGAACGTTACCGTATCGCTCGTGCCGCTGTTGCCTTGGAAGACAGGTGGCTCCAGCACAGAGAAGCACTGGCCATTGTTGTCTGTACAGGTGAAGATGACGGCCTCGGCTCCCGTCAGCGGAGTGCCTGTTCCCATCTCGGAAAAATGCGCGACTCCGATGTTTCCAGCGAAGACGGACGGCAGTGCAAGGAGCAGCGCCACCACCAGCGAGAGTGCTTTCATTTTTTTCACCTTAAGGTATCACAAATGCAGGGGCGAACGCTGCCGCGGCTTGGCCGCCCGATGCTGCTCCTGATGGCGCGAGAGCCGATGCCGCTGCTCCGCCGGCCGCCGCGGTGGCGATGCCTGCGACAAGCCCGCCGACGCTTGCTGCCGAAAGGAGTGTATGGACCCAAATTGCTGTCTGCTCGCCCTTTGCACGCCAGTTGACCTGGTCATCCGTTGCGCCTTCTTCAAGCGCCTTGACGAGTTTGAGCAACTCCATTGGGTTAGCTGCGTTGACTCCCATATATCCCTTTGCTTGTCCGATGCTCAGGAGCTTGCTGAATGGAAGAATATTCCACCACTTCATCAGGCCAGGCTCCGGAGCGAGCGCGAAGACATCCTGCTCCTCCAAGTCTAAATACCGGAACACTGCATCAGCAACATCCGGAGTAACTCGGCCATTATCTCTCAAAAGCCGGACTTCATTCCGTAGACCTGCCGTTGACCTGCGGATATCGTAATCAGTGCCATCGGGATCAATGCGAACCTTATACCGGCCGTCCTTCAAAAACTCCTTCGCCTTCTCCATGGGATCATAACCCACAATAGCACGATGGAGCATGTTATAGATGCCACGCTGGGATTGCTCCTCATACGGGATGTTGCGGCCGATCGCATCGAACATCCGAATCATCCTTGCAAGGACTGTCCCTTGTCTATTAAAATCCTCAAGAAGGGTGTTCAGGTAGGCTTTTGCTCCATGCTGTTCATCGGTTTCACCATCCTTTTTCGCAAGGGCGGCTCGAAGTGACCCTATATTTTTCTCTATTCCACCCTCACCATTATTACCACTGGAGTAACCGACAAGCGCAAGTTTGTCGTGGAGCCGCGCCATCGCCCGTCGTGCACTCGCTGCAATAGAGGTATCATAGCTGCGCTCAGCGTCGTTCTTGTGCGCACCTTTTGTTATCTGCCATGCATAATCAGCGATGAGATGCGGAAGCGCGTTGCAGCCACCACCATCAGTATTTTCAACGAGCGCGTGCATCTCGGCCTGAGCACCCGCGAGCCGCTCGAGCGTGCTCTTATCATCTGAGCTTAGGTCAAGCGCATTTGCTTGTGAGAGGTCGTATCGTATTTGAAGGGCATCGGGTACCTCTGTCGCTTGTCCCATCCCCGCAGATACGTCGGTGAGCGTTCGGGCGTCATCAGAGGAAGCGACGGCCTCAAGGTAACTGGGATTGACATCACCAAGGCGAAGGGGTCCTGCACAGCCTGCTAAATATACTGCTCCGCCGAGTGCTGCTGCTACCGCTGCGTTAAATTCTCTGCGTGTTATTCCTGCTTGTGATGATCCCGCAGAGGCATCCCCACTAGCAACATAAAGTGCTTGAGCAGGCACTTCAGGAGGCGAAAAATAAGATCTAATCAACCCAAAAAGCCCTTGCCGTGTGTGACCTTCAGTCATGATGGTTTCCTCCCAAAGACAAACTCTTCTGCTCACCCACCCCTTGCTCCTGCCCCGAGTCGCTCCTTCTATTTAAACCTTTCGCATTTGTATCTATCTTATAATAGTGACATTATGTAAATAACAGAGAATGGTGACTACGATGGCCTTGCATGAGGTGCCACGCGCGCATGCGTCCCGCACTGTTTCATTTCCAGCCAGCACCCAACCCACAAGGCGCCGCTCCCGATGCCGGCTCCCGCGATGCCGCGCACCCGTCGTTTCCGCTTCCGTTAACCCCTGCGCTCCCAGGCATCACCGCTCCGCAAAAAACAAAAGGATGGGGACGCTGCGATTCGAACGCAGATTGGCCGGTATCAACCGCAAGTCTTGTCATCGGCACGCGCCTCATCGCTCCACGACTGGAGCCGGCCGTACTGGCCAGGTTATACTACGTCCCCACAGGCAGCAAGAGCGGCAGGCGGTTTAAAAACGTTTCTTGCTTGTGGCGTTATTGAAAAGTTCGCCAAGGCGGCCAGTGAGCGCTGGCGTAATCAGGATGCCTGCCAGGCTCTAGCTCGACTCGAGTCCGAAGGACAATCAGGTCGAGCGTAGCGAACGGGAACTTTTCAATAACGCCTTGCTTGTGCGCTGCAGGAGTTTAAGGAGCTCTCTCACCGCATCATAGCCGAGCGAAATTTTCGCTCCCGCCGTTTCCGGAAGCAGGGGAAGATGCTCCGAGGAAAAGCGCTTGTTTGCCGAGGTCTTTTCGAGCGATTGCGCAAGCTCGATGTCGGGAGTAACCGGTTTTGCCTGTCCGGTTTCCGTGCACATGCGCCAATCCATCAGCCCCACCTCCGTGATCCCATGAGCAGGGATCCATTGAGGATGTTGTTGCGGAGATGGATGTTTTTGATGTGTTGGAACGAGGGAAACCAGTGCAGGTTCACCCGGCGCCGCAGCGTTGCTTCGTACGGCTTCAGGTCGAACGGCTTTTTTTGCGGAGTGATGAGCGCAATGTCAATATCTGATTTCTCGGCGATTTCTGCCTTCGCGGCGGAGCCGAAGAGGATCACGGTTGGCTGTGCGAACCTCTTCTGGAGCGCTGCGGTTAGCGGCCCGAGCCTCTTTCTCCAGTAGATGCAGCATAGATCCTTTGCGTCGTCAGTTTCATTGTTTACAGAAAACAGCAGCCTGCCGTAGCGCTGCTCCCTGTGGAGGAGACCTGCCTTGTGGTATGCGTTGAGCATGCGGGAAGCAGTCGGAGGGCTCACGCCGATCAGCCTTGCATACTCGCGGACGCCGATGCGGCGGGAGCAGTCCTCGAACCACGGAGAAAGACTGTTTATTATTTTTAACATATGTTATATAAATTTAACACTTGTTAATAAATATTTCCAAACTGCAGGCAGGGATACCCTGACGGACGTTCGCCGCTATGGCTTCCATCTCCGCTGCAGCCCTTTCCCGATGCGCCCATACTCTGTCTCGCCGCGGAGTGCGCCAAAGAAGCGGAAGAGTTCGCTGCCGCTTTTCCGGTCGCGCGTATGCTCCCGCTGCCTCTTCATAAGTATCCTGTCCATGACCAATCTATAGTGCATAATGGTATAAATATCTTGCGCACGTGCTCGCTAGGGCGTCGTCTTCTTCGCATGCAGAGCCACCTTTATTAACACCCATGCAGTTTCCCCGACCATGCTCGAGCTCGACGGCAGCCACGGCGAGGGCGGCGGCCAGATCATCCGCACCGCATTGGCATTAAGCACGCTCACCGGCAGGCCGTTCCGCGTCACCAACATCAGGAAGAACAGGCCGCAGCCGGGGCTGAAGGCGCAGCATCTCACGGCGCTCACCGCGTTAAAGGAATGGTGCGGTGCGAAGAGCAGCGGCGTTGCCGTCGGCACGGAGGAGTTCTGGTACGAGCCGGGAGCGATCCGCGGCGGGCGCTTCTCGTTTGACGTCGGCACCGCAGGGAGCATCACGCTCGTCCTGCAGGCATTGCTGCTTCCTGCCCTGTTCGCCCCGAAAAAAACAGCCATCACGCTCACGGGAGGGACCTGCGGCAAGTGGCAGGCGCCGGTCGAGTATTTCCAGAACGTCCTGCTGCCGCACCTGCAGCGGTTCGCTTCCGTCGGGTGCAGGCTGCTGAAGCGCGGCTATTATCCGAAAGGCGGCGGGCAGGTTGTCGTTGAAGTCACGCCGCGGCTGCCGCTGAAGGATTTTGAGTCATTTGAGGCGTTCGCAGGGCAGCTGGGAAAAACAACGCGGCCGTTCGGCCTGAACACGCAGGGCGGGCTGATGCAGCTCAAGGGCATATCACACGCATCACGTGACCTTGCCTCGGCGAAGGTTGCGGAGCGCCAGGCAGGCGCCGCACGTTTGGAGCTGATGAAACTGAAGGCACCCGTCGATGTTGTCTCGGAGTACGATGAGGCGCCGAGCATTGGCAGCGGCATCACGCTCTGGGCGCGCTTCAACAGGGACGATGAGTTCCACACCATCCTCGGAGCGGATGTGCTGGGCGAGCGGGGGAAACGGGCGGAAGACGTCGGAAAAGAAGCAGCCGCGGCCCTGCTCCGCACCATCGATTCCGGCGCAGCCGTTGATGCGCATCTCGCTGATCAGCTCCTGCCGTTCATGGCGCTGCTGCCGGGGAGCGTCCTCTCCGCAGAAGAGATCACGGAGCACTGCCGCACGAACCTATGGGTGATCGGGCAGTTCCTGCCGGTGAGGTTTCTCGTTGAAGGGACGACGGTTTCCGTCAAAGCCGCTCACGAGTGAAGATGTGACGAAGCGCGCGGTTCGCCGGGCCGCTCGCGCCTCAAATCGCACCCCTACGTGGACGGTGCCCGGACACAGCACGCCCGGAACACGACAACAAGTTTTATAAACACCCTTCCAAACCCGCGCGGCATGATTGGCGAACATGTCTGCAACTCCTGCAAGAAGAAGATCTCGAACATCCCGAGCAGCACCAGGTTTCTCTGCCCGTCCTGCACCAAGCACGAGATTGTGCGCTGCGGCAGCTGCCGGAAGCTCGCGGCGAAATATGTCTGCCCCGGATGCGCGTTTGAAGGCCCTCACTGACGATGGCAAACGTCATTCTCACGCTGACCATCATGCCCGATTCTCCCGAGGCGGATCTTGCGGCGATCGAGGCGCAGGCAAGAAAGGCAATTGCAGCGTTCGCTGGCAGGGGCGAGTGCCGGGCGGAGCAGAAGCCGGTTGCCTTCGGGCTGCGCTCAGTCAATCTGATGTTTGTGCTCGACGAGGCAAAAGGCGGCACCGAGGAGCTGGAGAAGCAGATCGCCGCGCTGCCGCAGGTGAGCTCGGTTGAGGTCACGGATGTGCGGAGAGCGATTGGGTAATCTCTTCCGGGGACGCATCCGTTTTCACCGCGTGCGCTGAGAAGTGCGTCGGGAGCGCGAGGGAGCCATTGTTCCTGAGCTTTCTTAGTGCATCTTCCGTTTTTGGTATCGCTTCTTTTGTTTTCTTGGAGAGCGTATGCAGGTCATAGAAGCCGGGGATGTTGTGCTGGGATTCTTCTCCGACGATGGAAAGGAAGTTCCTGGTTTCTTCGCTGTTGCTGTTGTCGAGCATCGTGCTGGTGAGGCGCCGGTCGAACAGGGAGCCATCCCACAATGGGCCCGCTGTTTGGATGGTGCGGTGGGCGCATAGTGGCTGCGTGCCGTGCGCGGTGCAGGTGCTGCAGTAATAAAAGAGGCGGTGCTGCCTGAGCAGCTGGTCGCATGCCGCCTTGCTCTTTATGCTGTGGAAGAAGACGCGGTAATAGTGGTCCCTGGCATAGCTGAAGATGGGAGTGAGCGCTTTCTCATACTGCGCTGCGACAAGCTGCACCTTGCGGATGAGAATTCTCAAGCCGACCTCGTGCATGAGCTCGTTCCGCAATGGTGTCGCCCAGTATTTCCGCATGCAGGCTTTGGGCGCGGTCCCTGCCAGCGCGGCGGTGTCAGTCGCGGTTATGGCGAGGATGCCGTGGCGGGCGATGCGCTTGAGCGCAGCATCGAGGAAGGGGTTTGGGCTTCCGAACGGGTCAATGTCGATGTAGTCGAAGCCGTCGCTTTCGAGCAGGAAAAGGCTCGCGTCCCTGGTGATTAGCGAGATGCGCCGGTCGTTCGCGAGGTTGTTCTGCTGGATGCTCTTTTTGATCGCGGCAAGAGCAGCAGGGCTGTAGTCGTTGATGGCAATGGCTTTTATCTTGCGCCGCGGCAGCTCCTTGAGGAAGCGGATGGAGCGCACCCCGGATCCTGCGAGGGGGTCGGCGATGCTGAGCCCGCTCCGCCTGAGGCTGCCGAGCAGGATGACACTGATGTCCCGGTTGAATTTCATGGCGGGATTGTAGAAGACGGGGAGCTTGCTGCTGAGAGGGCCTGCTGATGCAGTAATCGCAGCGCTGCCTTCGGTGATGGTTTGTTTCTTCATCTGCCTCGGAAGGTGCTTCGGCCTAATAAAGCTCTCTTAAATTTATGGGTATCTCACTACCACTGTTTCTCGAAAACAATGGTAGTGAAACACCACTGTTTTAAGCATAAGCGGCTTATCAGCTTTGACATTCCACAAACGCCGATCTGCGGGAAGCCTGTCCTTGCCGCACTTTAGGGGGTAACCAGATGCGAAGTTTGCAACAGCCTCAGGCGCCCCTCTCACAACCGTTATGCTCATTTCCCCCTGCTGGAAGCACGAAGAGCTGCAACATCATGCGCACCAATCAGCAGCCACATACCCAATATCGGGCAGCTTTTCAAGCTTCTTTTTGCTCGAAAATGAAGAATTAATCTTTTCCTTCAGCTCGGAAGCGCATCTGCCCGCTGAGGCATTAAATATTGGCTGCGCTTCCTTGCCCATGGCAGATGGCAAAGATGGTGCCGTGCAGTACGGTTTGTCCATACACAATAAATATATATTAGTGGGTATTGGTATAGCTTATGGTATATTGGTTTAGGCAACCGTTGGTGCACGTTCCATGAGCACAGCAAAGCTACTAACGAGTGGTGAAATAATGGAAAGATTTATAAAGAGGTGCTACTAGATGGGGGTTACATTAGGAGTGTTGGGGAGGTGGGTGTGAGATGAGCCCACCTTCAGAAGCACTTCTTGAGAGAATGACCGAAGCACCAGATACCGAAATGGAGGGGGTGGTGAAGCCTAGAATAGGTGTACCCATAGCCATACCTGGAACCGAGGAAACGCAATGGTCGGTTGCTGATGTTTACAACGCGCTCAGCAAAGCTGGTGGATTCGAAGATTTTCCGACTACAGCGGAAGCGCTCAGGGCTGAAGTCGAGACGATGGGTAACAAGGATCATAGTACCCTTATACACTATCTGCGAAGGGATAGGAGTAAAATCGATACCAAAAATCCACCGACAGGGTTTGTTGATGGACAGAAAACCCCTCTCCGGCCACTAAGGGATGATAAAGATGATAAGTGTATCTCACGTGCCGGCAGGTTACCCTTTGAACTCGCTGGAGACGAAGGATATGAAGCTGCAAGAGCCGGGAGCTTTCAACAACTCGAAACGAGAAGTGCTGCTCGAGGTTCGCAAAGCTTTGAAGAACTCCTTTATGCAGCCACGGTTGAGAGTGATGTTCCCCGTATGCCGAGAACCTATTGTATCACCGCTGATGATTTACTTCTGCGTATGTGCAGTTTTGACCCGATAGATGTAGTCGCAGGTGTCCCGTTCATCTATCCGCCAGGAACTACAACTGATGAGGCAGTAACTGTTTTTGGTAAAGGTGTTGCTATTGAGCCTTCTACCCTTAGAGATGGAATCAATAATGGTTACGTAGGTCGCTACTTTAGGGCAGCCGAGACTGTCGGGGGGGGTCGAACGACGATTAAAATAGAACCATTCTCTCTTGGTGGTGGGGGTACAGATGGGGAGCAGAAGACTTATGCATTTGCGCGTGCTCTGCAGGACTGGAGTACATCGTTTCCTAGCGTTTTAAAGAAATTCCTTACCTTAGGACAGATCGATGATCAATTTTTGGAAGATGTTTTTCAGACAGTTCTTAATAAATTAGAAAGCAGTACCCAAGAGAACGATCCCACAGGCACCGGTGTTGTAGCAGGATTACTTAAAAACCAATACGGTCGAAGAAACAAGTCGCAAAGTGTGACAGTGATAAACAGTTTTCAGGGATCTATGATGACCGCGCTCATCGGAGCCGCTATGGCAGATAAGTACTCATTGAGTGATGAGCATCTGTCGCGGCTTGTCCTTATCGAGCTTCTTAGAAATGGCAGTAGCATCCTTCCAAACTCAAACCTCCTGACTTCTTCGATGTCTCAGACAATCAGAGCTCTTAAAGAAGCTCGAGATCAGTACACGAGAACCAACTATGGGGGTTTACAACCTGAAGAAGCAGTCAATCGACTAGCCCATAATGCCGCTCTCCTGTACCGGAATGCTGTTAGTGGAAGCAAATATCTGAGGGATATCAGGTCGCCAACAGAGGATATTGGTGATCTCCTTGCAGATGCTGCTCGGTTGAGTCCGCTTGACTTAGGTGCGCTTCTCACCTCAGGCCGCAGAGAAAAGTGCGAAACCAACCCCGGCTTTCAGCAGAAAGGGCCGACAACGTACCAAGTGGGAATTGATGGAAGAGCGTATGATGACGAGACTATCAGATCTTTACAATCTGCCCGCAATAAACTCATTTCTTCGGCATCGAACGGCAGGAGGATACCTGCCGAGCAGGCATTCGAAACATATACTGCATTTGCAGAGCAAGCGGGTATAGCATCCCCAAACGATGCTCAGACCGCAAGAGAGGGGTATAACAACGGGGACTCGAACGGAGTGCTGGCATTCAACACCGAGGAAGGGCAACAGGCCTTTGAAAGGATTGAACGAAACATGCGTTTGTTTGCCCACTACGCTACTCAGGAAGAGATGTATGTTGTTTCCGATGATCGCACCTTAATAGGATTTGAAGAGCAAAGCGGTAGGCAGCTGGGTGAGCTTTTCCGGAGGTTTTCTGATGCTCTCTATACGCTTGCGGGCAATCCTCTCAAGAGAATTGTCGATTCCGTCGAAACTAGAATTTTAAAGGGCTGCGCCAGCTACCAGCCCATAGTTCAGAGGCTCAACAGAACAAATGAGGTAGGAAGGGAGTAATTACTCTCCATACTGGTGAGCTGTCCCCGTTCTTATAAAGAGATGCGCTTATTGGTGTAAGAAACCTACGCAGGCCACTGTATAGTACCGAATTCACGTAACATTGATGTGGATACTCCAGCACCGAAATT
>CAYYLB010000015.1:0-19981 GCA_964472345.1 uncultured Methanosarcinales archaeon
TTTGCGGTGCAGCAGCTTTCCGCGCTCAGAATTTCAATGCCGCCAAGTTCCATTACACCGTCACAAACTCTGTCTTGAGCTGCCTGAACGACACCAGCGACATGATCTTCACCACGCCCTTGCGTGAGATGACGTTCCTGACGAACTGGTAATAGGCGTCCTGGTCTTTCACGCGCACCTTCAGCACGAGCTCCCAGTCGCCGGTGCAGATGTCAACGCTCTCAATCTGCGGGTGCTTCGCCAATTCACTGCTGATGCGCTCAGGATCGCCATACTCGTCCGGCGAGAGGTTGATCAACACAATTACGCAGAAGCCTTCGTCGGTCTTCTTGTAGTCGAAGACAGCTTTGTAGGTTTTGACGGCTCCTTCTCTCTCAAGTTTCTTGATGTTGTAGTGGATGGTGGTTGCGGGCTCCTTGAGCTTCTTTGCGATGCGCGCGATCTGCGGCGTGCAGGAGCCTTCCTTGAGCAGCGCGACGAGCCTGGGGCGGATGTCTTTCATATTTTTGTAGATTATTCAATTATTTATAAATTTATCGCTTAATATTCATATATTATTCAACAATGTATATTAGAATGCTGCTACTCCGAGCTCATAGATATAAAATGAAAACGAACCTAACGGAGGCTAAAGCACAAAAACGTGCTGGTTGCTGGTATCACAAGCAAAGAAGATTTAACGAGATTTATCACTCAAGAACCTCTCATCGAGACGCACCATTCATTGGAGGGAATAAGGAATCTTTCTGAAGTCCGTGCGTTGTACTTCGGCGTTGGCTTGTGCAATGGCCTACCTTTGCTCAGCGCAGGCCTGCCGGTTGATGTCTTGAGTATGCTGCTCGTTAGTGAACAGGTGCATGTGTCCAAACATATCTTAATTGCGGATACTCATGCAATCACTAATGGTTTTGATACTCACTCTGTCGATCAATTAGCTCGGCAATACCAAGAAACACTTCAAAGAATCATAGAAAATCTAGGCTTTTCTGGGTGGCAAGTAGCAAGAGCTTCAGAAATAGATCAAACTCCAGCCTACATGGAACTTCTTAGGGCAATAGAAGCGTCTCACGACTACATTAGAAGAGAACTGGCAGATATGCGCTGGTTCAATCGTGAACATGATGTAAATCTCAAAGTAGGCTGGGTTCTCAACGGTAGTAAGAACTCAGGCGAGAGGTCATTTGACCAAGAATTCCGACGTCAGTTTGACGATCCCTTAGGATTTGTCTATGTAGTGCCCGGCAGAACATTTAATCCCAGGAGACTTCACGCTGCCCCATACTTTTGTACAGATCCTGAGGAAAGAATTTTGCTCGAAGCAGGTGAAGATGTAGGTCGTAAACTAGCATTAGCTCAAGAGAAATTTGGTCGAGAAGCAACCAGGCCATGCGAGAACTTCCTGAGCCAAGTAATGAGGCTATACGACAAAACTGTAGAGAGAACAGAACAAGGACCTCTCACAGACAGACTGCAACAAGTAATAAACAGGTGTACCAAATGAAACAAAAAATCTTAGGCGTAATTGGGGGGCTCGGCCCTGAAACGGGCTGCAGGTTCTGCCTCAACGTGAACAACAAGTTCAAGCTGCAAACGAAGAGACAGCCCCATATTGTCCTTGATAACCTTCCCATTTCTCAGGAAGCAGAAGAACGGCTGATTCACGGAGGCCCTTCCCAAGAGCATTTTGACCTGCTCGTGGAGTCCGTCCGACGATTAAACAATCTTCATGCGAATCTCATTGTTATTGCTTGTAATACAGTTCACTTGTTCATCGAAGAGCTTAGGAAAATATCGAGGGTACCAATTTTGAGCATAGTAGAGGAAACAGCGAAAAAATGCAAAGAGATGAACATGACAACCGTTGGTCTCCTAGGCTCCACGAAAACGATCCAGTCTGGGCTTCATTCAAAAGAGCTGAAACGATTCCGCATTGAGGTCGTTCTTCCCAATAAACAGGATCAGCGCTTTGTAAGTGAGTGCATTATCAGGATCATTAACCAACAAGTTAAGCGGGATGACAAGAAAAGAATGGTTCAAATCATCGAAAAACTTGAGAAGGTGGGAGCCGGAGGAATAATTTTAGGATGTACTGATCTCCCATTGCTATTATCAGGTGATGATGCGGGTGTACCAATCATAAACACTATGCGAATATTAGAGGATTCTGCGGTGAACCACCTCTCGAACAATGAACAGACAAAAGATTCGCAGCGAATGGTGGCACCGTTAATCATACCGCTGGAGGCAGAGCAGCATAAAGATCTATCTCACCCCCATAATATATAAATATGCCCACCATACGACGCTAAAGTAACCACCATGAGCATAACAAAACCCCAATCAAGCGCATTGATCCCGCAAGAGAAAGCAGCGCAGCAGCCGGCGGGCCTCGTCCTTGACACGCTTCCCATCCTTGCCCTCGACCATCCGGGAGCAAGTGATCCTGAGTACAGGAAGCGCCGTGATGAAATAGCGAGAGCGGCGCTCGAGTTTCACCTCGGCGATCCCTCGACACGGCAGATTCCGGCCATCCGCTACACTAAAGAAGAGCAGCGGGTGTGGCGTCATGTTAACGAAAGACTGGAGCCGCTGCACGAGCAATGGGCCTGCTCGCTCTACAAGGAAGGCCGGCGGAGGATTTCCATTCCCGAAGACCACATCCCGCAGCTTGCTGACCTGAGCACGCGGCTGGGAGAAATCAACGGCTACCGGTTGGAGCCGATCCATGGGCTTGTGGATCCGCGGGCTTTCCTCAGCAGGTTGGCGGACAAGGTTATGCTGTCCACTCAGTACATGAGGCACCATTCATGTCCGGAATTCACGCCGGAGCCGGATATCATCCATGAGGTTCTGGGGCATGTCCCAACATTCACTGATGGAGCTATGGTTAATTTCCAGTTTATGATTGGAAAAGCTGCGCAGACAGCAACGGAGGAAGAGTTCAAATCGCTGAGTCGGCTGTACTGGTTCACCGTTGAATATGGGTTGATTGAAGAAGGCGATAAGATCAGGGCATTTGGTGCCGGGCTGCTTGGGGGGATTCAGGACTTAACCAACGCTATGACCGAGAAGGTTCCCTTACAGAAATTCACAATGGATGAGGTTATCAACACACCTTATGAGTACTCGTTTGGGCAGCCGCGGTTCTTTGTGTTCCCGTCGCTGGAGTTTTTGCACCGGGAGACGAAGAAGCTGATTGCCGGATTCAGGGCAAATCGTGAGCACTATGACGACTTCGGTGCTCCCCTCGAAACTTTAAATGGCCGGTACAAGAAATAAAAGCGTGGCTCGTGTCATTTACTTCTTAAACCCCGACACCTTCCGGATCCGATGCAGGGGAAACTGCTGATTTCTATGCCGCCAAACAGCAGCGAACAGCAAAGACAAGCCAACGTGCTGGTGCCTGATGCTGCGCCAGCTTTAAATAGCAGCGCGGCCCGCAGGCCGCTATGGCAACGATGGATCCTTTGGTTAGATACGGGCGGGAACCTTCATCGGTGAATGGAGCACCTGAGCGGTTCGTGAGGACAACGCATAATGTGCGGGGCTTGGATCCGGCGATGGTCAGCTCAGTCCTGTCCTCATTTGCCGAAATGGTGGGGAATGGTGATATCGGCACCGATCTGCTGGCGGGAAAAGCATACATCCTTGGGATGCAATGCCTTCAAGCGATGAAGCTTTGCGCCGGCAGAAATGGAGATCTCCAGCGCAAGGAAATGGAAATCCACACCAGCCTCGCACAGCTAGCACGGCATCTTTTTTACGCAACGAGGCAGGAGCAGTATGCCCACTACTGGTACGAGCACGCGGTTGCGGCAGGGGATGGCGCAAGGCCACGTCGACCGCTCATCGAGGCGCTCGTTGAGGGTTACCACGCGCACTACCAGTCAGCCCTGAAGCAGGCGAGCTCGGACCCTCCTGGCGCAGCGAAGGACTTCCTGATCGCAGCAGAGAGAATTGGGCTGCTCGCCCAGCATGAGCCGCCCACGTACGAAGGATTGCACGGACTGCTCTCCCTCCAGTTGGAGTGTTACCGGCGCGGATTGCGTTATTCCAGCGTTCCCGAAGAGAAGGCCCTTGTTTCGTTGCTGCAGTACGCACGCAAATATCCCGACCTGAGGCCGGCGGTCACCGAAGTGCTTCCTTACTGTCCTGCCGCGGTCCGGCAGCGGTGGAAACGGGGGGAGCGGCAAAACCAAGCACAGCAGAGGCAGCTCCGTCAGGATACGCTCCAGGGCCTGCTCCGGAGGGAAAGGACCAAACGCGAACGGCGTGCGCGGGTGAAGGTACGGCACTGGATTCAGCAGAACGTGTGGGGCTCCTGAAAAACTCCGTCACCGGCACCTGCCTGATCCAGTGCGTTGCCCCCCGTTGCAGGAAGCGCGGCAGGAAGATGTTGTTATAGACAAGCAGCACCGCATCGTGCCGCATCTCCTTCAGCAGCTTGTCTTCAAGGCCATTGTAAAATCCCGTGTCGGGGTTGACGAACAGCATGTCGTAGCGCGAGAAGTCGTGCGCGAAGAAGTCGCCGCAGAGGAGCTTGGCGTTGAGCTTGAGCCGCCTGCTGATCTCATTGCCCTTGTTCACAAGATCGGCATCAATCTCGATCCCTGCCGCCTCAGTGAACAGCGACGCCACCAGCACGACGCGCCCGTCGCCGCAGCCGATGTCGAGGAAGCTCTTTGCCCTTTGCAGCCCGATCTTCTGAAACAGCCCAAACACCACGTCAAGGTCGCTCGGGCCCCAGATGCCCTTCGCGGTGTCGCGGACGACAAAGCGGAAGCTCTCTTTGAGCTCGCGGTCGGAGGCTTGGAAGGCCTGTTTGATGCTGTTGAACCTGGGATCCATCCGGCTTGAGGAATCACCGGCCTTTAAAAGAATATCCTGTCAGGCTGCGTCTCGGCGCGGATAATCTAGGGGTACTTCAGCTTCGCTTGAGGCGCCAGGCACAGGCTCCTGTCGCGCGTCTTGATATATATCGTCAAGCATCACCAGGAGATCGAGGATCCGCGGATCAGGGCCCCCAAGCTGCTCACTCACCACCGCAAAGTCTTTCGCATAAGCCTTATAGAGTGTTTCATCTCCAGACTGAGCCGCATCGATGGCTTGAAGGAGTAGGTTCGCCTGATCAGTTACGAGAGCACGTTTTACGAACTCAGAGATTTCCTCCATTGACAGGTTCCAAATGATTCTATTCTTATCTCATTTCCTCTATATTTTTATAGAACTTCTACAGAAAAGCCGCACCGCGAGCCAAAAACGCGCGAAACGTCCCCGCAACCTTTATAAACCACCAGCCTCTTGCACCCCTCTGACGGGAGAAGCGAAACGCATGAGGAAACAACATTCCTTCTGTTCAACACCACGATGAAACCATTGCTGCCGAGCCTCAAGGAAAAAAGGCGCTACATTGCGTTTGAGGTCATCACGGGCGCCCAGGTTGGGGAAGACGACGTCTACGATGCGGTTCGCGCGAGCATGCACCAGCTGGTCGGCGACCTTGGCATGGCGGCCGCAGGGCTGCAGTTCGTGCGCGAGCGGTGGAGCAGCAGGCGGTTGCGCGGCATCGCGCGCGTCAGCCATCGCTCGGTGGACCATTTCAAGGCGTCGCTCGTGTTCGTCCAGCAGGTGAAGCAGCATCCTGCAGCCGTGCATTCCCTGGGCGTGAGCGGGATCCTGGCAAAAGCTGCACAGCAGTACATTGCAGCCTGAGGTGAACCATGACTGTCATGAAAATGCCGCAAAAGATGGGGTATGACCGCAGCATCACGATGTTCTCTCCCGACGGGAGGCTGCTTCAGGTCGAGTACGCGAAGAAGACGGTGCGGCAGGGCAGCACGGCCATCGGAATCGTGTGCAGGGACGGCGTCGTCTTTGTCGCGGACAAGCGCATCGTCGGCAAGCTCGTGGTCCCCGAGTCGGTCGAGAAGCTGTTCAAGATTGACGACCATGCGGGCGCCGCGGCAGCCGGCATCATTTCCGATGCACGGGTGCTCGTGGAGCGCGCGCAGCTCCGTGCGCAGCAGCACCGCGTGACCTATGACAGCACCATGGCGCTGCTCGAGCTCGTGAAGGACATGAGCGACCTGTGCCAGTACACCACCCAGAGCGCGGGCCTGCGGCCGTTCGGCGTTTCGCTGCTCGTCGGCGGCGTTGACGAAGACGATGAGCCGAAGCTGTTCATGACGGATCCGACAGGGATCTTTTTCCGCTATCGCGCTGCGGTAATCGGCGAAGGCGAGATTGAGATTGAAAAGGCGCTGCAGCAGCGCTATACGCAGGCGCTGACGGCTGAAGACGGGCTGCTGCTCGGCGTGGGCGCGCTCGCAGAGTTCATCGGTGAGGCGCTTGACGTCGACCGGCTTGAAGCAGCAGTCATTCCCGTGAAGGGCAAGAGCTATACGCATGTTTCCAAGGAGAAGCTGCGGGAGCTGCTCGCGCGGGCACGAAAGAAACGATGACACTGCATGTCGGGCGGGAGCGCGTGCATCTGAATCTCGCACGCCTCAAAAAGAGCGGAGAAGTGTTCGAGGTGGACATCGACCCCGACCTTGCCTTGCGCTTCCGGCGCGGCGAGGATGTTGACATCCACCAGGTGCTCAAGGCGGCCACGATCTTCAAGAACACGCAAAAGGGGCTCGCCGCAAGCGAAACGCTTATGACGGAGCTCTTTGGCACGGCAGATGCGTTTGAGGTTGCCGCGAGGATTATCAAAGAGGGCGATATCCAGCTCACCGCAGAGTACCGGGAGCGCCTGCGCGAGGCGAAGAAGCGGCGCATCATCGAGATCATCCACCGCAACGGGATCGACCCGCGGAGCAAGCTGCCGCATCCCGTGGTGCGCATCGAGGCTGCGCTCGAAGAGGCAAAGGTGCGGATTGACGAGCACCGGCGCGCGGAAGAGCAGGTCAAGGAGATCGTCGCGGCGCTGCAGCTCGTGCTGCCGATAACATTCGCGAAAAAAGAGATCTGGGTGCACCTGCCCGCGCAGTTTGCGGCAAAGGCCTACAGCATCGTCAGGAGCATAAGCACCATCCTGCAGGAATCGTGGCGCGATGACGGGAGCTGGGAAGCGACGGTGGAGATTCCCGGCGGGCTGGAGGAGGAATTTCATGACAAGCTCAACAAGGCGACAAAAGGGGAAGTCCAGACAAAAGTCATTCGGGAGAAATAGGAGTTGATGATGATGGGAATGCTTGTTCAGGAGAAGGCGGTGGTGGCGCCGGGCGAAGCCATCGCAGAAGGCATGGATTACCTGCCCGGAGAGTTTACGTACCGGATCGGCGAGAAAATCATCGCCAAGCGGCTCGGTCTCGTCGAGGTTGCCGGGCGGGCGGTGAAGCTGATCCCCCTGTCCGGACGCTACCTGCCGAAGGTCGGGGACACGATCATCGGCAATGTGTACGACATCACGCTGAGCGGATGGCTGCTGAACACAAACTCGGCGTACAACGCGATGCTCAACATCAAGGACACGACGCGCTTCATCCGCAAAGGAGATGACCTGACGCGGTATATCGACGTGGGCGATTACATCCGCGCCAAGATCGTCAATGTGACGTCGCAGTATGTCGTTGACGTGACGCTGAAGGAGCCCGGCCTGAACAAGCTGAACGGGGGCAGGATCATCAGGGTCAGCCCCAGCAAGGTTCCGCGCGTGATCGGGAAGCAGGGCAGCATGGTCATGCTCATCAAGGAGAGGACCCGCTGCTCAATCGCGGTCGGCCAGAATGGCGTCGTCTGGATCCAAGGAGAAAATCCCGATGATGAGCTGCGCGCGGTGAACGCGATCAGGAAAATCGAGGCGGAAGCGCACATCGAAGGGTTAACCGAGCGCATCACCCGGTTTTTGGAGACGTGATCATGATGGCATACAAGCAAAGGTTTGACGGCCGCGGCTGGGATGAGCTGCGCCCGATTGAGGCAAAGGCAGGCGTGATCAGGAACGCGGACGGAAGCGCGCTGTTCCGCATCGGCAGGACAACAGCGATCGCTGCGGTATACGGGCCGCGCGACCTGCATCCGAGGTTCCTGCAGGACCCCAAGAAAGGCAGACTGCGCTGCTACTACAACATGATGCCCTTTTCCGGCATGGGCGACCGCGTGCGCCCCGGCGGCTCGCGGCGCAGCAAGGAGATCAGCATGGTGATGGAAAAAGCGCTGCTGCCGGTGCTTGACCTGAAGGGCTTTCCCAATGCGGTGATCGACGTCTTTATCGAGCTGCCGCAGACGGATGCCGGATCGCGCTGTGCGGCAATCTGCGCGGCTGCGATGGCATTGGCGGACGCCGGGCTGGTGATGACTGACATGGTCAGCGCGGTCGCGGTCGGCAAGGTGGACGACCGGATCGTCACCGACCTCACGTACGAAGAAGAATCTTATGAAGAAGGCCCGGTCACGGACATCCCCGTCGCGATGCTCTACAACACGAAGGATATCACGCTGCTCCAGATGGACGGCGAGATCTCGAAGGAAGACCTGCACAAGGCGCTTGAGCTCGCAAGGGACGCAACGACGAAGATTGCAGAGATCCAGATAGCGGCGCTCAAGCAGCGCTATGCGCGCCAGCAGGCAGGTGAATGACCATGGACGAACAACTCAAGGAACACATGCTGAAACTGGTCCAGAACGGCAAGCGGGGCGACGGCCGCGGCCTGACCGAGTACCGCACCCCCATCACGGTGATGCAGGGGATCTCGCAGACCGCAGAAGGCAGCGCACAGGTGCAGATCGGCGACACGATCGTGATGGCGGGCGTGAAGCTGAGCATCGAGCGTCCGTATCCCGACACGCCGGAGCAGGGCAGCATCACGGTGAACGTCGAGCTGTATCCGCTGTCGAACCCCGACTATGAGCCGGGACCGCCCGGCATCTACGCGGTGGAGCTTGCGCGCGTTGTCGACCGCGGCATCCGCGAGGCAAAGGCCATCGATCTGAAGAAGCTCTGCATCGAGAAGGGCGAGAAGGCATGGACCGTGAACATTGACATTGTCACTATCAACGACGCAGGCAACCTGTTCGACGCCTGCGCATTGGCTGCGATTGCTGCGCTGCGCGACGCGGTGTTTCCGGCGTACGAGGATGGCAAGCTCGACTACGCCGCGAAGACCAAGAAGAAGCTGCCGCTGACGAAAGAGCCGGTTTCGGTGACCGTGAGCAAGCTCGGCAGCGCGCTGCTTGTCGACCCGGACTGCGACGAGGAGAAAGTGTGCGATGCGCGCCTGACCGTGGCAAGCACGCCGGAAGGGATGCTGAGTGCGCTCCAGAAGGGAGGAGATGCTCCCCTGACGCTCGCAGACATCGAGCGGATGGCCGGGCTTGCGCTTGAGAAGACGGCGTTTCTGCGCGGGAAGCTGGAAGGCTGAGCACCATGGCGGAAGAGATGAGCTATTCACGGTATGAGAAGGCGCGCATGATCGGCTCGCGCGCGCTTCAGATCGCGATGGGAGCGCCGTTCCTTGTGACGCTGAGCGAGCAGGAGCTTGTGCAGATGCGCTACAGCCCGATTGAGATCGCGAAGCTCGAGTTTGACGCGGGAGTGATCCCCATCACCGTGCGCAGGCCGCTGCCGAAGATGGTGGGAAAGAAGGAGTAGGATCCTCTTTCGTTCGATGGCCGGCAATTGCTGACGATGCGGCCCTCTCTCGCTTAGGCCCAATCCCGGTCTGTTTGCGGAGCATGCCTCCTGAAAATGGGCGCCCGTTTGCCAGCCTAATGGTTCCATTGCTCTTTTGCGAGTGAGGATGACCGACACGTTCCCGCTGCAAAAAGACTCCCTCGCTTGCGATATATTTATATAGGTGTATGCATATACGTATGCAGTATGGTCAAGGTCGTATCGCTGTCGGACCGCGCGTACACGAGCCTCAAAGGCATCAAAAGCGGAGAGGAGTCATTCTCTGATGTGGTGCTCCGGCTGGTGGTGGGCGAAGCCAAGCGCTCGCTGCTGGGATTCGCAGGGATGTGGAAAGGCCACGATGAATTCGCCGCGATATTCCGTGCTGTTGAAAAGGAGCGGAGGGGGTTCCGGAGCCGCGATGTTCTGATACCCTGAGATGTACTGCCTCGACACGAACATCGTAGTTGACTTTTTCCGCGGCGACGAACAAATCGCTGAAAAGATGCGAATGGCGGTTGCGCGCGGCTCTGCCATCGCGATCACGATCCTGACGGTTTGCGAACTCTATAAAGGAGTGTTCCAGTCGTCCCATGCCGAGGAGCACCTGAGCCAGCTTAATGGGTTTCTCGAATCGGTGAATATCCTTGGCCTGACACTGGGCGCCTGTGAGGTGTATGGGCGATTGTATAAAACGCTCAAGGATTCGGGGAAGCTCTCCCAGGAGTTTGATTTGCTCATCGCAAGCATCGTCCAGGCGCACCGGTACACATTGGTGACAAGGAACATCAAGGACTTCACGAGATTCAATGAGCTTCAGGTAGAACGATGGTAAAAAGACGATGTCAAGATAATGGTGGTGGGAACGTCGTCGTGGCCAGTTCGCTCCGCCGATTTCCCGACGTGTTTTCGCAGGAGACTTGTCTGGCCTCATCGAAGGAAATCGGTTCCGACAAGCGATACAAGCAGTCGACAGCGTCGCTCACCATCAGTGGCCTTGACGACGACGCTCCCACTCAACTCGATATCGCCTGGTAAAAAGCTTACGGTTTCTGCACAGGCGTTTCCGAAGGCACATGGGCAGGCTCCGCTCCGCTGAACGCCTCGTCTGTCCTGCGCAGGTACTCCTTCACCCTGCCGAGGATGGAGGTGAGCAGGAAGCTTTCTCCCTTTTCGCGGAAGACCTCGCTCAATGGCGCGAACTCTGCGATGCGGTAGCCTGCCGCCGCGGCATCGACGAGCATGAGGTCCTTCAGCCGCTTCAGCTGCCGCCGGATGTTGCTGTGCGCGATGCCGAGCGCAGGAAGGGCATGCTGCGTGCGCAGCGCGATGACCTGCGTGCGGATGGCGTCCGAGGAAAGCTCCTGTTTCTGCGCGCGCGCCTGCAGGAGCACCATAAGAATGTCCACAATCACGTCGCGGCTGTCCCCGGGCTGCAGCAGGCCCACGCTGAGGCAAAGCTTGCGCACCAGCTCGCGCCCGCGCAGCTCCGCAGGCTTCTCGTACCGGCGCAGGGTCAGTTCAGCAATCGGCAGGTCCTTCGCGATGCGCTGAGGCATGGCTGATCGATTGGCGGTCGGCTTATTAAGGTTTCGGCTGCCCACCCCTTAAGCCGCACATGCCCATCGACGACAAATCGCCACAGGAACACCACCACTCAAAAAGAGAAATGCATAAAAGGGCGCTGCTTCCCCCTCCAGCAGTTCATTGGGGTGGATCCTATAACCGCAGCAAGCTCGAGGGGTTTCATTTACGTTCTGCCGGACGGCGCGCGGGGCAAGCACGTTTCAGCCATTGAAGTTGGGCCATTCCCTGAGGCGGACCTCGCGCAGGAACTGGACCGTTTTTTCGGGACGCAGATTGCCGGTCTGACACGGATAGATGCCTACATCCTGGTCCACCCGGATGGGTTGGCCGGACTCGAAGGGCTTCTCCGCGGCGCGCCTTTTGTCGATCCCATCACCCATCGTGCAGCACTGAACGGGCCGCTTGCGCTCCAGCTCGGCATCCCGTTTGATTATATTCTGCAAAGCATGCTGCTCCCGGGGACAAGCGATGCCGAGGGCACCATTGCGCTTGGGCAGGCGTTCCGCGCGCTTGGCATGAAACCGGACAGCGGCGATGCCGGATTCCGCGCGCAGCAATACTTTCTCGCTGCAGAAAACATGACGCCTGAGCGGCTGCGTGCAATTGCTGATTTTCTCGCCAACCCCGAGCTTTTTGCCTCACGCATCCTTTCCAGATCGGAGTATGAAGCAGGAAGCCGCATTCATGTTCCCATCGTCACGCTCAAGCCTGACATCACCGTTGAGGAGTTTGATGTTGCGCAGATGTCAGGCGAAGGGCTTCTTGAACTCAACACGACACGGAAACTTGCCGCGTCACTGGAAGAGCTGCTCGCGTTCCAGCGGATGTACCGCGATGGGCAGTTTATCGCAAAGAGGCGGGAATCAGGCTTAACGGCAAGAGCGACCGATGTCGAGCTCGAGACGTGGTTTGGCCTGCGCTCCGAGCATTGCTTCCACAAGGAGTTCAATGCGCGCATCACCTTAGAAGATAGGGCAGAGGATCCCGTGTTCGCGAGCGCGCTGCAGCGAGGCTGGCTGGCACGCAATGGAAACGGGCAGTACGTCGTTGAAGACGGGGTTTTCAAAAGATTCATCGAAGAACCTGCACGCAACATATCTGAAAAGCTCCGGGTGCGGGGCAACAACTGGATGGTGAGCATGTTCGAGGATAACTCCGGCGTCGTTCGCTACGATGACAATTTCATGATTGCCATAAAGTTCGAAACCCATAACTCACCATCGCAGATAGAGCCAATCCAAGGCGCAAAGACAGGCATTGACGGCGTCAACCGCGACATATTCGGCACCATGCTGGGCACATTCGATGCGCTGGCGAACTTCTTTTTCTACTGCACCGGCGATCCGGACTATGGTGGCTGGCTTCCTGCAGGTGTGAAGCATCCGTACGTCATCCTCAAGGGCATAACCCGCGGCGTGCGCGAGGGCGGCAATGAGATGCAGATTCCTACGCTCAACGGCGGCCTTATAACCGATCTGCGCTATATGGCCAAATGCCTCGTCTACTGCGGCACCGCCGGCTGGTCCCCTGTCGCGTCAGCGGATGGGAAAAGTTACACCAGCAAGCATCCTTCGCATAGCGATCTCGTCTTTGTCGCAGGCCAGGCAGTCGGCATTGATGGCGTCCACGGAGCGACGGAAAGCTCTTTAAGCGCAGGCGCGCATATCAGCCTCGGGCATGTGCAGGCAGACTTCTCTTTTATCCAGGCGAAGCTCAAGGGGTACATCCTTGACGTTGCGCGTTCGCTTCTCCTTACTTCAATCACGGATATGGGTGCGATGGGCCTCGGCTCAGCGTCCCACGAGACTGCGCGCTCCACGGGCGGCCTGGAGCTCGATTTGGCGCTGCATCCAAGAAAATACAGCGGCATAAATCCATGGCAGATCAACTGCTCCGAAACGCAGGACCGCATGCTGCTTGTCGCACCCCCCGAACATGAAGCTGAGCTTTTGAGGCGGGCAGCATTGCATGATGTCCAGGTCACGCGCCTCGGCCACTTAACAGATTCCGGCTATATCCATCTAACCTACGGAGGAAAAACCGTGGCGCTCTTCAACATCACTATGCTCTTCGACAAGGAGCCGCGCAGGCGCATGCATGCGGTATGGTCCGGCACGCCCCCACCCCAGCAACCTCCGGGCACGAAGAATTATTCCCTTGAGGACTCCCTTTGCCTTGTCATGGCAAGGCCTGATATCGCTTCACGTGAATGGTTCTTCCGGCAAAAGGACTCTTCCGTCAAGGGCGCAACCATCCTCAGCCCGCTGCTTGGCCTCCAGCAGGAAGTCGAATCAGATGCAACCATCCAGAAGCCCCTTGATACCGAAGGGCGCGATCATGGCGCGATTGCGTACGCGCAGGGCATTGCACCGAAGCTTGCGGACATCGATCCTTACCTTGCGGCCCAGCGCTCTTTCCTTGATATGGTCGGCAAGATCATTGCCGTTGGCGGCGATTTGCCTGACCTAAGCACTCCGCGATGGGATGCCTGGGCGGTCTGTGGGAATTACTGCCAGCCGAATTCCGACGCAACCACGACGCTCAGCAGAGATGCCGGCCACCGGAATCTTGCGGCGCTTGTGCGTGAGGCAATCGGCGTGCGCGAAGCCGTTGAAAAGCTGAACATCCCCGTGATTTCGGGCAAAGACAGCATGAAATGCTCGGCGAAATACAAGGTAGACCCCTCTTTCACGCTTGACGACGTTCCACAGGATCTTCGCGAACAGGTCATCCTCGTGGAAAAAGAGAACGGCGAGCGCTGGGTAGAGCTTCATGACCCGCCGACGTATCTTGCATCCTGCGCAGTAAAGATAGAGGATTACAGGAAGTGCGTTGACCCCTCATTCAAGCAGGATGGCGACTTGATTTACGTCGTAGGCACAACCAAACCCCATCTCGGAGCCTCGCAGCTCCTGCAGGCCGCTGGCTACGCGGAGCAGGGCGCGCCGCTCAAAGGCGGAGAGGCGCCACGAGCGAATCTCGACGAATTTGTTGCTGCCGCGCGCGCAATCCACAGCGCTATTGACCAGGAGGTTGTCGCATCCTGCAGCTACGTGCACAACGGCGGTCTCGCGACTGCGCTTGCAAAAGCTGCGCTTGCAGGCGAAAGAGGCGCTGCGGTTGATATCCGGTTTATCCCTCATAAGGGCTGTTCAACAGCCGAAGAGTTCCTGTACAGCGAGACGCCCGGGCGCTTTATTGTTACGGTCGATCCAAAAGATGAGCAGCGCTTTGAGCAGGCGCTTGGCACTGTCCCCTACGCACGTTTTGGCCGTGTTATCAATGCACGCAGCCTTGACGTATCAAAGCCCGATGGGACGCAGGAAACCGTCTCGCTGGAAAAGGTAAAGCGGCATTACCAAGGGACGCTGCGCTTCGGGCTACAGCCCGCTCTCTCACATGGTTAAAGCATATATCATAACGGGACTCGGCATCGGCTGCCACGAAGAAGCCGCTCATGCCTACCGCAAAGCGGGAGCGGAAACCGAATTTGTCCACGCGCGGCAGCTTCTCTCCGGGGAGCGAGGGCTCTCGGGAGCCCAGATCCTCAATTTCCCAGGCGGTCTCCTGCACGGCGATATTCTCGGTGCGGGCATGTGCGCAGCAAATGAGTTCGCCCATGCGGCCGACGGCAGGCAGCGCCTGAAGGATTCGCTTATCGCATTCGCGGAAAATGGAAATGTTGTCTATGGCCAGTGCAATGGCTTCCAGTTGCTGGTCAAGCTTGGGCTGCTCCCCGGCATAGGCGGCGACTGCTCGCGCCAGACGGCCACCCTGACCTATAACGATTGCGGAAGCTACCGGGTCGCTCCGGTGCTGCATGCCGTTGATAAGCCCCATTTCGCTTTTGAGGGTATCAATGAAGCGTGGCTCTGGTGCAGGCACGGAGAGGGCAAGCTCCAGTTCCATTCAGGGCATGGGCTGGTGACACCTGAGGAAGGCGAGCGCAACCGGGAAATAACAAACCAACGCCACGTGCTGCTCCGCTATGCGCACCCGGCAACGCACCAGCCTACAGAAGAATTCCCCCACAATCCCAATGGCTCGGCCGATGGCATCGCCGGACTGGTCAACAGCAACGGGAACATCTTCGGCCACATGGCCCATCCTGAGGTTGGTGTTTATGACTCCCGCGACCCACGATTTTTTGCGCTCAAAGACGCATGGCGGAGGCGGGGAATAAAAGCGGGTGATATCAGCGATCGGATGCTTGAAGGAATCGCTCTGGAGATTTTTAGGAATATTGTACGGCATTTTGCCTGAGGTGGAACCATGCCAAGAGAAGAGCTCACTGTTATGGTCGTTGACCACAGCGCGCGTGCACATGCAGTGGCCAGCAACGCGTTCATCACAACTAAGTAATCACTTTCCGATAGAAACATATAAAAACCATTGCGCAATTCCGCGGCAAACGGGGGTGTGTATGATTCAGCAGACACGACGCGTTGGCAGGTTTCATTCTTCGGGCGGGGTGGTCTTATGGCCGTCCGCATAGGGTTTGTATCCACAATCACGGATACGCGGGCAAAAGTGCTGCACGAGCGCCTCCGGCGCGCAGGGAAAGAGCCGCCGCAAGAATGGCAATGGTTGGGGCTGTTCAGGAATGAGGTGAAGTAGTCTAGCTAATGGGCACGCAAAAGAGGGATGACAGGAAAGTGGCCACTGTGGAAACGCCGGGGAGCGATTCGGGCGATTCTTATGTGCGCGGGACTATCCAAAAAGGTGACGAAGGCTCGGGACTCCTTGCGCGGTTGACGCAGGAAACATGGGGATTTAATGAACATGTTGTGCCGATTTCCAGCGGTATGGGGGGTATTGCTGCAGTTCAAATTCCTGAGACCCACATTGCGGTCGTTTACTCGACTAGTGGAGATCCAGCAAAAGTAGACCCTTATACCCATACGGCGTCGCTTGCTGCGCAGCTGTTTCGGCATGCACGGGAAAAAGGGATGACTCCTCTCGGACTCTGGGATGTCATCGACTCAACAAGAGGTGATGAATCGCTCCTCGAGAAAGTAGTTCGTGGCCTCCACGGAGTCGCCCATGCAAACAACTTTGCCATCCTCGGCGGGGAGAACGCCATCCTCGGCGATCGCGTTATGCTAACGGCGGGGGGATTAGTCAGGCCTTCGGCGAATGTTTCAGGGACGATGATTGCGATGGTTGAAATGGGGAAAAAGGGCGATATTTTCACGAAAGGGATGAAAATCGAAAACGACGCTGATGGGGTGGAAGTCTTCCGTGGAGGTACACAAATCGCTAGGTACGCAAATGGAGTGGAAGTGCATCGAGTCGCTTCTGACGGCAAGGAGCTTCTCTGCCTCGTCTTTGATCCCAAGGGGAGGCTTGTGGTGGGTGGCTCTGACGGTGTAGGGACAAAACTTGAGGTCTATGAACAAGATGGAAGGCGGTGGCTTGGAGTTCAGGACGCGGTTGCGATGGTCGCAGACGATGCCGCACGGATGGATGCAGCGTTGCTGGGAATCTCAGGGGTTGTCGAAAGAACTGATAACCACCCTGTTGGCGGCATTCGAGACGCTGCGAACTACCTCTCTGTGCTGCTGGGCGTTCCCGCAGTATTCCAGCAGGAACGCGTGGCTGTTCCAAAGAAAGAGGTAAGAAAAAATAAAGATGGACAAGAGGAGGAAGTAGAGGCAGGATACAGAATTAAGCGGCTGCGCGGCCCAGAAGGCGCTGACGCCTACAACATCAACGCAACCGCCATCAGCGCCGCCGATGAGCAGCTGCTTCGGAACCCGCCGCGGCCGCGCGCAGGCGATTGCCTCGTCGTCATTGGCGGTAATGTGGAAAAACCAGGGAAGACTCGCTCTCTAACTGGAGAATATGCCAATCCACGTTCGAATGGGTTCAGGGACCGGCGGGAGCGGATGGAAAGGCTTTATGGGAAGGAGTGGCACACCACGCCATTCGGGCGCGTGATGCTGGAGTATCTCGCACGACCTTCAACCGTCTTCTACCCGCTCGTGCACGGGCTGTGGCAAGGAGGACTAATCACCGCATTTTACCATATGAGCGGCGGTGCCCTTGAGGGAAAGCTCGCGCGGCCGCTCGCGAAGGAAGGGCTCTCGGTACGGATGAGAAAAGGGGATCTTCTCGAGCCTCACCCCCTTGAATATTTTTTTGTTGGCCAGCATGATGATGTCGCGGATGTTTATCGCAAGCTCCCGTTAGGAAGCGATGCTTTCGTAGCGACGAGAGATCCCGATCGCGTCATCGGGGAAGCGTTCAAGCAAGGTTTCCGCGCAAAGCGCATCGGGCAACTGGAACAAGTGGACAAAAGAATGGCCGGCGTCTATCTCCTCGTCGGGAAACGTGTCATCCATTTTTCCGGCAAGGACTAAAGAGCGAAAAATGGGAAAAACTATGATGCCTCTCATCGGGAAGATCACACAAAGAGCATGAACCTGACACCCTTCTACCAGCCGAAGGAAACGCCGATGCGGCTCGCGGGGGTGGCGGGATGAGCTTGCTCGTGGCGCAGGTGCGCGGGTCGGTAAATGATACTGCATACGCCAAGCTCATAATAAAAGATGGCAGGCGGGAAGAACAATTCATCAGCTATCTGCAGCGTCAGGGCATCAGTACACTGGTACATGACGGTGTCTGCTCAATTCATGGGAACACCAGTCTTGTTTTAGAATTCGCACGGCGGCTTCAAGAGTCTGCGGCAACGAATAACCCCCTCGCGTGTGTTGCCGCGGGCGGATTGGGCTTTGGGCTGCCGGGTATCATTGCAGCAAACGCACATACTATCCCGGTCATCAGCGTTCCGCTTGGCGGTGGCTATGGGGGGCTTCCCGCGTTTCTTGCCGCCGACGTCCCGCAGGGAACTGGCGCGGTCGGCACCGTGGGCGTTAATCAGTACGGGACGGCCGCACGCTTCCTTGCAGCAATGGAAAAGTACCACGCCGGCATTCAAAATGCTCAAAACGGGGCCGGCCACATTGGGGTTTATACCTATGGCGCCACCGAGACGTTATGTGAGAAACTTGAAGGACTGAGCGTCCCCATTCTCGGAAAGGCGAAGGCCGGAGACGACCTTTTCGGCAGGCTCGTTGTCGGGCATCTTTCACCAGGCGCTAAAGGCTTTACCAAGGACATTTTCGGGAATTTTGACAGGCTCGGCGCGTTTGGCATCTTCACGGTTGAGCCATCCGACAAAGCTTACAAGGCCCTCGAAGTGATGCGGTGCATGAAAGAAGCGCCGGGAGAAGAGTGGCACAGCGTCTATGTGTATAGTGACGCCAACGCCGCGATCTTCGCTGCCAAGGTTCTCGCGGCAGGACATCCGGGAGGTATCTTTGACAAGAAAATTCAACCTGTGATTAGGATACCGGAGCATGACCGCGCGCACATCGCCAACGCCCTCAAAAAAGCGGCAGCGGAAAAAGCAAAAAGCTACGAGCAGCCTCAGCTTGTTTTTACGCGGGGTGAGCGCGGTGGGTAGTGTCAAAGACCTGATAACGCTGGAAAATGTCGGGCGTTTCATCAAGGCGGAGCCCGAGAAAGAGCGCGCGTTGAGAGCAGCGGCAGGGCTGTATCAGAAGCCGCGCCCCGATGCACTCGGTCGTGGCGCCTGGAAGGTGAGCGGGAGATTCTCGGTCGGGGACCTGAAGGATAGTATCCCCCAAGACGCGGTGGTCCCGAACAAAGAGTACGTGCTGGCGATGACAGCAGCAGCATACTTGGAGGCAGCTGCAAGCACAGGAATCACCTCATGCTACACTGGAATGCTCGATGCAGAAGGTAAAGAGGCCGATGTGGCGAAATTGATTCAGCGCGGGGAGCTGAGCGACTTGGTGGTGATGCAGATCGCGAATACGCCCCGCGAGCACACTCCGGAAGGTATTGCAGCATACCACCAATCAATAAAATCAGGGGGCCTTCCGGTACACGTGGCTGACGTCGAATGCATTTTCCGTGCTGGGCTTCCGCTCGGCTCATCCTCATTCAAAAAGATGTTCGAGCTTGCCGGCAAGGCAGGCGACTACGCACACCTCGCAACCCTTGTGGAAACCGAAAAGGCGCTTGCTTCACTGCGTGCGTCCGTTTTTCAGGATGGGAAGTGCACCAGCCAAGAACTTGCAGAATACCTTCAACTCATTGGATTCAGCACAATTCCCGGACCCGGTGCACACCTTCCAAAAATCATTTACGATTTCACAACAAAGTTTGACATTGCCGCGGACAGCCCAATTACTGCAGGGGAGGGGCGCGCGCGCCTCGCCGAGATCACGAAGCAGCTCGAAGCGGGCCGCGCCGACCGCGCCGCTGCGGGCGTTCGTGCTGCTCAAGGCGCTGGTGCAGTACCACCGTCTGCTGCTGTGGCCGAGCGGCCTGCACATGGAGCGCTTCATCGTCGCGCCGACCTCGTGGGACAGCCCCTACGTCATCATGGGCATCGGGCTGCTCGCGGCCTGGGCGGCGTATGCCTTCCGCACCGTGCGGCGCAACCTGGCGCTGGCCTTCGGCGCGGCCTGGTTCTTCGTCGTGCTGGCGCCGTCGATCCACATCCTGCCGATCCAGGGGCTGCTCTACGAGCACTGGCTCTACCTGCCGATGCTGGGCCTGGCCATGGTCGCCGGCTGGCACGCCGCCGGGGCGGTCTTCGCCGAGCGTGGCCCGCAATGGACGCGCGCCGTGGCGTTGGTCGGCGTGTCGGTCGTTTTGGCCGCCAGCCTCGTCCGCACGGTCATGCGCAACGCCGACTGGCGCAATCCGATCTGCTTCTAGGAGAAGAACGTCGCCCTCGGCGGG
>CAYYLB010000016.1:0-19408 GCA_964472345.1 uncultured Methanosarcinales archaeon
TCAGATAGGTGCCGTAGTTTTTACTTACTTTAACATCAATAACTGCGAAGCAGACTATATGTCCGTTAGGACAAGAGGGGGGGCTGTTTTTGGTTATTTTTTTGAAAAAGAACATTTTTGGGTGCCTGATTAGAAATATTTATAAAGCTGTGCAAACATTTATTGTATTATGGGTAGTAAAAATATCACTTTGAAAGTTGATGAAGATTTGTATAATGCCTATAAAGAATCCTGCAAAAAGAAGGGTTTAGTAATATCTCGGCAATTTGAAATCTTTGCAGAAGAACAATTAAAAAAAGAGAAAGGGAAGTTTTAAATATGGCAAGAGAGGGTTCAGTCAAATACATACACAATGCAAAGAGCAATAAGAATGATGAATTCTACACTGTTCTTTCTGATATAGAAAAAGAACTGAAGCACTACAAAAATCACTTCAAAAATAAAGTAGTTTATTGTAATTGTGATGATCCTTTTGAAAGTAATTTCTTTAAGTTTTTTGCTGCTAATTTTATTAATTTTGGATTAAAAAAACTTATTGTGACTTCTTATGGTGGATCGCCCATCATTGGTAGTCAATTACCTTTGTTAGATATCAAGGGAATAAATGGTAAAGAGCCCATTAAAATCGAAATAAATAAAGTAGATGATTATAATAAAGATGGTTCTATTGATTTATCTGATGTTCAATTATTATTAGAACGTGATGCGAATACATCAGCACCTCTTAAACAAGGAGGAGATTTTCGTAGTAATGAATGTATTGAATTGCTAAAACAGGCCGACATTGTTGTTACCAACCCGCCTTTTTCATTGTTCAGAGAGTACGTTGGACAACTTATGAAATACAAAAAAAAGTTTTTGATTATCGGAACTTGGAATGCGATTACTTACAAAGAAATTTTTCCTCTAATAAAGGATAATAAAATATGGATTGGCATAAATAGTAATCGTAATTTTTCAGGTTTTATCGTGCCAAAGCATTATCCATTAAGTGGAACAGAAGCTCGCATAGATGAAAATGGAAACAGAATAGTTTCCTCTAATAATACTTGTTGGTTTACAAATCTTGATAATACAAGCCGCCATGAAAAACTCATTTTATACAAAAAATATGATTCCAAAGAATACCACACTTACGACAATTTTGACGCAATTGAAGTTTCAAAAACCAATAATATTCCGATTGATTATAAAGGTTTAATGGGTGTTCCTATTACTTTTATGAATAAATATAATCCAGAACAGTTTGAAATATTACAATGTTCTGCTTATTCGGATAAAAATAATCATGGCAGTGGTGCGTTATATGTGAAAAGGAAAAAACAATACGCCCGTATTTTAATCAAACACAAAAAATGAAAGGTAAAAACCGGGAGAAATAAAATGAAAATAGAGTTACATAAAATACCAATCAAAGAAGTATTAAAAGACTATAAAGATGATGCGGAAGAGGGTGTAACTGCCTATGGCGGAAAATTAGATATCCGTCCAAAATACCAAAGGGAATTTGTATATACTGGTAAGCAACGAGACGAAGTAGTTGAGACCGTAAGGAAGAAATTTCCGCTTAACATAATGTATTGGGTAAAAAAAGCAGATGGGAATTTTGAGGTTTTAGATGGGCAGCAGAGAACAATAAGTATTGCTCAATACGTTGCAGGGGATTTTTCAATAAACGAAAAATATTTTCATAGTTTAACAAAAGATGAACAAAATCAAATTTTAAATTATGAATTAATGATTTACTTTTGTGAAGGTAAAGAAAGAGAAAAATTGGATTGGTTTAGAATTGTGAATATCGCTGGAGAAAAATTAACTGATCAAGAACTTCGTAATGCTGTATACACAGGACCTTGGCTTTCAGACGCTAAGTTGCATTTTAGCAAAACAAATTGCGCTGCACATTCTTTAGCCGGTGATAAAGGGCAATTGATGAAAAGTTCACCAATCAGACAAGAGCTTTTGGAAACTATATTATCCTGGATTAATCATGGAAAAATTGAAGAATATATGTCTAAACATCAACACGACAAAAATGCAGATGAATTATGGAAATATTTCCAAAAAGTAATTGAATGGGTAAGAAAGACTTTCCCCAACTATAGAACAGAAATGAAAGGGATCGAGTGGGGAGAGTTATATAATAAGTTCAAGAATAAAAAATTAGATCCAGAAAAACTAGAAACAGAAATATCCGAATTAATGCAAGATGAAGATGTTACAAACCATAAAGGGATATATCTTTATGTTTTAACTAGGGACGAAAGATATCTAAATATTCGAGCATTTACAGATAAGCAAAAAAGAAAGGCGTATGAAAGACAAAAAGGTATTTGCCCCAAATGTAAAAAACATTTCAAAATAGAGGAAATGGAAGCAGACCATATCAAACTTTGGAGCGAAGGCGGAAAAACAATAGATGAAAATTGTCAAATGTTATGTAGAGATGACCATAGGGAAAAATCCAAAAAAAGATAAAATTGATACTTAATAAATTTCTTTTACGAAGTAAAAGGCAATATGTGCGTAGCACCAGCCCCCCCCCCTCTCGTCCGTTTTAAAGTAAGTAAAAATTTGGGTGAAGCCAAGCGTAACCGTTTAGCAATATGTTAGATGAAGTTTACAATTTCATTATTCTCGTTTTCGTTGGACTGCTAAACGAAGGCACCTATCAAAAATGATTTTCGGGAACGAAGCGAACCTACTTGGAAGTAAGAAAATTTTGAGAAACACCTATTAGCCGCTGTTTTCATTGCGTTTAATGGGTTGTTTTTAGTTAAAACGAATTTTTTAACTCCGGGTTATTCTACCATCAGATGGAAAATCACGGCACCAGCCAAACGTTGCATGTTTTCGAAGTCTTCGGGCTTAACGGTTCTGCTCGCCTGCGGCCCGCTCCAGCCCGACTTCCACGCTAAAACCGCGGCTGGTTGAGATTGAAGCGGAAGTTCGTTTAGCTCAGCATGAACCGCACCCAACCCCAAAACAATTAAACACCTTCCCCCATTTTCTCCCCGGCGAGGTGATGGGCAATGAAACGAAAAATCAGGGTTTCAGTGGTCGAAGGCAGCAGTGGCGGACATTGTGGCGCATGCCGCGGCGATTTGCTCGGGAATTGGCACCTCAAACTGGACACTGCGGGTGCCGGCTTCACCCTCTGCTCGAACGATTGCGAGGCAGCTGTCTTCCGAATCGCGGAGGCGCTCCCGTAAAAGGATGGCCCCCCCCGTGTTGGGCGTTTCTGGATTCAAAGGGAAGTCCACGGGGCGGTGCTCCACCCACAAGGAACCCGCAGTGCCCTCAGCACGTCTTCTTCCCGCGTTTCATTAAATACTGCTGATGATGCTCTTCCGCGGGATAGAACGCGCCCGCCTTCACGATTTCCGTCACCGCCTTCTCCCCCGTTTTCTTCTCCCACGCCGCCTTTGCTTTTGATGCCGTCTCCTTCTGTCCCTCCGTGTGATAAAAAACCGCCGACCGGTACTGCGTCCCGACATCCGGCCCCTGCCTGTTGAGCTGCGTCGGATCGTGGAGAGAAAAGAACACCTCCACCAGCTTCCCATAGCTCACCTTATCAGGATCAAATGTCACCTCGACCGCTTCCGCATGCCCCGTCTCATCCGAACATACCTGCTGATAGCTTGGTTTTGCCATAGCTCCGCCGGTATACCCGACCCGGGTTGACACGACACCTTTCACCTCAGAAAACGCCAGCTCGACGTGCCAGAAGCACCCTGCGGCGAACGTCGCCTTCTCAGCCTTCATTTTTCCCCTCGAACTCCAGGGCGCAGGAATTGATGCAGTAGCGCTTCTTGGTTGGCATGGGTCCGTCATCGAACACGTGGCCAAGGTGCCCGCCGCACCGCTTGCACACCACCTCAGCGCGCTTCATCCCGTGGCTCCTATCCTCACGCAATTCCACCGCATCGCTCTTCGCAACATCGTAAAAGCTCGGCCACCCCGTGCCTGATTCAAACTTTTTATCAGAAGGAAACAGTTCAGCCCCGCACCCGGCGCACACAAACATCCCTTTTCGCTTCTCTTCCAGCAGTTCACCGGTAAACGCCGCTTCCGTGCCTTTCTCCCGCAGCACATGATACTGCTCCGGCGTCAGGCGCGTCTTCCATTCCTTTTCGCTTTTATTCACCGGGGTCATTGCCTGCTCAGCTTCACATCATTTGACTGGATCCCCAGGCATCCCGGCTCGGTGTTTGAAATTGTCCCCTGCATAAGGTCGCTGCTCACCATGAGCTCCCACACATTGCCGCCAGCATCAGCAAATGTCAGGCGGGATGAAGAGATCGTGCCTTGAATGGGGCTTTGCGAGACCGCTTGCTGCTGAACAAGCTGCTGGAACGTCCCGCATTCCAATCCCTCGACAAGCTCCTCAATCTCAAAGTTCGCAAAATGGACGGTGACAGCTCCATTCACATTGTTCCCGTTCTGCGCGAGATTCATCGTAATCGACGGCGGCGCTAACCTGCCGATGTACCTGCACGCCGGATTTGGGCAGTTGTTTGTAAAGAGCAGCGATCCGGCCCAGTTGCCCGTCACATCAGCCGCGGGCGAGATTGTTGTCGTCAATCTTTGCTGTTGTTGCACGCCTGCCTGTGCTTCTTCAGGAGGAGCCTGTGTCGGCGCTTCGATCGGTGCTTGTATCGGTGCTTGGGTCGGAGCCCGCTCGTCCGGCTGCCGCGGCGCGCATGCAGTGATCAAGACCAGGAAAGCAAGAACCACCGGTGCAAATCTCATGCCCCTGTAAATGAGCTTTTTGTTTAAAAACCTGCCGACGGCACAGGGGTTGGTGCGTCATTCGCTCTCGCGGCACTGCCAGCTCGCTCCGCTGATTTCCCGAAGCCTTTTTCGCAGCTGCCTCGCAGTTCGCATTGAAGGAAATCAGTCCCGCGAGCCCTGCAAGCAGCAGACAGTGTCGCTCGCAAAGGAAGGGCAGTGCACATTACGCACCAACTCTGACGGCACGGGCTGCATCCCGGCTCCGGTGAAAAAGTTCGGCGCCCCTTCGCCCGCGCTTTTCTGGAGGTTTTCCACCTCAACCCTAGATTCCAAAAACCTTAAATACACAACTGCCTTTTCCCGCCCTAAGAGGTGATTGCAATGATACTCGGCTGTAAGAAATGCCGGACGATCGGCGGTCTTGTCTTGTTGGCGTTGGGTGCGCTGTTCTTGTTGGTTGATTTTGGTTTTTGGGACTTCTGGAACGTCCAATGGTGGACCGCACTCTTCATCGTCTGGGGCATTGGCGCTCTCGGGCAGGTAAGCTGCAAGGACTGCTGCGCCATCATCGAAGGCCGGAAGAAATAACCCCTTTCATTTTTTTTATTTTTTTCTTGCCACGTTCCCCTTCCTGCGGTGCTTTCCGACAATCGTACGGATCCGCTCAATCTCCTCTGCTGGCGGTTTCATGATCTGCTCACCAAGCCTCCAGTATTTGCCGCCGTGGTAGGCGAGCGGCTCCTTTCCGCTCCCCATAGTCGCCTCAAGCACCTCGCCGGCCAGCATCACATGGTCGCCGAGCCGTATCCTCTTGACAAGCCTGCACTCAATGTTCAGCGCTGCACCATCAACCATCAGCACATTAATCCTTTTTGCCTTAGAGAAACGGAAGCCGAGCTCGCGCAGCGCACTGATTTTGTTCACGTCTTTCCCTGTGCTTCCGCCGGCAACGCTGGAGAGCACATTCTGATCTGTGGCGCACAGGTTCACCCCGAATACTTTCGTCTTCCTGATATTCATCGCTGTCGCATCACCTGCGTGGATAGAAATCACAATCAAGCCGGGGCTATAGGAGATATGATGCGTCCACTCCGCTGCCATGATGTTCGGCCCATACGGCCCGTCGCTTGTAATCAGGCCGATGCCGGTAACAAACTGCCTGCTCCGCTTATCACCCCATGGGAGGTCCATCGTTCACTCCCCGCTCACACGCAGGACAACCTTGCCCCGTGAGTGCCCTGCCTGCAGGTATGCGAGCGCCTCCCCTGCCTGAGAGAGGGAAAACACCTTATCGACATGCACGTTGATCGCCTGCCTGTCTGCAAGATCGGCCAATCGTACAAGGCGTTCAGTGCTCACCTGGGTGAACTGCCCGATAGCATTCACCCCCGAACGTTTCATCAGCTCTGCGTTCGGCTGCTCCAGCAGAGAAACGATCGTGCCGCCCTTCTTCAGGACGCTGAAAGACCTGGCATAGGTTTCACCGCCGACCAGGTCGAGGACTGCATCGTAGCCATGGAGGATTTCGTCGAATTGCTGCAGGCGGTAATCGATGACCTCATCCGCCCCAAGCCCTTGGACATACTGCGCATCGCGTGCGTCCACGGTCGCTGCGACGTATGCTCCTCTCCACTTCGCGATCTGGACTGCAAATGTCCCGATGCCCCCCGCACCGCCATGGATGAGGATCCTCTGCCCCTTGGCAAGCTGCAGATGGTCGGTGATGGCCTGCCAGGCACTCACTCCCGCGAGCGGCAATGCTGCTGCCTCGATATGGCTGAGCCTCTTCGGTTTCTGCGCAACCGTTGTTGCGGCGGCTGAAGCAAACTCGGCGAACGATCCCGAGCCGCCGCCGAGCACGCTCGCCTGCCCATACACCTCATCACCCTTTCTGAAGCCGGCGGCGTCCTTCCCGGCCTCTACCACAACACCCGAGAAGTCTCCCCCCAACGTTGCGGGCAGGTGCAGGGGCATCATCTGCTGCAGGTAGCCTTCGCGGATTTTCCAGTCAATCGGATTGACTCCTGCTGCGTGTACCTTGACGAGAAGCTGTCCTGCAGAAAGCAGCGGTTGCGCCGTCTCGCTGAGCTCAACCGCATCGCTGCCCCCGTACCTCTTCAGCTGTGCCGCGTTCATCATCCGTACTCCAGTGACCCGAGATAAAAAGAAAAGAAAGGAAATGTCACTTGTTTTTCAGCTTTTCGATCGTTTCCTTCACGCCTTGCGCTTCCTTCTCGAGAGATTCCTGGTATTCCTTGAGCATCTCCATCCTCTCCTCGTTTGTCAGGAAACTCCGGGGGCCGCAACAGCCTCCGCTTCCGCACATTCCCATGGTTTCACCTTCCGCCCGTCGCTGCGAGCGTTTATCGGATAACCGATACTTATATATAAATATGTCGGTAATCCGATAGAGAGATGCGGGCGGCAGAACGTATAAATAGCAGTTCCGCTTCCCTTGGCGCATGTCACGCCACTGCGAGATGCGCGGCTTCCTGACGTTCCTGGTGCTGCGGCTGCTCAGCGGGAAGGAGATGTCCGGTGAGGAGATCCGGCAGGAGCTTGCCCAGCGGAAAGGCTGCAGGCCGAGCGCAGGCACGGTGTACCCGGTGCTCAAGGGGCTCAGGGAAAGCGGATTCATCGAGGAGACGTCGCAGGGCCATAAGGTCAAGCGCTACCGTCTCACCCCCGAAGGCAGGCGTGAAGTGAGGCTCGCGACAAAGAAGTTCATCCAGCTCTTCTACGACTGCAAGGATGAGTTCAGGGACTGCTAAGGCCGCTGCGCAGGCTGGCGTGCGGCATCCGCTTCCTTGCTCTCCTTTGATGCGGCAGCATTCCCCCCATTGCCCTCTTTCGCAGGGGCGGCGTTCTTCTCGTTGTTCTCATCCATGATCAGCACTGCGGAAGCGATGACTGTCGTCCAGATCCCGCCCTTGCCCTGCGCCGACTGCGTTATGTTCCGTGTCCGGACGATCTTGCCCGACAGCTTGTAGATCTGCTCCCGCTCGTCCCAGCTCAGGTTTTCGTCGTACGAGATGCCCAGCGTCGTCGCAAGCATGCTTGCCGCAAGGTCTTCCGCGTACTCGCCTGCCTGCTCGTCCGTCTGCCCCGTGCTGTGGTGCTCGCTGAGATATCCGTAGTCATTCGGGTCAGCAGGGACCGCGATGCCGATGGAAGCCGCGACGAGCCGGTTGTTCTCATCGGTTTCCTGGCGTGCGATGACAAAGTGCACGATCTGCCCCGGTTTCAGCTCTGTGACGCCTTTCTCCTTCGGGATGATTTTGCAGTTCGGCGGCAGGATGCTCGACACAGAGACGAGGTTGAACTTCTCGATCCCCGCATCGCGCAGCGCCAGCTCGAAGCTCGCAAGCCGCTCCTTGTGCCGGCCGACGCCTTTCGTCAGGAACAGCTTTACCGGGATCATCGCCGCTTCACCATGCTACGCTTTCGCCTCATCAGTCAGCTGCCCGAGGCTGAACGCGCCGACCGCAAGCACCAGGTCGCGCACCGCGATATCATACGCCCCGAGCAGCACGAGATTGAGCGAGATCAGCGCAAGCCACGCAGCGACAATGTATGCCCCGATCTTGGTGAACTTGCTCAGGACAATGACGCCTGCGATGATTTCAGCGACACCGGCAACCGCAAGGAACGCCGCCGCGCTGAACGGCAGCAGCTCCGCAACCAGCGGGCTCAGGTACGCATCCCACTGTGCAAGGATGTTGAAGAACTTGTCCAGTCCAGCGACAATCGGCAGGACGCCGAAGGTGATCTTCAGGAGCAGCCACATGCGGTGCAGCCTCTTGCTTGCAGCCATGGCGGCAAAAAAGCGCACCTGCTTTATAAGAGTTATGGTTGGGTTGGTGATAACTCTGATTGAGGCTTGTGAACTGTCGATGCACTGCTGGCAGGAGCAGGCTCTGTTCAACAACCGGCGACCATAACCCATATATATCTAACCTCATTCATAACTGCCATGCACAAAAGAGGCCAGGTGACGCTGTTCATGCTTCTCGGCGTGCTCATCCTTCTCGCGGTCGGCATCACCCTGTTCCTTATCCTGCAGCGCGAAGAAGCCACCCTCGATGCCGCACAACCCCAAGACCCGCTGCCGGAGCAGGCCGCGCTCCAGTCATTTGTCCAATCCTGCGCCGAGCAGACGCTGGACGATGCGCTGCGCATATTGGGGGAAAATGGCGGCCACCTCCCACGCCCTTCCTACCTCACCCTGCAATACACTGAGGATCGCTTCATAGCAGTCCTCTACGCAAAGCGCGTCGCACTTCTCCCGACGCATGAGCTGATCCGGGAAAGCCTCGAACGCTACCTCGCGGAGAACCTCCGCTACTGCCTTGATGACCTCGCGCTTTTTGAGGAGCAGGGCTGGGTTGCCCAGCTTGCAGGCGTCACGGCAGACCTGACCATCACCAACGAAACGCTCATCACACACATCTTCTTTCCCGCAACCGTCACCCGTGGCAACCATTCATTTACCCTCGCCCCGGCGCGCGCGCAGCGCCAGATCGCGCTCCCCCGCCTGCTTGCGACGGTTGAGCGCATCCTCGCGGATGTCAGTATGCTCCAGCAGGAGCTCGACGCGGCAGCAGCGACGCGCAGCGACGACAACCCGAGCAACGACCGTCCGCCGCGCATCGAGCAGCTGCCGCGCACCTTCACGCGCAACGGCATCAAGATTACGCACCATCCTTATCCCAATAAGAACAACATCCTGTGGAGGGTGAGCGACGGCACGCTCGATTGGTATTTCGCGACCGCGCTTGAAGCGCCATGAGACCGCTCCTGATCGCCATCACCATGATGCTGCTCAGCAGCCTTCTGGCGGCAGCTGCGCCTCAGGTGAGCTGCCAAAAGCAGGGCGGCATCGACTGCGCTGCCTGCTGCGCGCAGCCGCTCGGCGCCGCAAACACCCTCGCCTGCTGCCAGCCTGCAGCCTGCATCGAGCGCATTGCCGCCGCGACAACATTCCCTGGGCTTGGCGAGGTTCGTGTCGAGCGGCTTCCTTCCGGATCCTACCTTGTCTGGTACGGTGAAAAGGATGCAGTCTTCGGCGCGCGCCCCTTCGTTGAGGCGCATCAGAAGGAAAATGGGGAATACCAGTTCACCCTCAAGGGCTCCACCCACTCCTTCCGCGTGCGCGAAGGCACCTGCTCGGTTGATATTATCCCGCTCGAGCGGAAAGAATCCGGCTGCGCCCTCGATTTTTCCTGCGAAGCCTATTTCATCATTGTCCCCGTTGACGGCAGCTGGCCCAGCCAGCGCCTCTTTGAGCGCGAAGCAGCGAATCGCGCCGCCTTTTTCCAGGACATCTCCTCGTTCAGGGAGCGCAGCACAGGGTTCCTTTTCATGCCCCTCAGCTTCACTGCAGGCAACTGTGATGTCGCCCGCGTCAAGGAAAATCTCAAAGACCGCAGCAGCCACCAGCGCATCAAGGATTGTGCCGACCGCTACGCGCAGTCCCTTGGCATCGGCTACGAGCGCGCCATCGGCTTCTCGAACAGCTACGGCCCGGGACGCACGTTCTTTGGCTACAAGGCCGTCTGGGCCTCGCGCGGCTACGGCCAGCAGGATCGGCCGGGGCTCGTCGCCCATGAGCTTGGCCATACCTATCATCTTTGCGATGAATACAGCTACGCTGAATACGCAACGCAGGACCAGTTCTTCCGCGGTGACACCTGCCGGAATGACTTCCCTGCGAACTGCGGGCCCGCAGAGCAGTACTGCCAGGGCAGCACGCCGACGTACCGTGACTACCGCGGCAGGCCGCTCGACGGCGCCTGCCAGTCGCTCCCGGCCTATTCCGTCATGGGCTGGAGCCTCGCCAATGAGTGCGGCTTCGACGCAACGGGCGGCTACGAGGCCATACGATGAACCGGTACATGCTCTTCCTGGCAGCGGCACTTGTTCTCACCGCATCAGCGGTATCCGCAGATCTCATGACTGAGTTCGATTTTGCCGTCGCAAGGAACGACAGCGTCGAGCTTGTGAAGATCATTTCCTACCCCGGGAATCCCGAGATGGTTGCCCCGCCAGGCTCCGCGTACACCCTGCTCCTGACAGACAATGATAACAGAACCGAGCGCCTGCTGCTCCCCGTCGCCTTGTATGTGCTCCATCCGCTCGAGGAAGTCGACGCTGCGCCGGCGTCCGTGCGCACCCGCTTCAATCCTGTGTGGGCGTCGCTTGAGCTGTTCCATGGCAACCGCAGCATCTTCAGCTTCTCGCTGTCAGGACTCTTCTGCAATCATGATGGCAGCTGCAGCGGCTATGAGTCAACGCTCACCTGCCCGGCGGACTGCCCCAGCGGCTCAGCAGATCGCTGGTGCGACGCCCGCTCAGACCTTGTCTGCGACCCTGACTGCCTTTCGCGCGATCCCGACTGCACCCAGGCAGCGCCGCAAACGCTCGTCGCGCTCATCAGGGACCTCCCGGCGGCGTGCAACAGCGACGGCATCTGCGGCCTGTACGAGAACACGGCAAACTGCCCGGCGGACTGCAGCAGGCCGCTCACCACTGAGCGCATCCTTCTTTTTGTCGAGCGCCCGCCGCCATCCCCCCGGGAACGCGCGCTGCAATACCCGCTCACCGAGAGGCGCATCCTGGGCATCATCATGGTGCTCAGCGCATTGCTTGTTGCCCTGCTTGCATGGGTTTATCTTCATCGCCGCCGCTAAGAAATGGTACGATAGCAGCGTGAGCTGGCCATAAGGAAGAGTAGCGCCGCGCGAACGAATGGACTGCAACCATAACCGGCGACCCCATCACCTCTTCCACTCCACCAGTTTCCCTGCGTTGATTTCGGTCGGGTCCGCGCGCCTCAGCGTCGCGATCTGCGCTCTTGTCAGCAGTGGGAAGTGCCGGACGTCTGCGAGATGGTCCGGGATGTACCACACATCCTCCTCAGCAGTCATCCAGCCGCGCCTGTCAAACCGCGACAGGTCCACCGGCAGCGAGTACGAGCGCAGCGTCTTCCTCCCGTCGTCCATAAAGTACTCGTGGAAGAAGGACAGCACCAGCTCCCGGATGCTGCGGTAGACCGGCTCGCGGTAGCGCAGGACCGCATGGTTCGTCTTGGTGATGGCCCCCCAGCAGCCGTGCTGCCGGAAGACCGCAAGCACATGGTCGTCGTCCCGCTTCACTGCAGTAAGGTCAACCACCAGCGGCGCGTGCCCGTGAAGCCGCAAAGCAGCAGCCGCAAGCATCGCCCCTTCCATGCAGTGCGCCTTCCGCTCCCGCAGCACGCGCCGCGGCGACATGCACGTTTCCCCTTTTTCCTCGAAGTTGATCTGCAGCGTGTTCAGGAAGTCCTGGATTTTGCGGGGCGTGTTGAGCTTTTTCAGTAGGTGCAGTTCCCTGGCGTTGAAACCGGACATCAGCCCCCCCGCACCGCTTCGCGAATGATAGCATACACCTCAGGATACTCATCGGTGTCCAGCAGCTCCGTGTGCAGCGTCTCGAACCTGCTGCAGCTCCCTTTGACCAGCACGTTGCGCGCGCTGTCGAGCCACGCCCGCTCCGCAAGCACGACGCCGTCGCCCTCATTCCCGTCCATGGCGCAGCCGGTGCCGACGATGTTCGTGACGGGGATGGCTGCTGCCGGGCCGCGGCTGAGCTTGTTCATGAAGAGGCTGTCCGCGTGCATGTCCCTGCACTCGAGCTTCTCCCCCACCAGCGGGCAGTAGTCCGCGATGTTTCCGGCGATGCCGCTGTTCGGCGTGCCGATCATGATCAGCTTCGCGACGCGCTCGCTGCCGAAGACCTGCAGGTAGCGCCGCGCGACGAGGCCGCCCATGCTGTGCGCGACAATCACCGCCTTCGGCCTTCCGGTCCGTGCGGCGACGGTGTCCAGCAGCTCCTTCAGGCGGATCGCGTAGGTGTCGATGCTCTCGCTCTTCGCCTGCACCACCACATAGTTCTCCGGCTCGCGGAAGAGGTCGAGATAGTAGCTCGCCTTCAGCGTGAGCGGCACGCGCAGCATGCTCCACGCCCCCCGCGCTTCATCACCCGGAGTGTAGAGCGAGACCGCGCCTGCGCTGAGGTAGCCGTCCTCCTCGAGCCGCTGCTGGATCTTGTTGAATGCATCGAGGCTGTACTCTGCAGAGGTGTCCTTGTTGAACGCATGGCCATGCAGGAAAACCACCGGGAAGAGCGCAGAATTCTCCCTGCAGGACGCGTCGACGCAGCACGCCTGGCACTGCCCTTTGAGGCAGCACTGCGGCAGAGGATCAGCAAAGGAGATTCCCATGGGGACCGGGACGCCTGCTGCGAGGGATAGGTTGAGCACCGTAATGGGCTGCAGCACTTCAAGGCTCACATTCACGAATGCGCACGCTTCCGGAAGCTGCCGCGCCAGCTCCGCGTGGAGCGCTGCCGTAAGGTTCAGCCCCTCGTACGCAGCCGTTTCAAGTGGCGGCGCAGCAACCAGCAGCTCTTCTAGCAGCAGCGTGTTCGTCGCGTTCGGCGGCAGCTGCGCGCGGTACTGCGCGGTGATGTTGCTCTTCAGGTTCCGCAGCTTTGCGGTGATGTTCTGCCGGAATTCCGTCGTATTGGGGTAGCTTTCGTCGGCGCTTCCGTTTATCGGCGGAAGGGCGAGCGCCGCTGCACGCACAGCACCGGTGAGTGTACACGCATCTGCCAGATCCGCCCGCTGGACCGCACGCTCCGCGATGGAAGGATGCACGGCGCAGATGCCTGAGACGATGCACAGCGCGTCTGCGGAGATGTCCGCTTCAACCGCACGCACAAGCGCTTCCTCCTCCTGCTCACGCCGGAGCCGCAGAGCATCTGCAAGCAGCTCACGCGCCGGCGGCGCGACGATTGCTTCTTTCTCTTCAAGCGCTATGCGCTGCCCGAACGCCTCAGCGAGCGCACCGAGCGCACTGCTGCTTTCGTTCACTGCTGCGGCACGCGAGGCGTTCGTGAAGGCCTGCGCGCGCAGTTCTGCGATTGCCTGCCAGGCCGCCTGCAGCTCCTCACCTAGCGCGTCAAGCCGCGAAATGTTCCCCTCAACGCTTTCAGTAAGCGCACCGAGCGCCGTTTCCGTCTCAGCGATGCGCGCCTGCAACGCGCCAAGCTGCTGCACCACCGCTTCCGGATCCTGTGCGCTCCATGCTTCCTGCAGCCGCCCGAACGCTGCGCGGTGTCCGGCAAGCTGCCCATCGATCAGCGCCGCTTCCTGCAGCAGCTCCTCAGCCGCAAGCGTTTCGTTCAGCGCAGCAACCGCATCATGCAGCGCCGCCTGCCGCCCCTGCAGTTCAGCTCCCTGTCCGAGCAGCGCGGCAATGGCCTGCCGTGAGCGTTCCTGCGCTTCCTTCTCTTCCGCCGTCAGGTTTCTCGCGGCCGTCAGCAGGATGCTCCGCGTCGTCGGCTCCTCGTCGGTATGGCAGAGCAGCGTCTTGACGCTTTTGCACGTCACCCGGAAACGATACAGGTCGAGCCCCGTCCCCGCGCGCGCAGCGTGGATCGTGTACATCTTCCGCTCAGGGATCGCCGGGCGCAGGGAGAACGACGCTTCCTCGACGATGCTCCCGCTGCTCAGGTCCTCGAACACCGAGCTGCACGCTGCCGAGCAGAATGGGTTGGTGGTGACGCTCACGTCGAAAGTGACGCTCGCGTTACCGCCGTGCACGAGGGAGAGCGCTTCCGTGTCCGCCGCAAGGCTGATGATGATGTCATTCCCCAGCAGGAAATTGGCGAGCAGCGCGAGCTTGGTCCCGAAGAAGCCGAGCAGCGCGAGGACGACGAGCGCCATGGCCAGCACGGGCAGGCGGTGCCTCCTGATCCATGAGCGGAGCCGGCGCAGTTTCGTATGCCTTGCCTTTGCTTCTTTCTTCATGGGCTCGTGCAGCCGCCCGCCTGGCAGCGTTTCTTTCCGCCTGTTTTTCCGTTTGTTCTCCATCTTGCAGCAGCACGTCCAGCGGGCTCTTCACCTTCTCGGGCTCAATTCCTGTTCCCTTCAAGCGCCCATTTCAGGGCAGGCATCACCCTTATGCTCTTCCCGTCTCTCCTGATATCTTCCGTCTGTTCGAACGTCAGGACTATCCCTTCCGGTAATCGGAATGTGTTCATCGCATCAAGAAGCCCTCTGAGCTCTCGTTCCCTGTTGGAATCATCGAGGGAGTAGCAGACCTGTATCGCATCGGTTATTTTCGTTCCTTCCTTTGCCACAAAATCACATTCATTCCTGTTTGCGTAGTAGTATACCTCCTTGCCTTTTCGTTTTAGTTCGATGAAGATGGCATTTTCGAGGTTTCTCCCTTTGTTCGGCGTGAACGTCAGCCCGCAGACCTTGAGTTCGGTTTCGAGCTTCTGGAGCATACAACCTCTTTTTGCAGTGTTTGATGACTGCGTGAGAAGTTTGTTTAATCCGGTTTATTTAAATGTTTGTTGCTGCGCCGCACGCACATTCCATTTATCGACGCTACGCTTCCTGCGGGAGGGGCTTCACGTTCCGGCGCACCAGTTCCTGCCACACCAAATATTCTTCCATTTTTCCCAGTGCTTTGGCCAGCTCGATTTCGGCGGCCTGTGCAGCGTCGTGGCCGCTGGCGCACAGCGACTCATGGTACGCAACAATCTGCTGCTGCCATTCTTCAGGGGCTTTGTCCACGGCGACAAAAAAAAGACTGCCGGATGCGCGCCCAGGCAATCCATCAATTTCCCCACTCTTAACTAAAACATACTTGATCTTATCGCCCTTGAAGGTAAAGCTTCGCTCCAGCCCTTCATTGATCTTATCCCAATAGAGCTGGGATAAACCTTCGTGGGGGTCTTGGAGATCCATCCGACCCATCCTGTAGCCGTTCCCTTTCTTTTGTGGGGGTTGCTCGCTCGGCTTTGCCACGGCTTGCGCGCTGCCGCCAAAGAAGTACCCCCTTGCCCGCCGGGGATTTTTCGCGTACGCAACAAGGTCATCGATGACGTTCTCAGCCTTGAAAGGTCCGCCGCTTTGGTATTCTCTGAAGATTCCCTCAAGCTGGAAGTTTTTCATCACCTCTGCAGTTACCATTCCATCTCTTTGGAATAAAAACTTAAGTTCTAAATACTCGCACCTGTTTTGGGGGAGCACGTCAACAAGAACATACTCAGAAACATCACCATCAACAACATCGCCCAACTCGGAATAGGTAGTAGCATCCTTCACCTTCCGAATCGCTTCCTCCGACGGGTCATCAATGCACTCCCTGGCGATGATGAGGGATCTCTTTCGCGACACCAGACAATGAACACTAAACTCCCCTGGATCCTCAAGGCTCTCAACAGCCTTCCCTGCTGCTTCAAGACTTCGGATGAGATAACGGCTCCAAAGCTCGTCCGGCCCGCGTTGCAAGAGATCGTGTGGTGCCATTGTTGTGCAGTTGATGGGTCTTTTATTTAAGCTTTTCTATTATTGTAATCATCTAGTAGTTACAAAAAGAAAGGTTTATAAATGAGCACAACCTAAGGCAATGAAAAGGAAACCGAATCAAAAAGGAAACCGAATCATGGACACTTACGCACCATCGGGCTACCAAAGAACACAACTGCCTTGTATACTGGCGAGCAGACTTGAGCAGACATTAGGTGAAATCGGCAGGCGATACTATCCTTCTGAACTGGATGGCTGGCTACAACTCACGAAGGAGAATGTTTCGGGACTAGGGATCGAAGGATTGCGTAGTCTGCAAGGCTTGATTAATCAACGCAGGAAGGATCTCCACGAAGGGGCGCATCGGGTATCGAAAGATGTGCCCACACCCGGCGCAGCCAGCCCCACAATTCACCCTAGTTTAGTGGGTGAAGGTGCCCGCGAATACTTAACCAAAGACCCCCTTCTGTGCGAGATGCTGTTTGGTTCAGACTTTAACCTCTTCTCGACTCGTGATGGCTGTACTGATAGCCACCTCAACCTTTATACTGCAATGGCTATAAGTGAGTTGGTTATCTCAGAGGATGACCCATCCCGTGCAGTCCTTATCGCCGATGATGTCTTTGCGTTACTCAACGGTTCCGTGTTTTATGAAAACCAAACCACTCTCACCGCGTTCAGCGCATTCGTCCGTGGACTGGTCTGTTATTACCTCTCTACCAGATACTCGGAAATCCACGCTGCCTCGGGAAATGATGATCATGCAGAGCTTGCGGAGGCTTATACTAATGAAGGCCGAGCCCATCAAGAAACGGCAGTAAAGTACCTCAGAGAAACCCATCCTTCGCTCAATAACCAACTTTCCGAAATTCTTAGCGCAAAACACTCCATGCTTCTTCAGAAGGAATTTTCCTTCGGCCCTCATCGGAAAAACGGCAGCCCTGCAAAAAGTGCTGAACAGGAACCCCATCGATAAATGGGATGAAACCTGCCCACAGGTACCCTGAAAGCGCCAGGATACCACAAGTTATAAAAACCCAACAACACTTACAGCACTATGGGCATCAGTGATTGGTTGCGAATGGGAAAAGCGCCAGGAAGCGCTCTGTTAGGCGAGGACAAACCAGTCAATGATCAGGTCGCAGCGATACTTGCGTGGGCTCTTGCGGCTCAAAAAGCGGTAGGAAACGAGAAGTACACAGAAGCAGATCGGCTCCTCGTAGATGTGTACAACCAGGCAAGGCGTGTACTACGTAAGCATAAAAGCAACATCGGCGGTGAGTTGAAGAAAAATTTGCTGCAAATCCAAGCAGTTGTACTTGATGACCTCCTCCCGACAGTACGGCGCTTAGCGGAACAAAAAAAATCGCAGCGAAAATCACTATTTCAAGTTACAAAAAAAACTCTCCGTACGGGCACCAATTTTAATCTTCTTATTAGTGAAGCAACCAAAGCAAGCAGGTTAGTGTAACACTCTCGATAGTCAGGATGCTCACGCCGCTCAGCCCAACAATGGAAGCCCCGAAAGCAATCCTCCTCACCCTTTCGCCGGATTGATAACCTTCACGCCGGGGATTCGGGAGAAGCCTTTTTCATCCCCAGTGTATATTGTGAAGATGTCGTTCTCGATCATCGTCGCTCCGATGAGTGCATCCCAGAACGGGACGTGCGCGGTTGCAGCGAGCGCCGCCGCCCTCCGGAGCGTCGCTGCCGTATAATTCACTTTAACCCAATAATCGCTGGAGAGGAACAGTTCGAGCAGCTCCTGCGCCTCATCGCTGCCGATGGGATGGTCGGCTTTCCTTGTGATCACAAAGAGAAACTCCGCGAGCACCTGGTTGGATACGGCAAGCCGCGTCTTCCCCTCAAAGCAGGATAGGACAAGGCGCCGGCACGCTTCCTGCCGCTCCCTGTCGTGGGCAGATTGCTCGTACGAATAGACAATGATGTTGGTGTCAACAAATGCCTTAGCGCTCATGCAGCTCTTCCCGCGCCGTGTAGCGGAGCCTGCCAAGGCGGTGGCCTTTCCCCCAGAGTGCTGCTGCCCTGCGCGCAATCTCTTCTTGCCGGTGCTCCCCCACCCATCTCTTCATTGCCTCCGTGACTGCATCGCCCAGATAGCCCTTCCGCCCGCCGTACGCCTCTTTCGCGTGCTCGCGGAACGTGCGCTCAACGTCCGTTTCAACACTGATGGTGATGGTCGTCATGCTACCTACGTAATAAGAACAAGTATTTAAATATTTCTTCGGACTACGTACAAAAGACCGGCGGCTCCTGCTCGACTTTTACCGGAAAGAGATCGAGAACCTGCTCAAGGACTAGCACTCACCGCACGCGCCGGACACGCCCTTCCTTGATGTCCTTCAGGCCTGCCATCAATCCATGGAGGAGCTCAACATCGATTGCCGCCTGCTTTTTCAGCTGCTCATATTCTCCCTTTGGGATTGTTATTGTTTCCGTTACCATGGGTTATGGAGACACGCCAGCGTTCATAAGCTTTCCTACCCAAAATAGCTCAGCGTCTTCTTCTTCTGCAGGTCGGTCGTCTGCTGCGCCTGGCTCACAAGCAGCTTCAGCTTCTGCTCAAACGCCTCCGCCTGCTTGATCAGCGGCTTCGGGTCGACATCAAGCTCAAGATAGGCGTCCAGCGCCCTGATGATCTCTGCCGCGGCCTTGCTGTCCGGCAGGTTGCTGTGCGTCTCCGCAAAGATCGCAGTCACCGGCGTCGGGCAGTCCCCCGCGCACGCCAGCAGCGCTCCCGTCACGCCGACGACGATCCCTTCCTGCAGCGGCTTGGCGATCTTGTCCAGCGCCGCCTTCTTCTTCGCATCGGTGGTGAAGTAATAGACATTCGTGGTGTTGCTCGGCTTGGCGCTTCCCACCCCTTCCACGGAGATGATCTCCTTCGCCTGGAGCTCAGCAGCGAGCTGCTGGATCACCTTTGCCATCGTCCAGCCTGCGCCGTCCCCTGCGCTGATCGAGTGCAGCAGCACGAGGTTGTACTTCTTGTTGTAATGCACGCTCACCGGCTCGATGAGCTTGTTGTTGTGCACCGCGATGATTGCCGGCACGTTGTCCACGAGCACGCTGCCGATCTGATCCGTCTTCAGGTGCTCGACAAGGAATTCCGTCGTGATGGTGCCGATGAGCCCGATGCCCGGAAAGCCGTCGAGGATCGTCACCCCTTTCGGCTTTTTCTTGAGGACAAGCTGGACAGTCATACGGGAGGAGAAAGGAACGCTGTTTATAAACGCTTCGCTCGTTCCGGCGGCAGGCTATCGCGTCTCGCCGGCTTCATCCCTGCTGCAGCAG
>CAYYLB010000017.1:0-18832 GCA_964472345.1 uncultured Methanosarcinales archaeon
GTTTTACTAAATCGCTCTCGGCTAAATGCTCAACATGGCCTAATTGCGTAGTGCCGTATGTCGAAACAACTACTGCAATATCTTTACCATTTTCACTTATGGCTTTTGCAACCTGATCTTCGCGGACTTGATAGTTTTCAGATGGTTTAGCATCTAAAACAATAAGTTCAAGTTTTAATGCTTCACAAGCTCTCGCGATTGAAACGTGCGACAAATTGCTACAAAGAACTTTATTTTTTCCAGTTAATTCTCTTGCCAGTTCTAATGCTCTATAATTTGCCAGACTCGCAGATGGCTCAAGAAGACCTGCCATATCTTTACCTAACAATCTATTATGAAAATATAAGAAATAAGAAGCCAACTCCTGCGCTCCTTGGTTTGAACCGTCCGCTAAATTAATATTATCCCAACTGGCGCCAGCTTTCCTTCCACTATCAGTACAAGAGCCTATTATCTGGGCAAAATCAAGAGGTTCTCTTCTAGCCCTAAATAATCTTAACATGTTGAACGGGGCGTTAATAGCCGTTTATAAATCTGTCTATCGGTTCACTACTTGGTAAAGATAACATTAAAACCGAAAGATTTTTATACATCTGGTAATATATACAACCACATGGTAGAAAAAACGACCAATATTAAATTGGGGATAATCCGCCTCTTCAGATCAGGCTATTTAGCACAATTTCATGTTAGAGAAATGGCTACATTAGCTAAAAAAAGCCATGTAACCCTTTTGCCCCATCTTACCTCATTAGAAAAAGATAAAATTCTTATCCCAAAGACTGTTGGTAAAAACAAACAGTACTCACTGAATTTTGAAAATATCATCACCAAGAACTACTTAACTCTTTCAGAGACTGTTGAGACCACAGCATTTTTGGAGCAGGTATTCCTTATTAAAAAAATCACCAAGGAAATTTTTGACTTAAACCTATCGGGAACAATCATCTTATTTGGTTCTTATGCAAAAAAAACGTTCCACGGAGACAGTGACATTGATCTTTTTTATCTAGGCCAAACAGATGATAAAGAAATCCAGAATATTAAAAACATTGGCAAGACTTATGGAAAAACCATTAATGTCAAAGGATCAACATTAAAAAATTTTGAATTAGGACTCAGGAAAAAAGACCCTTTGATTATGGAAATCGTTAAAAACCATGTCATTCTGCAAAACCCCGAGCAATTTGTTCATGCTCTCTGGAGGTATTATGATGAAAGAAGATAAAGATCCAAAACGCCATGTCCTATGGTGTTTCAAACAAAAACGCGGTATCAAATTGGAGGAACCGAATAACAACCTTTGCGCTGTTTACATTAAGAAAGCAAAAAGCAGTTTGAATATGCTTGAATCTGCTACTGAAAAAGATGAAATTGACTGGATTTCAACTACCGCTTACTATGCCCATTATTTTGCTTTCTATGCACTACTCCAAAAATGTGGAATAAAGTCAGAGATATATGATTGCACTGTCTCACTTATGCACTTTCTCTTTGTTGATGGAAAATTACTAGAACAAGAGCTTTACAACGAACTACAGCTGGCAAAAGGGTTACGTGTTGATACACACTATTATGCGACGGAAGGGATTGATTTGAATAAACTGAAGAAAGACTCAGAGACAGTAAGAAGCTTCGTTCTCAAGATGGAAGAGGTTATTGAAAATCAGACAGGAGAACAAATTGAAGTTATGAGAGAAAAACTGAGTAACGCCCGCCATTAATTCTTTAAGCGAGATGGCATTTCGTGCTTGCAGGAAACGTTGTGCGCGCTGGTGCTGTTGCTAACGCTTCTCGCGCAGTTTCAGGACGCTCTCGTACGTCTTCAGCACGTCGGCCTGCTTGACATAAATCAGGAATTCCGGCGGGCAGATGATCGTCTCCTCGATGTTGATATCCGCCAGGGAGATCTCGCTTGCGATCCGCGCCAGGACACCCTTGGTCTTGGTGACCTTCCCGCTGAGGGTGATGCTCAGCTCGCTCAGGCCGCGCTCGACATCTGTTATAGCCGTTTCCGGAAACTGCGCAGTGATGGAAGGCAGCTGCTCCTGATCGGCGATGAGCTTGGTCGCGGTGCTGCCGGTGATGATTCGGAAGGCGCCGTTCTGCGCGAGGCCGCGGAGCGTGCAGAGCGCAGGCAGCTTCTTTTCCGCCTCCTTGCCCAGGGTGACGCAGGCGATGTTGTTTCTCGTGGCGATGCTTGCGTCCGTGAAAAGGTTGGTGAGCTTCTCTTCCGTTTCCTTTGCTTTCGTGCCGCGCTCAAAGCGCCGGATGGCGGAGATGACGGAGTCGAGAGAGGCGCTGAGAGGGTAACGCTTCAGCAGGTAGCGCGCAAGCGCGCGGGTGTTGATCAGGCTGCGCGTGAGGTCTTTCTGGATGGCTGCATCGCTTTTGATGATGTTCCACACTTCACGGGTGATGCTTTCCATTGTTTGCGTTTTGAGCGCTTTTGCTTGAATGTGTCAATTTGCGCTTATTTGGATGATATATGTCACAATATTTATAAACTTTGCGGCATATGTTCCTTGAGCGTTTTATAGGAAGTATATGCTGAAGTGACGGAGAATGGCAAGCAGTGGAGCGGTAGCGGAGAGGGAAGGGCCAGCGTTGGCATTATCAGACTCGGTACTTGGTGAAAATCCCGCTTCTCTCCGTGAAGATGGAAGTTCTCTCATTTTTTCGTCTGATATTGAGAGGCTGGTGAAGTTAGGTCTTTCTGTTCGAGAAGCGGTCGCTGAGGGAAACGACCTCTCGCGAGCCTTCACCGGATCGGGTTTAAAACTAGAGAGAAGTTACCGAGAGGGGAATGCAATTTCATACCTCCTAAGGGGCCTGACAGATGGTGAATATAAACTCCTCGTAAGGGAAGTAGGACTGCCGAATGGGAGGCGTGACGCAGATGTTCAAATCATCTTCGACATAGGTTATACCATCCGGTCTTCTCATGGTCGCAACAGTGAAGACTGCGATTGCCGCGGTAAGCAGGGTGACCCAATAACGCGCACGTGGCAGGGGATTGCGGATGTCATAACTCACCTGGTTCACCACGAAATCCCGTTCGCAGAAGCCGTTCCTTATCTCATGGCGTTGAGCGAAAGGGAAGGGTTGCAGCGGTGGGCTCCTCTCGAAGGCCATTTCACCAAGTCAGAAGCAACATTTGAGTATCAACCTGAGCGTAGGCAAGAGGGACCAAGCTTCTTTATAGGGTACTATGGTGCCTCTTTTGCCGAAATTGTTGCGAACCCGGAGTTTCATACATCTGATCGTGGGGCGCAGGGCGGGATTACCTCACCTATGCAGGAAACGCTTCAGGCATTGCGCCCCAGTGCCGCCGTTGATGTTGCCCTCAGCACGGTTTCAACGTTCCTTACCATAACGACATTCAAGGCTAATTACTCTCAGGAGTCTGTGGAACTTGAGATTGCACTGCAGATTCCTTTTAAAGATGAAGCAACAGCACAGATTTACCGAAGAAATCCTGGCGGCAGCCTAGCGACAGATGGCAGTGGCTATCGGAATGGCAACGGACATCACGTTTCCCTGCCAACCAATGGTGCGGCTCATCATGCGGCGGTTCTATGACCAACCGCCTGGTTCCGCCTTCGGGTATCCCCAGTCACTTGATTAATGATGATATAACCAAATTTCTTCTCGATTATCCAACGCTTGAGGGTTATTGTGGCACGTTCACTCTTGCCTTTTCCGGACAATTAGTACAAGGAGGAGTTTCTGTATCCAGCTTTTATGTTTCCCGCAAATCACCCGTTGCACGTCAGAATGATAACTTTGGTGACGATGCTCGTGCGCTCGCTGCTGAGCTGTGCCGAAGAAGCTCTGCAAACGTCGCTGTTCTGGCTGCCCCAGATTCAAGGCACTACATCCTCTACGAATTGGTGGACGGCGCTTCTGATCTGTCAAACGAAAGAGATGTCCTCTGGGCGGCCTGTTTTGATGGGAATACACTTGAATACCAAACCACTGTTCCATGGGGATTAAGTGTTGGTAGGATCTCCTGGTTATTAGAGAGCATTCGTCGCCGGACAGAGCCCCCCAGCGATGAGCATCCAATCCCGAAGTATGCCCCCTCAATTGATGGATAACTCTTCGTCACTCCGTTCCTGCGTTTTTTCTTAGCCTTGCCACAAAAAAACCTTCCGTCCCGTTGTCCTGCGGCCAGATGCGGAGGCAGTCCCTGATCGCATCAGCGTAGCGCTCCCCTTCAAACGCAAGGACGGGCGCTGAGCGCTTCAGGCCGGGCAGCTCCGCCCCCGTGATCGCTTCAATCACCGCATCACTATTCCGCTTCAGCAGGAAATCAACCACCGCCTCGTCCTCTTCCGGCTCCATCGTGCAGGTGCTGTAGACCAGCACGCCGCCGGGCTTGAGCAGCTTCCACGCGCTCTCGAGCAGGCGCTGCTGCTGCTTTTGCAGGCGCCTCACCATCAGCGGGTTCCAGATGTCGATGGTCTTGAGCGACTTGCAGATGGTTCCCGTTCCGCTGCACGGCGCGTCGAGCAGGATGCGGTCGAACTGCAGGCCCCTGATGCCCTCGCCGCGCATCTCTGTTATGATGACATTGATTGCGCCGATGCGCTGCACGTTCATGCCCAATGCGGCAAGCCGGTCCGCCTTGTAGTCGTTGGCGACGATGATGCCAGTGTTCTGCATCATGGCTGCGAGCTGCGTCGTCTTGCTCCCGGGGGAAGCGGCCATGTCCAGCACTGCCTCGTGCGGCTGCGGATCCAGGACAAGAGGGGGGATCATGCTCGCGGCTTCCTGCACGTAGATGTAGCCGAGGTGGTGCTCGAGCAGGTTGCCCACGTCCCTGCGCTCTGCATGCTCAATCCAGAATCCCTCGCGGCACCAGGGGATGGGCGTCAGCTTCCAGCCTTTCGCCCCGAGGCGCTTCACGCAGTCCTCTATGGAAATCTTCAATGTGTTGACGCGGACGGCCTTGCGAAGGAAGGAGAGTGAATACTTCCTGAACTGCTCCCAGTCGGTCAAGTGACTATAGCGCTCGATGAATGGCTCTTTGAACTTTATTTTTTCCGCTTCGGGGATGGGAGTTGGATCCATTCCTTGTTAAGAGTGTGGGATGTTTAAATGTGTTTCTTAAATGACTTGAACTTCTCCATTTATGGCATCCACTTCTCCTGGGCCTCAGCAACCCCAACATTTTTATAGGTGGATATCCTTCCCGCAGGAGAGGTGAGCTTATGGCAAGCGTGCAAAAAACGTATGCGTTGGTGTTAGGCCTCGTTCTTGCGGTTGTCGGCATCTGGGGCTTTTTTACCGGTAAGATTCTCGGCATCTTCGGCGTGAACGCAGCCCAGAGCGTGCTCCACCTGATTGCAGCAGGATTCGGCATCTATGTCGGCACGAAAGGCGAAGGATCCGGCTACAACATGAGCATCGGGTGGATCGGAGTCGTGCTCGCGGTGCTGGGGTTCATCCCGGGCGTGAGCGGCCTGCTGCTGAGCCTGCTGAACATCAACACCGCAATCACGGTGCTGCACCTCGCGATCGGCGTGGTGTCGCTGGGCGTCGCCTATGGAGTGAAAGAGTAATTCTTTTTTTTCTTTCTTAATCCGCCATGAAAAAGCTGCACCTGCTTGGCGTCGGCGTGCTTTTTGCCGGCTTGCTTATTCTCAATCTCCTCCATCTCGCCCATTACCACCAGGGTACCGGATGGGAGATCCACAACGAAGGGGCCGGCGCTTACGCGTCAATTGCCGCTGGTTTTGTTATCACTATTATTGGGATTGTGATCATGGTGCGGGCGAACAGACATGCCGGGCAGCGGAAGATTCCTTGAGAAAGATTTAAAATCCAGCCCGCGAACGAGCATCCATGCATGCCGATACGCATCTTCGCTATGTCTCTGTCGCCGCCCTTATCGTTTCTCCTGACAGAAAAAAGCTTTTGATATGCAAACGCAGCGATAGCGACAGCTATGAACCATGCAGTGTCGTGTTTCCCAGCGGCAGGGTGGAAGGGAAAGAGCTTTTGAAGGAGCGGCTGCTTGCAGAGATACGAGAGGAAGTGGGTGTTCAGATTGATGAGGAAAGCACGGTGTATATTGGCGAGTGTGTCTTTTTGCGTGATGGGCTGCCCGTCAATCAGGTATGTTTTGGGGTGCGTGCGACGAATACTGCTATCCGCCCAGATTCAAAAGAGCTGAAAAGCATCCGCTGGGTGATGCCTGTGGAATTCCGCCGTGAGTTCGGACCTACAGGGTATGTTGCAGGACTGTTCGGGTTTGTCCGACGAGCAGAAGAGATGGGGCTTCTTGTTTAGGTGAAAGTCCTTGCATGAGATATATACAATAAGAGTTTGAAAAGTTTCCGAAAGACCGGAGAATAACACCGCGTCGCCTGGGCTCGTTTATCACTATTAACCAAAAAGCTTAAATAGTGGTTATTGGTTATTTATGTTAACATGGCAGAAATGGATATAATAAAGAGAAATTTTGAAGAATACAAAGAGATAGGAGACTACTCTCTTAAGAAAGGAAAGTTTAATGCTGCAGTCACACTCTACTACAAAGCGCTTGTTGAGCTGTGCGATCTTGAACTGCTTAGGAAACTGAATAGGATCGGAGCAAACCATTCTGAGCGCTTCCATCTGCTTGAGCAGGCTTCACCAGAACTCTATGCAATCGCGTCAAAGCTTTTCCGCTTTTACAGGGATTCCTATAACAAAGAGATGAGTGAAACCATTGCACAGCTTGTCGGGAAGGAGGTCGGGCATGCAGAACAGCTTATCCTCAAAGATTGAGAATTGGATAAAGAAAGAAAAAGTGCTTGATGTTGTTACATTCGGCTCGTCGGTGCGCGGCAAGCATAAGCCCGGTGACCTTGATGTGTGCATAGTAATCAATGACAAAGATGCACAAAAGAGCCTTGATCTGGTTGAGTCGCTTGGCAACATGCTTGGAGAAAAAGCTCATGTATCAGTTATTACCGCAAGCGAATTTTTAAACGGCAATACCCTTGCAAAGACGCTTCTTAGTGAAGGAGTAAGCAGCAGAACAGGAAAACATTTTGCGCAGATATTTGGTTTCGTGAGTACGAGCCTGTTCGTTTATAGCTTGAAAAATTTTTCCGCATCAAAAAGGGTAAGATTCCATTACCTTTTGCAGGGCAGGCGCGGGACTTCAGGCATATTAAAACAGGTCCGGGGGAGCTTCCTGGGAAAGGGGGTTATTGCCGTCCCGACTGAGTATGAGGATGCTCTAAAACCCATATTTGATACATGGGGATTAGATTATAAAATAAAGCGGGCTCTTGTTGGTTAATAGAGTTAACAAAAAATGTTTTTCTCAAGCTTTTGGTTAACAATATTAACTGATGGCGCGTACAAAACTTTAAAATAAAGCATAAAAATCGGGTGCTTATGCATAAGCTAATCCTTGGCATTGAAACAACCGCGCACACGTTCGGCATCGGCATTGTCGACTGCAGAGGGAAAGTCCTTGCCAATGAGCGGGAGAGCTTCACCACCAGCCATGAGGGCATGATCCCCTGGAAGGTCGCAGAGCATCATTTCGACAGGTGGAAACCGGTGCTCGATGCCGCTCTCGCGCGGGCGCAGGTGACGCTCCGCGACGTCGGCCTTGTCGCGTTTTCGCAAGGGCCCGGGATGGGACACTGCCTGAGGGCGGGGAGCTTCCTTGCGCGGTGCATCGCGCTGAAGCATGGAACGCCGATCCTCGGAGTCAACCACTGCATCGCGCACCTGAGCATTGGAGAGCTGCGGACGAAAGCGCGCGAGCCGGTTCTGCTGTACGCGAGCGGGGCGAATACGCAGGTGATTGCGCTTGAAGGCGGCAGGTACCGGGTGTTTGGCGAGACGCTTGACATGGGGGTGGGAAATTTTCTCGACAGCGTGGCACGGGAGCTTGGCCTGGGGTTCCCGGGCGGACCCAAGCTGGAGAAATTAGCGCGTGGGGGGAAGAAACTGATCGAGCTGCCCTACACCGTGAAGGGGATGGACGTGAGCTTCGGCGGGCTGTTTACGAATATACGAAAAAAGATACGGGCAGGAACGGACGCGAAAGAAGACATGGCCTATTCGCTTCAGGAAACGGTCTTCGCCATGCTCGTCGAAGTCGCTGAGCGGGCGATGGCGCACACCGGCAAAGATGAGTTGCTGCTTGGCGGGGGGGTCGCGTGCAATGCGCGGCTGCAGGAGATGTGCAGGATCATGTGCAAGGAACGCGGCGCAGCATTCTTCGTGCCGGAGAAAGAGTTCCTTATGGATAATGGGGCAATGATCGCCTGGCAGGGCTTGCTTGAGCACCGAGGAGGCAGAAAACAGCGGATAGGTGACACGGGCATCCTGCCGCACTGGAGAACGGACCAGGTCGCAGCCGCATGGCGCTAGCGGCGCTTTTTCCTTTGTGGTGCTTTTCGCCCCATTCCTGATGCGGAATCCGATGCGCGGGGCGCGTGCGCGGATGGCGCGGGGTGCAAGTACTTCTGCTCGTCCCTCGGCGTGAGCGGCTCATAAATCAGTCCGCAGGACTTGCACACGACCTGCTGGAGGCGGCTGTTGTGGACGATGTCCAGCGAGGCGCAGTCAGGGCACTCGCCTATCTCAACAATATCCTTGACCATGAGGTAGGGAATGGTTTCCGCTTATAAAAACATTTCGCTTGAAGATCCTCTACAGCATATTCAAGCCCCATTGAGCTTCTTCAGGATGTGCATGCGTCCCTTCCAGACCAGCGCTTCGCGCAGCACCTCCTCGATGCGCATCACAGGTATGATCTGCAGGCGCTTAAGCTTCGCAGGGTCGATGATGATGTCGCGGAGATTCGAATGGGGGACAATGACACGCTTGAGCCCCGCGTCGATGGCCGCCTCGACCTTGCTCGTGACGCCGCCAACGGGAAGCACATCCCCCCTGACGCTCAAGGAACCGGTCATGGCAGTGTCCTGCCGCACGGGGATATGCTGAAATGCAGAGATGATGGCAGCGGCGACCGCGATGCTTGCGGAATCGCCTTCAACGCCTTCGTAGGTCTGGAGGAACTGGACGAAAATATCGTAGCGCTCCTTGATGTCCTCGCCGAAGTGCTTCATGATGATGGCGCGGACGTTCTGGACGGCTTCTTTTGCGATATCCCCCAGCTTGCCCGTGGCGATGATCTGCGTCCCTTTGCCGCCGGGGGTGATCTCGCTCTCGATGGGAAGCAGGATGCCGCTGAACGCAGCGCCGGAGCCTATCACCGCCAGCCCGTTCACGCGGCCGATGCTGCTGCCTTCGGTGATGATGACCTCATATTCCTTCTTGCGCTCGATGTACTGGTCGGCGATCTGCTGCTCAAGCGGCCGCGCCAGTTTTTTTGCGCGCTCGAGATGGACTTTTGCAACAAGCTTTGCATTGTCTTCCTTTGCCAGGTCGCCTGCCGCACGGATGAAGCCGCCGAGGCCGCGCAGGTGAAGGGTCAGATGGCCTTTGCGGTTGGCGCGGCGGCGCGCCTCTTCTATCATCGCTTCGATAGAGTCACGGCTGAAATGGGGTATCGTGCCGTCTTTCCTGACCTCCTGCGCGATGAAACGCGCGATCTTGAGGCGGTTTTCCCTGCTATCGGGCATGGTGTCGTTCATGAAGACCTCATAGCCATAGCCGCGGATGCGCGAGCGCAAGGCGGGATGCATGTGCTTGATGGTTTCGACATTGCCTGCCGCGACCAGGACGAAGTTGCAGGGAACGGGGTCGGTCCTGACCATCGCGCCGGCGGAGCGCTCGCTCTGGCCGGTTATGGGGAACTGCTTTTCCTGCAGTGCACTGAGCAGCTCCTGCTGGGTGCGCGGGTTGAGGGCTGCGATCTCATCGAGGAACAGGACGCCGTTGTGCGCCTTGTGGATCATGCCTGCGACCACCCGCTGGTTTGCCGGCGTGCCTAATCCACCAGAGTTTTTACAGAGGATGCCATTGACGAGCACGTTGCCCGAGCTTGTTGTGACGTTATAAAGCTTGCCCCTATAGCGGACTCTTTCTGCTTTGGTTATAGTTTGTGTTTTAAGTTTCATGCTATAGCCTCACTACTCGGCCCAAAATTATTAAGAAGAAGATAGAGGGAGTTAGGCGTGAGGTTGAGCACTTTCATGGCATGCTCGGCGCCATATCCTCTCTCAAGGAGTTCGCCGTATTTCTTTTTCTTGAGCATCGCCCATTGCCCTAGAGCGCTATAAAGCCGTTCTACTTTGTATGTGCAATAGTTTAGTTGGGTATTTATCAGGAAAAGGATGACGTTGTCGATTTTCTTCTCTATGAGCAAGCGAAAAATATGTGATCCTTCTGTAGCATAAGTGCCTTCATATATTGAAGTTGTTGATATCCTATTGCGACACAAATATTCTTTTAGCTCGGTGAGGAATTCAATCCTATTCTGTTTGAGAGCTAATGTGCCCGTTATTCCAACCTCTAATGTTGTAAGGTAGTTGCCGCGTTTGTGAATGATGGGGGTGCAAAGCTCTCCTCCGAGGAACGAGCCGAAAAATTCTTTTTCAAGGTTAGGGTTTATCTTAATCCATGGCGGCACTTTCAGCTCGTGGGTGGTTTTGTTGCCACGCGGGGCTCCGAGCGCAAGGAAGAAACGGATAATGTTGCGGTTTGTGTTTTGATAACACCAACTATGGCCCTTTCCACCCCCTTCAATGATGCGCGAATTCTCTCCGCCATTCAGCCCGAAAAGCGCTTCGATGTCGCGCCCAAATTCTTTCACGGCTTCAAGCTCTGAACTGGATAAGAAGATGCCGTTAAGATTCTCAAATATGCCGCCATCACCAAAGGTTGCCCCAATAACTTTTGCAATTATAGGAAGGTGGGGGCTGTCAAATTTGAGAGGGAGCAGCCTCTGCTCTTTGAGCCATAGGGCAGCCTGGATAGGTATGGGAACGTGCCTGCGTGCATGCCACCAGCGTGTTTTCCCTGTGGGTTGCCCCATCGCTTTTGCTATCCTTTTATAGCCCCAAGATGGATTCTTTGATTTAATGTTGAGGTAGGTGTGATACAGACGGCACTGCTCACGCTGGTGCCCATCGTAGGTGTTTATAATGCTCTCTTCGTCGATTATGATATCCGTTTCGCCAGCGACAACCTCTTCACCTGCCTTGAGGTGTTGTGCTTCGACGTATACAATTTGTCCATTTTTCCACACAGCTATTTTGTGTTCTGGCGTGACGATAAGTTCTTTGTTTTCGTACGTTGTGAGTTTTATCATTTCACCACAGTGATCATATCTGTTGGATGATAAAACTTCAACGGGGGAAACAGAACCGTTTGTTTCGCCCAGTACAAAGAGGTCGTCTTTCGGAAGGTGTATTGCCTCGTAATTGTTTTGTTTATTGATAAGAACATTTCCTTTGTATTTAACGAAAAGTGGATCAAGCTCATTACTTAATTGTACGGGCTGAATCTTTCCGTCTTTTACCCGATCTATTTTTAATAGTGAAAAAAAAGTTTGGAAAGGATCATGGAGCACATCGCCTAAAAGGGCGCCTGCGTGAGCGCCGGTCGCATCGTAGAACGGCGCCGTCTTCCGGTTAAAGTTGTCCACAATGAGCTTGGGGACCTGAAGCTTGCCGGGAGCGGTGCGCATGCCGACATTGATGAACAGCATGAAGCCGACGACGAAGATGATGCTGGTGATCATCGACGCCGCATAGACGATGTCCGGAATGAGGCCGCGGCGCCAGAAGTAATAGGGCAGGATGGCGCTGATAAGGACAAGGATGAGGACAATCCAGTTCTGGCTGCGCAGGAGCTTGGTGCTCTCAATCTGGGAACGCCGCGCCACCTCACGGCCACTGGCTGCAGGCACCTCCTTGATGAGCGGCTGGTTCTCATCGTGAGGATTCGGAAGCGCGAGGATGTCGGTGAGCTTTGACTTGGGCAGGAGCTCGGCAAGAGCAAGGCCGAGCATGCTCTTTCCGGTGCCGGGATCGCCAATGAGCAGGACATGGCGGCGCTGGTGGGCTGCCTTCCTGATGACGTTGACCGCCTCGTCCTGGCCAACGACCTGGTCGATGATGCGGTCGGAGACCTTGATCTCGGCGGTGCTCTTGAACGTGAACTCTTCAGCCATAGTGGTTCATGGGCAGGGGCAAGTTTAAAAAGATTGTGTTTCCCTATTTTGACGGGAAAGAAAGCGTTCGGGGGCAGAGCGAGTGCAGGCCGCGGTACCCTCAAAGAAACCCACCCACCAAATGGTGAAGCATAATAATTATAAATATGCAGCATATCCCGGAGCGCATGGAGCCCGTGTTCAGCTTTTTCATTCTCGTGAACGCGTACGCGTTTTTCGTCGCGCAGCTCACGCGCGTGTTCCGCCACCACGGGAAGAAACGCGGCAGCTTCCTCCTCAGCAATCTTGTTGCTCTCGGAGCTGCACTGCTGGCGCTGCTGTTTGCGGCCCAGCTCTGAATTCTGCGATCGTCTTCTGCTCAAAACAGAGCTTGTAGAAGTCGCACCATTTGCACAAGGGGCCCGGCTTGAGGGGGTAGTCGCCGATGTCGCCGCTCCGCGTGTTGTGGTGGATGGCGCGGATCTCCTGCCTGGCTTCCTCGAGCAGGCTCTCGTCAACGGGTATGTATTTCGGCGTGGAGCGCAGGAAAAAGACACTGGCCTGGTGCGGGAGGGCGCCGTGCTTTTCATGGTAGAGCAATGCGTAGATGCCAAGCTGCAGGCGGTACTCGCCGTTCACTTCGATCGCGGTGCTGGTCTTGTAGTCAGTGATGTGGACACGGCCGTCAACCTCCTCGATCGCGTCGATGAAGCCGTGGACGTGGTGCTCCTCTGAAAGGTAGCGCTCCTCGCGGCGCGGCGTCAGCCTCCGGAACGCTTCCGGGAACTCGCCGGGGTGCTGCCTGAGGCGCGTGATGAACTGCTGCAGCCAGTTGAGGAGCATCATCATGGTTTCGGAGAAGTAGAATGTTTCCTGATCCTTGTGGAGGCCGAAGCTCCTGATGAGGCTGCGGTTTCTCTTCCAATGGTCGGTGAGGAGCGCCTGGATGCGCTGCGCAAGCTGCTGCCCGCAGGTGTCAAAGGTGACCTGCGCTGCGTCAAGGTCGAAGAATTCCTCGAGGACGCTGTGGGCAATCTTGCCGCGGACCTGCTGGATCGTGGCTTTGGTCGGCAGCTCAAGGACATACTTATAGTAGTATTTCCTCGGACACTGCTTGTAGGTGTTGATGCTGCTCGGGCTCTGCAACCTCTTTTTCTGCATGGGACTGCACCTGCGCGCGATTCTTATAAATGTTTTGGCAGCGGGGCGTTATTGAAAAGTTCCCGTTCGCTGCGCTCGATTCAATGGTCCTTCGGACTGGCATCGAGCTGGAGCCTGGCAGGCGTCCCGCTTACGCCAGCGCTCACTGGCCTCCCACCTTCTGGGACCCAAATCACTGCGGTGATTTTAAGGCATTGGCGAACTTTTCAATAACGCCGGCAGCGGCGATTTCACGATCGCGTCGAGCAGGTGGTGATACGCAGGGCTTATGGGGGCGAAGTGGCCTGCATCGGCCAGTGGGAGCTGGTGCGTCCCCGGCACGGCTGCGCTCTCCGGCGGCACAATGGGATCCTGCACCCCATAGATCGAGACGGCCTCGACGCCACCGGGAATTCCGCGGGACGCGAGTTCCTGCAGGTAGGGGCTTCCGGGCATGAGCTGGCGAGCCACGGAGAGGTAGCCGGCAATGGACAAGCCGCCGTAGGGAGCTGCCACCATGACGACACGTCCAACAGCGTGAGGAACAGACTGCGCAACAGCAAGGGCGAGCAGGCCGCCCGTGCTGTGGCCGATCAGCTGGACAGGCTCTTCAAGCTCAGCGGCAAGGGCCTCAATTCCTGCGGTGAGGAAGCGCCCTGCCACGCGCAGATCACCGGCAGCATACGTTTCGAGCAGCGCATTCGAGCCATGCTCCTGAAGATAATGCTGGAGGCCTGAGAGGGACGCGGGCCCAAACCGCTGGAAAAACGGGTGCGGAGCCATTCCGTGAAGGAGAACGACCGTCGGCCTGCCGCGGATGAGGGGCTGCTTCTGGCGGCCGTCCAACATGTGCCTGAGCGCAGGGGCTACCAGCCCACGCCCTGCAGCACATTCCTGCCAGATGATGCTCGCGAGATGCACACAGGAAGGAAAGCGGCAGAGCTTCTTAACGTTTGCCAAAAAGAGGGGGTTGGTGCGTTGCGAAGAGACTGCGCGTCTCTGGCAACTCCTCGGATGCCTCGGAGTCATTCGCTTCGCGGCACTGCCAGATCGCTCCGCTGCGCGGCGAAGACTTCGCTCCGCCTGGGCTCTCCTCGCGTTGCTCGGCGAGCATTTCCTGCTGCATTTCTCGCAGCATCCCACAGCTTACACCGAAAGAAATCAGTTCCAGTGGCTCTGCAAGCAGCAGACAGCGTCGCTCACAAGGGAATGGCAGTGCACATTTCGCACCAACCCCCAAAAAGATACATATAGGAGCGGTTTTTTCACGCACGGATATGCACGACCGCACGCTGCTGAAGATTGCCCTGATCGGCTCCATCACCGGCGTCGCGCTGCTGTTCGCCTTCTCGGAGCAGTTCTCCGTCAGCGAGCAGACCATCTCGCGCCTCGATGAGCTTCCGGAAGGGCAGGAAGTGGACGTGACCGGGCTGGTTCTGCGTGCCACCGACAAGGGCAACGTGCTGTTCCTTGACATCGCGGAAGAGAAGGTCGAGAAGGTGACTGTCGTGCTGTTCAAGGACCGCGACGTGCAGGTCAAGGAAGGCGATTACGTGCGCGTGATCGGAAGCCTGGAGGAGTACCAAGGGAAGAAGGAGATCATCGGGAATAAGGTGGAGGTGAAATGAAGTCCACTAACGCCTTATGATGTACCTAATAATTTCTGGTCCTTTCAGAAGCATGCCCAAACCACACGCGGCAGTAGCAGAGTATAAGACTGTATTGAAGGCTTCCAACACATCTTTGCTTTCAACTACGTGCGGACCGACAATGATTCCGACAAGCCCAGTGAGTCCCCCAACAAGTGCGACTTTCGCACCCCTGCTTAATGGATTTGGCTGCACGGAGGCATCAAAATGTGAATGTGTTCGCCGACCTCCTCGTGGATTGTAATTCTTACTGAACTCAGGCAGATACGCGCCAAGTAATGGCTGTGCCAAAGCTTGGGTTGTAAGGCGAGTCTCGAAGTCCATTCTTGCCTGGTGTTCTCCAACGGTCCCTAATCTCCCAAACGTTCCCTGATTATAATGCCAGCGGAAAAATTTTTCCCTCTCGGCACCATCGCCATCTATCGCGTTCCGCAGCTCATTTAGTCCGACCATTGATTGATGTGAGAAGCCTTTCTATTTAAATATTTCGTTATTTTAAAGTGGTTACAAATAATAAGAAAAATAGTTAAACAGTGTGATCAAATTTTCTGCATGCTTGGAGAGATTCTTTCTGCCATACTCCTCGGAATCCTCGCCGGCATCGTCACCGGCCTGATGCCAGGCGTCCATGTCAATCTCGTCTCCGCGACGCTGCTGAGCACCTCTGCGTTCTTCCTCGGCTTTACCCAGGTCACGACGCTGGCCGTCTTCATCATCTCGATGGCCGTCATCCACACGTTTCTCGACGTGATTCCCTCGATCTACCTCGGCGCGCCGGAGGCGGACACGGCGATGGGCGTCCTGCCCGGCCACCGGATGCTGCTCCAGGGGCGCGGCTACGAAGCGATCAAGCTGACGGTCATCGGGAGCTTCGGGAGCCTCATCGCCGTGCTGCTCGCAACACCATTGCTGCTGGCCGTGATGCGCGCCGCACAGCCCGTGCTTGAGCCGTGGATCGGGTGGATTTTGCTGGCGGTTGTTGTTGCCATGACACTGCGGGAGAAGAAGAGGCTGCTCGCCGCATTCCTCTTTCTCCTGAGCGGCGCGCTGGGAATCGTGGTGCTGAACCTTGGTGTGACGCAGCCGCTCTTTCCATTGCTTTCCGGGCTGTTCGGGCTGAGCACGATGCTCATCAGCCTCAACCAGAAGGTGAACATCCCCCCGCAGCAGATCCGCGCAGAGCTTCCGTTGCAGAAGCGGCAGATGCTCGCGTCCGTCGGCATCGCGAGCGTCGTGGGGAGCTTTGTGGGCTTCTTCCCAGGTCTTGGGCCGGCGCAGGCCGCAGTCATCGGAAGCCAGTTCCTGCGCGGCGGGAACAAGAACTTCCTCATCCTGGTCGGAGGGCTGAGCACCGCGAACATGATGGCAAGCCTCGTGACGTTCTACGCGCTCGACAAGGCGCGGAACGGCGCCATCGTAGCGGTGCGCGAGATGCTGGGAGCGATATCGCTCGGGCAGCTCACGCTGTTCCTGCTCGTCGGGCTCATCGCCGGGTGCGCCGGCATCGCGCTGACGCTGTTCTTCGCCAAGCGCTTCGCCTCCTGGCTCCAGCGCGTGCCGTACCCGTGGCTGTGCTGGTCGGTGATTGCGCTGATCGCCGTTCTTGTGCCGCTGGTCTCCGGCTGGCTTGGGCTGCTGGTGCTTGCGGTTTCGACGCTCGTGGGCATGATCGCGCCGCTCACGAATGTTTCACGGAGCCAGGCGATGGGATGCCTGCTGCTGCCGGTGATTGTTTGGTTTTTGGTGTGAAAGCAATTCGGTTATTTTTTATTACAAGGCGTACTACGAGGCCCCCTTCAGGTGATCTCATATAAGAAACGCTGTCGGTGTAGATGTGCATTAACAATATTCCTGTTCCTAGATTCCCTCTTGGTTTTTCTTTACCACTAAATTCGTAGAAATCAGGGCCGATGTTCCCACCCGTTAGTGCTCTTCGGTGCGCTAAAAATTGCAAGAGGTCATCATTAACAGTACTGCCTTCATCGACTATCACAAATTCGGCGAAGCCAGGATGTACCTTATAGGCGATGGTGACTGTTTTGGTTGGGTCTAATCCGCTTCCGTGCTGGTGAGCATTAAGGAGAGCTTCATATAATGCTGTAAATAAACGCTCGGAGTGACCATTCTGCTGCGCAAGTTTTGTAAGTTCTTCAGCGGTTGCTCTAATCTGATGGTCATACCCCTCGGAAGGAAAAGTAGATCTGGTCGTAACATATGTGTCGTCGAGCGTAAAGATTGCCAGTTCCAAGCTGGGATGGGTGAATGGTTCTCTTACACCAAGCAGGGCTACCATAATAAAACATAAAAAGTATATAGTTTATAAATATTTTGTTTGTTATCATACAAGAGGAGTAACATTATTAGCAACAACCTATTTAAACCCCCTCCTTCTCCCCCTCACGCATGCACGGCCTCATCACCGCATTCCGGGGAAGCCACAAGACGAAGCGCGGCAACCACCTGATTGTGCTGCCGGAAGGCGTCGACAGCCGCGAGAAGGCGAAGGCACTGGAAGGCAAGCGGGTACAGTGGGCAAATCCGGAAGGCAAGAAGAAAATGGTGATTTCCGGGAGCGTGCGGGCGGCGCACGGAGGCAATGGGGCGGTGCGCGTGATTTTTGAGCGCGGGCTGCCGGGACAGGCGCTCGGGACAAAAGTGGAGATCGCTTAGGCGGCTTTGCGGAGCATTGATTGTTCTTCTGCAAAAAGCCGTTCAAGCTCGCTGTTCAGGCGGTTGATGGCGAAGATGAGGTCGCGGGAAGGTGACCCTTCTGCAGCTCTCAAGCCATGTTCAAGCTTCAGAATCTTCGTGATCTGCTGAGCGAGGACAGGCAGGATTTCTTTTTGCCGGTCTGCCAACCTCTCTTCGAACTTGATCTTTTTCTCCACAACATTCAAAGAAGCGACGACTCTCTCGATGTACCTCTTTAGCTGAGCATCAGGCCCGGTGACGTTCAGCGCTTCGACCACGGCATCAATCCCGCGCGCGATGGGGGCGTACGCATCCCTGATCGCCGCTGCGAACCGCTGCAGGAGCGCAAGCTTCGCTGCCATCAGTCCTTCCCCAGGATGTCTGCGGTGCTGGCGCCGAGCACGGCGAGGAGCGAGTTCGTCGCGACGGTCTTGTACACCTCCACGAACGAGGAGTGCGTGTCAATAAAACCAAATGCGAAGAGGGTGAGCGCGACGACCGCAAGCGCGACCGAGTAAATCACGATGACGCGCAGCGGGATGAAGCGCTTGACCTTCACTTCCCTCACCTTGCGGAAGCCGGAGTAGTACATGAAGAGGAAGCAGATCAGCAGCGAGAGGAGGTAGAGGAATGTGGCGCGGCCCGCTGAGATCTTTTCCGCAATCTCGACGCCGTAAAAGAAGGCGAAATGGCCGACGGTGCCAAAGACTGCGCCGATCGAGCCGCGGATAAGGTCATGGTAGGTGATCCTGGTGAGGGGATGGGACGCGTACCCGCGGACGTCCTTCTCGAGCTTCTGCAGCTCCGCAAGCTCCTGCTGCCCCATGCGCTCGATCTTCCGCTCTTCCGCTTCGATCTTTCTCTCTTCAGCAAGAATCCGCCTGGGCAGAGGCCTCTTTTTCTTCATGCGTTCAGGGAGAGCCGAGGAGTATTTAAGAATTGCTCTCTATTGGCGCGCAAGGGAGCGGCAGCGCGATCAGCCGCACAAGAACGCCAGTTTGGGCAGGACGCCTTTGCACGACAGCATGGCAAGGACGATGCCGCCGATGACGCCAAGGATCAGGCCATAGATGAAGAACTTGAACTCGATGACGCCGAGCTGGGCTTTCCTGCTTCTGAGCATGCGGGACCTGTTGAGCGGGTTCATGGGAATCACCTTTTTCTGCCTGATAAAAGGGAAAAAGGGCATTATTCTTATAAAGGTTGTGGAAACGAGGGCTTTGTGTCGTGTCCGGAAATTATTTCGCCAACCATTTATAAGCTTGGATAAACCCCA
>CAYYLB010000018.1:0-18750 GCA_964472345.1 uncultured Methanosarcinales archaeon
ATGCTGGCAAAAAACAGCAGATTGTTAATCAGCTTCTGGAAAGGCGAATCGCCGTGAGGGAAAAGAATGCATTCCATCCTAGTGGTGAACGTGGTCCGCTTGATGTACACACTCACCCCGCATCACCCGACCCGTTCGGTACTTTCTCCCCCATCAAGCCGAATGCGCTCGATGCAAAGGTAGCGATGGTGATGGGGGAATCCCCTTTCGATACGCGCTATTGGACTCTGGAGGAAGCTGCAAGCGTGCGGGCGCTCGCTCGTCAGCAGTTGCCGGATGAGATAGCAGCCAGCGAAAGATTGGTTGAGGCACTTCAGTCGGATCTAACATTCCTTGAAACCCGAACGCCCGGCATTGACACTTATCGTATCGCTGTTGGAGGCGCGCTGCGCGAGGGATCAGGACAGGACATGCAGCATCTTCTGCGCAATGATGTGCTTATCTCGCGGCTTGCTCCGCGATTTGACGGCCAGACGAGAGAGCCCCTCGCACCCCAAGGGCGGCTGCTCGGATTCCTCAGGCTTGTCGAGACAGATCCTGCTGATTTCGCCGGGCTCATCGATAATGCCAGAGGACTCGTTCAACGTGATATTGATCACTTCACGGAGAATGCACAACGAGCGCGCGAGGCCCTTGACATTGTCCGGTCTGGAAGCGACCGCGAGCTGTTCTTCAAGGCAGTGCCGCGGACACTGACCCCTTCCCCCCAGGATGTTGGACACCTCCTCGGCAAAGACCCCATCACCCTGACCGTCGGCGGCAAGCCGGTGCAGATACGCGCGGGCGTCATCGTCTTTCCCCACGGGACGACATACACCATCATCGAGGAAGGCAGCGACACCGTCCAGCTCGTGCGCGTGCTTGAGGACCAGCCGCAGACGCTTTCGTCGCCGGCGGGAGCGCGTCCGTTCCGGGCGGAGGTCGAGAGCGTGCCGCTGTCCGCCTTCGGCATCAGGAAGGAAGACGTTGCGTCAGGAGCAGCCGCCAGTGGGTTCCGGCTACCTCAGCAGGCACCCGCTCCAACTCCGCAGCCGCTCGTCCCAAAACCACCACCAAGGCCGCTCGAAGAGATTCGGCGGGAGGCGCAGCAGGCGCTTGCTGATGTGAATGGCCGGCTTGGAGGCGTCTTGGACGAGAGCACGCGGGCGCTGCTCGAGAGTCAGTCGCGTTTGCTGAGGCAGGTGGAAGTCAGCACCGAGCAGGGAATGCTGTTGCAGGAAATCAACAATGGGGTGCATGATGGAACTCATTTTCGTGCCAAGGGCGTCCTGCTGGGGCATCCCGAGGGGGTTGTCGAGGGAGATGTCCCGGGAAAGGGAGCACAACTCAGCTCCGACATGGTCCACGTGTCGCCGGACGGCCACGTCGTGCTTGTAGATATTGCAGGGCATGGGGATCCGCACCCCGTACCTCGGAAGGCGGCGCTACCGGAGTTCGAGGATTTCATCAAAGAACAAGTGCTCCCTTCGGGCGACGGCCTGTTTGAGCCCGCTCAATTTGATGCGCTCAGCCGGATGGCGGAAAGGATCAGCGAAAGAGAGGCGGGGGATGCCTTTTTCGCAACGGTCACTGCCGCAAAGCTGTTTCCCGATGGCCGTATGCAACTCCTGAGCAGTATGGATGAAGTTTACATTGTCCAGCGGGATGGGGGTGTACGGAGGATAAACATGGGAGGACCACCTATAGGCATCCCCCAGATAAGGTTCAACCCATCCGAGGTACATACCACCACATTGCCGCCCGGGGACAAACTTGTCATCATGACCGACGGCTTGCGTGAGAGTCTGAATGCGGCTGGCGGTGAGGGAGCTCCTGTTTCCGATGATGGATTCAATGCGCTTGTCAGGGAGATTGCGGAAGCCGAAGATCCGGAGAAGGTTGTAAGAAACCATGTCCAAGAACAAATTGATGACATCACGGTCCTTGTCATCGAAAGGAAATAATGTGCGGGAGGCGATACGAAGCAGCAGACAAGCTGATGGATAAGAAACGTCGTTTCCCTGGCAAGAAAACACCGCTGTGCGTTACCTGGAACGAGTGCGTCGTCCAGCTCAGTGGGCTCGAATTGACGGACAATGCCATGAGCGCTACCGTTCTTGGCGTTCTCTTGGCACTCTTGAAGGCGTCGTCCTGGGAATCAGGAGGGGAAAACAGCTTGCTCGTTCTGCACAATGCTTGCAATGAGCTGCATGAAGCACAACCGCAGCTGCTGGCGGATGATGCGCTCCGCCAGCTCTCCTTCCTTCCCAGCTCTTGGGACGAGGCTGTCAGCCAATGATGTGAGCGCATCAACGATTTGCTGGTACGGCACCGGATTCTGAGTGATGGGTTCAACAAGTGCTGCCGTAAACCTGCCGGCCAAGCCATCATCGGGCAGTGCGGCGAGTGCGTAATCGGGGATAAATCGCGCGGCGCGCCGAAGCTCAGCATCGAGTGTGACCGCGTTCATGTCAGGTGCCACAGCAAAAGGGCCCGTCACGATCGCGCGCCCCCCACTATAAAGAAGCGTGACGGTGGCACTATATGCTATATCCCGCAGCGGCACTTGCCCCCCTTGGCCTTGCGAATCCTGCAGGTCTTGCGGATGGCTGGGTGCGGGCGTGTGCACTAAATGAGAGACGATGACAGCTGCTCCGATTGCATTACCCATGCCCGGATACGCAGCGTCGTTGATGCCTGCCGTCCTTTCCAGTTGCGCCTGAACGATCCAGAGCAGGTCCCTGTTATAATGGTCAAGTGGGACTATTGCGTCGCTTTTGGGGTTCTCCTGATAGGAATAAGAAACCTGCTTCCCACTCAACAGATCATCGAATGACCGGACCACGTCGCCCCCTGACAATTGCCGCGAGGCGAACTTTATAACCCTTTCGAAAGTAACTCCTTTCCGGTAAGTATTGCCATGCTGCTCCCCATGTCTACCGTCCCCTTATGCCTGCGGTTCCTGTGGTTGTTTTGGCGGCGTTCCGCTGGCTGCCGCTCCCTGGCCTGCGCTCAGAGGCAGTGCCCACGGCGTGCCACGGGAACCGCACGATGCCTCGGGGAGCGCCTGCCAACCCCGCCGGAACCATGCGGCGCCAGGGAACTCCGCCCGCCGAGCACGAGCCGGAGCCGCCCGCTCACTTGGGAACACTCTGCGCCACCCACTGCTCCGGGCTCTCCGCAGGGGACATCCCGATCAGTATTTATGCCCAACAATAACCTTCTCAAGATAAAGTTCTTCCTTGTTTTCGTCGTATGAGAAAATAATCCTCAACGTACCTACCCATAGGCGTGAGCTTCCGCTCAGATCGTAATGCAATCTCTTATACCGCGTTGGATTTTCGGCGACTTCCCCGATTTTCTTCTTTATCCTGTCCTGAAATTGCTTATCGAGCTTCTCAAAGTCTCGTGAGAATTCCCTCGTAGGCAGGATCTTATAGCTCATCCCAATCAACAAAATCTCTTTTTTTAATCTGTTCTTTCGCTTTCGTATGCGATTCCATAAATTCCTTATCACTCATCAATTCGAGAGATTCAACTATTGCATCAAATTCATCTTTAACTCTAACCAGATCCACAATCGCCTGCCTGTGCACTTCTATAGTTTCCGGCGCCATTCTGTGCTGTAAGGGAACTTACTTAATAAACTTTACTCTCTTGGCGAGAAAAAAGCACGATCCGCACGAAGCGTCCTCGTTTGATGTTGCTCATACTATTGCAGAGCGTGTTGCGGGAGATGGCATGCTGCCCAGTGACGGCGAGCAACAACGATAAACGACACGAACCTGAATCAGTCCGGCCGCCCGCCGCTCCCCCGTGCCAGGCGCCCAAGCGGCCGCTTTCACCGAGCCCCTGCCGTTTTCGCCACCCACTGCCGGAACCACGCGATCCACACAAGAACCATCGCAAGATTAAGGTACAGCGCAAGCTGCGGGCGGAGGAAGAAGAAGGTGCGGAAGGGGAGCTGGACAGCCTGCAGGACGGCAATCGTGAGGAATGCCGCGGCAATGGCGAACCAGGCCGGCCCGGGGTGTTTTTTGAAGACGCTGAATGCCGCGCCGACGCTGCGGAAGACCTTGCGGGAGCCGCTGAAGACATGGTAGGAATGGAAGACGATGAAGAGCAGCACGGTCAGCGCGAGCAGGATCAGGATGCCGTTCGCCACGTTGAACACGGCGGGGCTGGCGGTGAAGATCCCGATGACAACACGGACAACAATCATCACCACGATGATGCCGGCGGCGACGGGGAGCAGCGCAAGATTGAGGAGGTTCCACTTCCAGTGCTGCCTGAAGCGGAAGCTGCCGAGCGGCCTGCCGCTGATCAGGTGCCAGTTGAGCGCGCGGCTGAGCGAGAAGAGAAGGAAGAAGAGCAGCGGCAGGAGCAGGATGATGCCGAGAAACTGCACGACGAACGACTGCAGCTGGGCGGTGTATGCCTGGAGCTGCTCGGGCTGCAGGCTGAGAAGGAAGCTCTGGAATGCCTCAGGAGTCATGCCGCCGGACAATGCAACGGTCCTCCTGCGGAAGAGCTGCACAGCCAGACTGAAGAGGATGGAGATAATGGCAAGGCAGATGCTGTCAACGGCAAGCGTGGCGAAGAATGCCTTGCCCAGGGAGAATGAGCTCCGGTAGCTGTCCATGCAGAGCCTGAGCGCCATGCCTACCAGTCCACCTCCGCCGGCGCCTGGGCTGCCGCTGTCCCGGCGCCCTGCGCATTCTCAAAGCTGCCCGTGCCCTCGACGATGTCGGCGCAGATTTCCGTGACCTCGCCGCCCCTTCCCACGGCCTTCTTGCCGAAGACGACGCAGGCCTTCGTATAGAGGCGCGGGGAGTATTTGACGATCGTGTCCTTGCTGACCTCGCCGTTCTGCACCTCGACGAATGCGGGGAGGATGGGCACGGACTTCTCCGGCCCTGTTACCACGACGTTGAAGCTGACGGCGCCCGTTTCATCGGCAAAGGGGGTGAGCTTCTCGTCGTCCGGGGCCGTGACGCCGTAGCTGATCTTGTAGAAGAACTCCTGCACGGGCTGGCCGTTGAGGATGCAGACATTGTCCTTGGTTCGGCAGGATCCCTTGGCGCAGCTCCCGCCCTGGCTGCAGAGCAGCGGCACCGGGGGGGAGCGCTCCGCCTGGATGTTGCCGATGAACTGCACGAGGCCGCCGGAGCGCTCGATGGCCGCGACGCTGCCGCCGACGACGCCGAACTCGCCCTGGCAGACGGCGGATTCCCAGTACTCCACGCCGAGGTACGCCGAGGCGAATGCCTGGTCCATCGTCTCGCGCCAGCCGGACATGAACTCCCGCCCGAAGAGCAGCGAGGAGAGCTCGTGGTACGGGCGGTAGATGGATGCGTACTGGCCCACGCGCGCCGCTTTTGAAAGGCCGTTCCAGAAGAGGTTGGGATTCGCAACAACGCCGAAAAGATTAAAGCCGCCTCCGGGAATCAATGTGGGATTATTCTTTTCCCAATCGTCTGCTTTCTTTACGAGCTTGTCCTGCGTTTCGCCCGGAACCGGCTCGCGGTAGAGGCTGCCGTCCTCCCGCTTCTTTATCTCGTGCCACCATCCGCCGGGGCCGATGATGAAGTCGCCGTCGCTGAGTTTTCCGTCACCCTTGTTTCCATTCACCGGTGTATCCACCCACGCGTCTTCGACGGCGTAGGCATCAGCATTAGTGTCCAACCCTGTGATCGTATCGGGCTTCTCATCGCGCTTGTAAATCGCCCCCGTCTGCCGGTCGTAATAGTCCATAACCTTATTACCCTGCGCATACAGGTTGCCGCTGCGGTCATAGACGTAGATGCGCTTGTTGACCCCATCCAGCTCCCGCTCCGTCCACCCGCCTGCCTCTCCTTCGGTGTGAGGAACGATGACCCTGCTGCCATCTGCTTCCCTGAACTGGGGGGGTGTTTTAACCGTACCAGTTTGCTCAGGCTCATAGTTCCACTTCCCCGAGTACTCCTCAACCTCACTTCCCGAGGGATTCCTGATGATCAGCCCTGCCTGCGAACGCTCGAAGGACATGTCTGCGGTGGTGATGGTGGTCTTGTCGGCTTGCACGGCAGTAATATCGGCAGCGCCAGCGGACCATTCGCGGGTGAGGGTGTAGCCTTCTTTTTTCTCAATTATTTCAGTCGTCTTGGGCAACGCGTCGGGGGCACTGCTGAAGGTCCGTGCCGTGGTTATCTTGCCTCCATCGTAGGTCACCTGCCTTTTATCGCTGTAATGAAATGTTACCCCCCCTTCTGAAACGGAAACAAGGCCGTTAAGGTCAAGCTGCTTTGCTGTGTCGGCCGCAATAGATTTAGGGGCGGCTTCTCCAATTTGTATGGTTGGACCTCCACTCTTTGGAATCGTAACAATCGCTCCCTCGCTCCCGAAACGGTATTTTTCTTTATTAATGTCATTCGACATCCATGTGTCGGTGCTACGCTCATAATAGTGTGTCCAGATATTACTAGAAAACACCTTCCCGAGTTGGGTATCTGTGAGACTGACGGTGCCTCCACCTTCAAGCTGCACAGTTTTCAAACCTGAGGCTGAACTTGTAGTGGGAGCGGCAACTGGAGCGGGAGGCGGTGTCGCAGTTGGTGTGCCTGCTGGCGGCGGCCCGGTTGGCGCGGGCGGCTGCTGAGGCGCTCCACCCGGCGCGGCTGTAGCTGGGGGGGGTGGTGTATACTGGGCTGTGGTCTTGTAAGTTTTGGCGAACTCATCGAGGTCGGGTATATTCTTCGTGAGACCACTATCAGCATAAAAATTGGTCACAGCTTTCTTTTGAACCGAATAGATGGCTTCACTACTACCCCCCGGGACCGAACTGATAAACTTACCCCCATCTTGATATGTCCACTCCTTTGTAGTCGGCTGTTGACTTTTATCGGCGTATGTAACCTGTTCATATACCTTTTGACCTGTAGTGAGTATATAGTTATTTTGGCCCACCACTACGCCCGCAGCTATGAGTGCCATCACCAACAAAACAACCACAATCCTTCGTCTCATCGTTCCTCTCCGGCCGATACCGCCTGCTTCCTTGGCCACTTTTGCATAACGTTTCCGCAAATGATCTGGTAATCGGCAGGATTCAGCTTGCTCAGCTCGACGGCCTGCTGCTGCGGATCGGTCTGGATAGTGAGGTGAGGGTACTTCCCTTCCTGCTGCAGCCGCTGCACTTCCGCCATCATCGCGCCAGCGACAACCGGCCCGTGAGTGGGAGTGGGAGGGATTGTAAAGCCGAACTCAGGGACCATCTCCCCGACCGCCCACCGCGGCGTATGGAGGTAGCCTGCAGCGATGGTGAGCATCTCCGCTGCAGCAATCTCTTGCAGCTTGTCTGCGCAAATAAGATTGTTCCTTGCATAGGCGCGGGCGACCGTGTCGAACACGACCTCATCAATGCAGTCAAGCAGGACACGCTCCTTGAAGAGCGACTCACGGAGGTGGGCGTATCGCTCGTATTCATTCCTCACGAGAGCGAAGTACACATCCCAGCACGGGCTGCGCCCGTTCGGGGAAAACCCTGGCTGCTCGCCGCGGACGATGCCCCAGGCATAATCCACAAAGCGGATGATGGGATCGAGGATCACCAGCATCCTGCCCTGCGCTGCATCGAAATGGCTCCTGTTTCTCTGCCCGGAATTAAACGCACCGTAGATCACGCCGTCGTAATCAGGGATGTACACATGGTTCGTGATGGTGACGGTAACGGGAAACTCCTCTCCGCCGACGTGAACATTCCTCCCTGTGCGGCCGACAAAATCGCCAACAATGATATCATCAGCAGTGCCTGAGGGATTCGGAAAGAACGCAAATACCTTTCCCCGCTCCTCAAACCACCGTTCGACATCCGCGACGGTCGAAAGCCGCGTGCCCGCCTTTTCGCTGACGATAGCAGTGATCGTGGCGCTGACATCCTCACCGCTGACCCCAGACCATTCCGGCTGGCGCCCGGCGCGACCAATATAATATGGGACAACGAACACTTTGAGCCCTTCGATGACTTCCTCAACCACTGCTTCGTCTTCCCATTGATCAAGCCGCCCCTGCGCCGTTCCATCGGCAGGCACCTCCTCCTGCACGCTCTCTTCGAGCGGCGGCTCCTGCGCGCTGAGCGTCCCGCCGCCCACAAGCGCCCCCGCCGCGAGCACAATGCCGGTGAGGCTCCGCTTTCCCATCATGCCGCCCCCCGCCAGGAGCCGATCAGCGTGCCGACGACCCCGTCGATGTCGCCGAACAGGAGGTGGCTTTCGGCAACCTCGATCGCCAGCGGCCGCTGCTCCCGCATGGACTTCTCCCACTCGCGGCGGCTCACAAACTCCATGTTGACCGTTCGAGGATAGCCCCGCGCGATGGCCCGCATCCTCCCCGCATCCGCCCTGCCGATGACGAGCAGATCGACGTCCGAGCCGCTCTTTTCGGTTCCCTTCGCGAAAGAGCCGAAGACGATGATCGCTTCCGCATGGGGCAGCAGGTCTTCGAGCACCACGCGCAGCTCGGCGTTGTGCAGGGCGTTGAGCGCACGCCAGTGCTCCATCAGCAGGACCATCAGCCGCGCCGCAAGGCTGTCGAGGTTGAGCAGGTATTCCCTGTTCCTTCCCTTCCGCGTTGAGCGGAGGATGCCCTGCTGCACCAGCTGGTTGAGTGATGTAAGCGCCGTTTGGGGGCTGAGCGAAAGCCTACGAGCAATCTCCCTGCCGGAAATGGAACTCGTGTCGCGGCCTGTGCACAGCGCGATTATGTCCAATTTTTTAGATATGTGTCTATTTTTTTGTTTCATTGGATACCACGGACCGGAGTCCCGCGATGTCGAGGTCGGGGAGTACCTGCTTGCACTTGAAGACAAACGCCTTCACCTGCTGCTCATCGCGCAGCTCCCGCTCCTTTAAGTAGTATTGAGCGTCGATACGGTCGCTCTTGAGTGATTCCACGAATCCCGCCTCCGACGGCGTAAACTGCGGAATATGCCTCATCAACTCGAGCGAGCATTCATGAATCTCGGATTTGATGCCGGCGTGCATCAGGAGGGCATAGAGCGCATTGTAGCAGGCGTAGTATGCAATGATCACCTTCCATTTTCCGCGGTTGGTCATCATCGCCTCAATCGTATTCTCCGCCTCAAGCAAATAACTCCTGCTGAGGTTTTTGTTTGGCTCGATGAGCTCGATTCCCCGTTCCTGCTGCACGCACCAGGCAAGTTTCCCCATCACGCCACCCCCCCGCAACCCGCGAGGACAGCGGCAAAGCTGCCAGCCTTCCGGGGCATGCCGGTATCGCGCGCAATGCGGCTCGCGTGAAGCCCGGCGGCGTCGCGGGAGGTGAAGGGGGCTGCTCCCTCTGCGTTTTGGCCTGCATCAGCCATTTTTCCTCTCTCAATCCTGCTTTCTTTTTTCATCACAGCACCTGGCTGCTATAGTCTGCCTTGATCTGCTTGAACCCTGCGGCTGTCACCGTGACTCCGCTCAAAACGCCACGAGCGGCGTGAGCACCACCCTATGGCGGGGAACGAAATATTTAAATACAGCTGTTGGTTCGAGATGCGCATGGAAGAAGGGGCTATGAGCAAGGAAGAGAAAGACAACCGGTTCATCGAATTAGTGCGGGCGCTCCGTTCACTGCCCAAAGGAAAGTTCGAAGGCATGTCGGCTCCCCAAATTGCGCATTTCATACGGACTCACTAGGTTGCTGGATTATCAGATTATATCTTTTTCTTACGGTTCCCCGCAGGGTTTCCGCATGGAGGAAATCGCTATCGAATGTCAGAAACTTGCTGGCTTTGTGTGCGATTGCGGAAGCAAGGATAAGCAGATCCATCGGCTCCAATCGGTAATCAATCTCTTTTAAATCGTTGATAATCGTGAAAACCCGGCTCTCCGGAGTATAGATGCCAATGGTGTACCAGCCAAACAGATGCTTTAAGTAATCAAAAGCGGGTTCCATTCTTTCGCGGGGCCCTTCTTTTATCACTTTAAGAATTTCGCCCAAAACAATCGTGGTGAATATCACGGTAAACTTTTTCTTCTGCCCTGAAAGCTGCCAGAGCTTTGGCAGGATGTCCGGGCGGACTTCTTCAAACATGTCGGCAAGCACCACTGAGCTATCGACGTGGTACCGGTTCATTCTCTGGTCACCCTTCCCATCACATTCAGTACACCAACCGGCATGATACTTCTTATGATGGGGCCTTTTTTTTTGCGGAGGCAACACCAGGTCTCCTCAGGCCCGTTTCTTAGGCGCATGAGGGAGCTTTCTTTTTCCATCACAACACCCTACTGCAGTAATCCTGCTTGATCGTCTTGAATCCTGCGACCATGGAAGCGATGTCCTGCGCGATGTCAGCGATGCCGAAGACCCATGCGGCGACGTTGCAGAATGCTGCACCCTTGCCCGTGGTCGGGCACCAGGCGGTGGAGCAGAGCCACGCAACCCCAACCCTCAGCAGCCCAACCGGGTCGGTAAGCGCGCTCTTCAGCGTGTTCAGGATGTGATCAAGCACGCCGACGAACGGGATGAGCTGGAAGACCTCGCCCCAGAAGTACTTGCACTCCTGGTAGTCGCGCAGCTCGCGGCAGGCCTCGATGGTCGCGACGCCCGCCTTGACCTCATTCTCGAGGCAGTCCGCATAGCGGCACTCTATCTGGCGCAGCTTCTCAAGGTTGTAGATGATGCCCGGAAGGCACAGCGTCGCCACGGAGGTGACGATGCTGCTCTCGGCTCCGGGGAAAGAGCCGTCGGGGCCCGTGAAGCCGAGCGGCTTGTAGCCCTGCCATTTTCCTGCAATGTCAACGGCATCACGCCCGAATTTCGCGACATCGCCGCCAAAGACCTCAAGCGTGGAGGTGCGGCAGCTTGCCACCTTGCAGAAGACGGTGAGCGCCTTCACGCCGTACTCTTCCCCCCTGTCCCGCACCTCGCCGACCGCCTTGCAGTGGAAGACCGCGTACGCCGTGCCGAACACCGTGTTGCGCATGAGATCCGTCGCACTCTGCAGCCCGTTCATCACCGCCCTGAAGACGAATATGATAAACTTCAGGATACTGCAGAGCGCCTTGGCCCACTTCAAAATCGTGTTCAGCGTCCCGATGATCCCGTAGAAACCCGAGTCAGCGGCTTCCTTCGCCGAGTCTATCTCGTCCTCGATCGTCGAAAGCTCGCGGTCGAACGGCGTGGTGAAGAACCGCACGCTCACGTTGACGTGCTCCTCCTCCGGCTGCTGCACCACGCTTGTCCCGCGCCGGCTGAACACCCGCAGCGTGCAGTCATAGCTGAGCGGAGCGCCCGCGCCTTCAAACGGCGCCAGCTCCAGCACGAGCTGCGGCGCCGTGCTCCCCGCGAAGTTGTTGATCGCAAACGCCCGCGCAAGCTTCTCGCTGTCGCCGGCGCAGGAAACCAGCTGGGTGGAGAGGATCGTGACATCGGGGGAGCCGCTCTCAAGGGGAACGGTGCAGAACACCCGCTGGGAAGCGAGCTTCACCGTGCTCGCGTCAAGCCCCTCGGGCGAGCACCGCACCCCGCCCACCGACCAGAAATCCGGCTGCGTCTCCAGGTCCGTGCCGAGAATCTCGATGCTCACCGTCTTCTGCCCTATGTTGCCGGCGACGTCCTCCGCAGACAGCACGAGCCGCGCGTCCGGGACATACCCCGACTTGATGCGGTCGGTGACCAGCGTGCAGACCTGCCTCTCCGCCTGCCGCGTGCACGCCGCCTGCACGATGCTGCCGTTTGAGACGATGCCAGAGACGTCCGCGCGCCCTTTCACCGGCGTCGCATCGGCGACCTCGAAGGTGACACGGAGCACGTCCCTGCTCTGGAAGAAGTCGCGCGGCTGCGCAGACTGCCCGGCGAGCGCAGTGATCGCCACGTCACCAATCACCGGCGCAGCGGTATCGAGCTCGATCTCCGCAGACGCAGGCTGCGCCGCATTCCCCACCGCATCCCGCGCCTCAACGAGCGCGATGGTGCCCGAGTGCTGCACATCAATCCCGGACCAGGAGCATCTCCACAGGCTGCCGGCAGGCGAGCAGTCATCCGCCTGGCGCGTCCCGTAGAGCGCGCTGATGCCCGACAGGTCCGCTTTCACGCGATCGTTCCGCATCCCGCTCTGGCTCTCCGCGAACACCGCGACGAGCGTGTTGTTCTGCGGCTTCGCGATGCTCCTGCCGGAAACCTGCTGCGCCGTGCCAAACGACTGCACCACCGGCGCGGTGCTGTCAACCGCGAGATTCACGCTCAGCGTCTTGGTCTGGCGGTTGTTGCCGTCGCTCGCGCTCACGATGACGGAAACCGACTGGCCTGTCTCGATCTGGCGCTCCGGCCAGCGGCAGGTAAAGGTATTGTTCACCACATCCGTCCTGGTGCAGCTCGCCGGCTCATTGTCCAGCCGCAGCTTCGCGCCCGTCGCGTTCACGAAAAGGCTGCTGCCCGCTTCCTCGACCTCGACGGACAATGGCGCTGAGACAAGCGATGAGGGGACAAAATTGAGGAAATCCCCGACGCGGAAGCTGCCCTCGCGGATGTCCGGCGCGATCCGGTCAAACACGAAGCTGTTCGAGCTGCTGCCCGCGGAATGGTTCAGCCTGTCGCTGGCAACCACCTTCACCGTGCGCGGCCCGCCGCTCGCCCCGGAAAGCGACACTGTCTCGATGAGCGTGGCAGCGCCGCACGCGGCAGGGACCTTGCCTGCGAGCTCGCTCCCCTCAAGGCTTTTCAGCACTGCGCCGCTGGACGCGTCCCGCAGCTCGATCCGCTGCAGCCCCACGCAGCCTGCTGGCCTTTCCTGGACCGTGAATGCGACCTGCACCAGATCGCCAGCCTGCTGCGCAATCACGTTCGTGACGCCTGGGGCGCTCCCGTCAGCAGTGACCTGCGCAGCGACGCTTTCCGAGCCCCGCAGCCTGATGTCGAGAGGATAGGCCGCCTCAAAGATCCTCGTGTCCTCATAGTTGAACTCATAGGTGCACAGCTGCGTCCCTCCCGCAGCCGGCGAGCAGCGATCGAATGGAAACCCGTTCACCGTCAGCTGCGAGGGCGCGACCGAGCCGGTGTTCCGCGCGCTCACCTCGAGCGTCCACGTGTCGCCCGCAGCATCGATGAAATTCGGCACGCGCGCATTTCCCGTGTTTCTCGTGACCGCCAAGTCAGCGAACACCTGCGCAGAATAAAACGGCAGGCTGAGCAGCAGGAAGAGCAGGAACGCAACACGTTTTCCGTAGCGGATATTCCGGCAATCGGCTCCGGTGAAAAAGTCCGGCGCCTCTTCGCTCGCGCTTTTCTGGACGGTTTTCATCTTGATATCTGCCCTGTTTCCTTTCGTTGGAAAAGCGGCCCTCGTGCGGCTAAAGTGTACGCGAGGAAGACAAGCTCCCTCTTGGTTGCGCTCGGCAGAGCCTCGGCAACCGCCTGCCCGCTCAGACAGTTGTGGCGCCCGACTTTTTCACCTTCGCCACAGCGGCTTTTCGCACGAACATTAGCGGTGGTTCTCATGAGTACTCCGGCAGCAGCAACTGCTGGTACTGCTGCGACAATGCCCCCAGCTGCCCGAAAAGCTCAAAATCCTCGAGCTTCCTGCCCGCTTCGGGAACGTCCTGCAGCGCAAGCTCGAGCACGTAGAATGTGACCTGCTGCGCGGGATACAGCTCACCGGCAGAGATCTCAAGCGGCGCAGAGCTGTTCCAGTCCAGCCGCGTGTTGGGCACCTGATCAAGGATGAGCCCGGGAGGCGGAGGGACGTAAAACTCTTCTCCGGCAGAGCGCCGCAGTTCAGGAGGAATGACGACGCGCTCGTTCAGCACGCCGTGCGCCGTGACCTCGTACCTGCCCGGCAGCAGGCGCAGCGTTGCCCCCTCCGTTCCCGTGACTGTAACACCAGTGGTGAACGGCTCGCCAGCTTCTATGCGCCGCAGGACGAGCGTCGCCTGCTCACCCTCCGCCAGCGGCTCGGCAGCGCCATGGAATGCCCAGCCGGAAACGCCCGGCGGAGCCAACGGCCCTGCGGCCGCGCCTTTCAGCAGCTTCTTCTTCTGGATGGCAACCGCAAGCTCCTTGTACCGCCAGAGATCCGCCACAACCGTCTCCTCCGTGCCGCGCGCCGTGTCAAGCGCAGCGAATGATGATTCGTAATCACGATGCGACACGTGCACGGCCCCTCCGAGCGCGACAGGGAACGGCGTGGTGAGCACGCCGCCGCTGGTCACGCCGAGCGTGCAGCGCTCGTCGCCGACGGCAAAGACCACCGCCGCATCCGGGAGCGCCTCCCGCGAATACGCGTCACGCGCAACCACAGTTATATTTCCGCTCGTGCGCTGGTTCAGGTTGCACAGCAGGCTCTCCTCAAACGCAGCGAGCGGCGCAGCCAGCACGCCCTCGCCCGCAGGCCGGTTGTCGCGGATGTTCGCCTCGAGCGCAAACGTGAAGAGCAGCCCCTGCCCGTCCATGGCATCCGGATCGCGCAGCGACACCCAGACAGGATAGCTGAGGTCATACACTGTCTTATAGCGCTGCATCCCGAACGGATAGCCGAGCAAGGAGACGGAAACGCTCTGCGGCTCGATCACCCCGCCGCGCGCGTTCGTGTGCAGGTAGGGCTCCCAGAAATCGAGATAATTGAAACGAACCTCAAGGTCCTGCCCTCCGGAAAGCGGCAGAATCATGTTGTCGTAGATGCGCTGCTTCGTCTCGCGGTACTTCGCGTCCGCAGGATAGGAATACTCGTAGCGGTTCGCCGCATCCTGATACCTCAGCAGGGGGACGTAATTGCCCAGCAGCAGCTTCACGTCGCTCTTCACGTCAGCCTCCTGCCAGAACACGCTGCTGGCGAAGCTGAACGTGCTCGCGGTCATGGGCGGCAGCTTCTCTCCCGTCGTGTCAGAGAAGAGGGTGAGCAGGCTGAGCGTGTTCTGCTCGAGGAATGAATAGTTCTGCTGCGCAGCCGTGATCTGCGCCGCAATCCCGTACAGGTGGAGAAGGTCAGCGGGCAGCTCAACGAAAAAGTGCTGCAGCGTGCTTTGCGCGTCACCTTTCGCCGCCTGCACCTGCTTCTCGAGCGCAAACCGCACCGCCCCCGGAACGATCGAGACTGCTGCTGTCGCGGGCTGCTCAGCGATCACAAACCCCTGCCGGACAAACACGTCGTACCGGTTGAGGCAGCGCGGAAGCTCCTGCTCGGCCCAGCGCCTGAGATCGTTCTCCATCTGTGGGATGGTGGGGCGGAACGATGCGATGGTGATTGCATTGGCTGTGTTGGGGGCCTTATTGTAATACCAGTACGGGACCTGCAGCTCCGAGCCGGGAAAGCTGACACCATCCGCGTCCGTCGGGTCCTGCTCGTTGAAGAACAGCCCATGCCACCTCTCCGGGAAGATGTAGCCTCCTGACTGCCCGAGCCGGTGCAGCCCCTGCTCCGCGACCACCTTGAGGCAGTCTTCCGTGAAGAGCTTGATCGGGTTGAACTCCAGCGGGATGTCCTCAGCGACCGGCACGGCTGCGCGCAGCGGCTGCTCCTTCACCGTCCGGGTAAAGAAAATGAGAACCCCAATAAGGAGGAGAAGCACGACGCCAACGATGATAAAGACCGTGACCTGACCTCTTTTCCGCATGCATACCCCTCTCGTAAAGAATAAGGCGGAGGAAGACGGGGTGTTTTATAAATGTCACGATTTCCAGCGCGCCAACCCGGCGCAGGCGACACCGCAGACGGTTTTGGCGGGATTGTTTCCCGGGGGAGGCACCGGCGATATGGCTTTAAAGCTTCAACAGCCTCTTGAGCATGCTATCAATCTCTTTTGACGCCGAACCTTCGATCTCCCCAACCTTCCTCAGGAGCCGCTTCCTATCAATAGCACGCACCTGAAAGACAAGGGCGATGGACGGCGTAAGCAAGCCGTTGCGTGCGGTTGGCCTTACTTCAAGCGTAAAAGGAAACCGCAACGCCTGCACATTCGAGGTTAGGGGGATGGGCGCCATTGAAAAGTTCCCGTTCGCTACGCGCGAGCTGCGTGTCCTCCGGACAGGATTCGCGCTAGCGCCTGGCGGGCGTCCCGCTCACGCCGGCACGGAGAACGTGCAGCGTCCTCCTGGGTGTCGTGCCGAGCCCGACACGCACACTGGCCATGTTGGCGAACTTTTCAATGGCACCGGGGGATGATGATGGCGACGTTTGCCGGCGTCTCGGCAAGAATGACCGACGGCCTTGTCCCAGCCTGCTCGTGCCCATTCGCCGAAGGAATCTCAACAAGCCAAATCTCCCCTTTGTTCATAGTGACCGCTCAAAAGAACGAAGTGCTTCATCGCTAAGCGCATCCCACTCTTTTATCTCTTGCTTCAGGTCAAGATACCTGCTCAGCGAATCAAGATACACAACGAGCGCCCGATCTACCAACTGCCTCTTTTCAATGCCTAACAGCTTCGACGCTGTTGTGAGCTTGTCGGAAACTTCCTTGGGAACTTCAACTTGCATGATTTGGGAGGAGGGCGGGTGATTTATATAGTTAACGCGGGAATCTTGTCTTGTTCGCTTTGAGAGACTGCAAGGAGCAACAGCATCAACACGGCGCCTGCCGGATGCCGCCGGATGAACAAACCTTTTTTAAAGCAGCCCCTCTTCCCTTCTCTTGCATAAAGAGGAATCGGAATTGGCATCGAAGCCGAAGCTGCAGCTGGCGATAGCGCTTCTTGCGGCAGCCATCGTTCTCGCATTCGCCGCATACGTGGCGCAGCAGCCGCTCACGCCGACCGGGCTGACCGTCCATGAGCCTGAGCTCGGCATCCAGGCGACGAACGTCACCGGCTGCCAGGCAATTACCACAAGCGGCGACTACGAGCTGAATGCCTCGGTAAGCAATGAAAGCACCTGCTTCAACATTCTGGCAGACAATGTCGCGCTGAACTGCAACGGCTACGAGATCAACTACGGGAACCAGAGCGTGGGCTCCGCCATCATGGCCAATGGAAGGAGCAACCTCACCATCAGGAACTGCCTCATCAAGGACAGCAACGAGTCCGACACCGACAGCACTGCCATCAACCTCACCAGCGTCACGCTGAGCCGGATCGTGAACAACACGATTCAGACGAACGGGACGGCCAACGGCGTCGGCATCTTCTTCAATAACAATGCCACCAACAACACCATTGCCAACAACACCATCCGGACGCAGGGCTCGGCCAACTTAAACCGGGGGATTGCGCTTGGTTTTTCTTCTTATGATAACCTTGTTTATAACAACAATATCTCCACGAACGGGACGGCGAACAATGTCGGTATTCAAAGCGGCTTTTTCAGCGGCAGGAACACCATCCGGGGCAACACCATCTTTGCCAGCGGCACCACGACCAGCAACGTTGGCATTGTCCTCACCAAGGGGAACCAGAACGACACCATTGCCGGCAATTTCATTGCGACGAACGGGAGCTCGAGCAACTCCGGAATTTCCTTACAGAACGAAAACGTTTCAGGTCACATGATTGCGAACAACACCATCGTCGCGCGGGGGAGCACCACTTCCAACATAGGTATCATCCTCAATGCGTGCGCAGCAGGGGTGAGTGGTAATCATTTGATTGGCAACAGCATCACCACCAACGGCACCAGCGCCAACCACGGCATCAGCCTCAACCCCGCGTGTGTCAACACCACGGTCGCGCACAACACCATCAATATCGGAGGCACCGCAGACGGCAACTTTGGGATCAACCTTGACTCAGGACCCAACAATATCACCAACAACACCATCATGACAAATGGCACGCTCAACAACCATGGCATCGAGATTCCAACGGTGAGCGGCACGGACAGGCTTGAGGGAAACAACATCACGACGCTGGGCAACGGCAGCTACGTGATTCGCATCACGGCAACGGTGGGAGTGCAGATCAACAACACCATCTTCTCGACGCCGGTGGAATGGCTCTTTACCGACAGCACGTCAAGCGCGAACATCACGAACACCACCTTCGCCACGAGCAACGGCAGCATCCGCTTTCCCGAAACGATCGAGATCAACGCCTCGTTCAATGTCACGCAGGGCGTCCTGAACATCTCGTTCAACCGAACCTTCGTGAACAGCAGCAACCTGACATTCCTCAACCGGAGCGCGGTGCTCACCCTCACCGGCCTGGGCGACAGGAGCGATCCGATTCCCGCGGCTGAGTTTGGAGATGGCGCCGTGGTGAACTGCACGCAGGGAACGGCGCCGCAGTGCGGTGAGCTGAGCTTCTCCGACGGCATATTTGTCTTCAATGTCACCCACTTCACCTCCTATGCGTCGATCGAGAACGACTCGGACGCGCCGATCCTCAACATCACCTCGCCGGTGAATGACACGCTGTTCAACGCTGCATTCAACATCACGGAGAACATCACCGACGCCAGCCTGGATTATGTGATTTATGAGGTCCGCAACGCGAGCGGCAACGTTTCGCAGTGGATCAACCAGACGAACCAGACCGGCATTAAATGGACGAGCCAGATCAACATCAGCCTGCTCGCGGACGGCAATTACACGGTCCTGAAGAACGCGACGGATCTTGCCGGGAACACGCAGACTGTGGTGCGCGCCTTCCGCACCGATCAGAGCGCACCGGGCATCTCCAACGAGCAGGCGGTCAACATCGGCACCACCTCTGCCGCGCTCGAGGTGACGAGCAATGAGGCGGCGACGTGCAAGTTTGACACGACCGACGCAAGCTATGAAAGCCTCACCAACACCTTCGACACCACGGGCGGCACCAGCCACAGCACGCAGGTCGCCGGCCTCAGCGCAGGCACAACCTATG
>CAYYLB010000019.1:0-18282 GCA_964472345.1 uncultured Methanosarcinales archaeon
GAGAAGTCACGGCCGAGCAGGCGGAGCCACGGAAGGCTGCAGTGACCGTTTCCTTCAAGGGACCGTTCCGCTCATCACCGCGCGTATGCGCATCGATGCGCAGCGGACTCACCGCGACTGTCTCTTCATGATGAACCTGCTCACGATCAACGGGCATGATGAGCCGCCTGAAAACCCGCCAAAAGATTTCCTTATAGAAAAAGAGTGAACAACTGCCATGATTGACATTGACCTCATCCGGAGCAGCCCCGCACTGGTCATCAAGGACCTCGAGCGGCGGCGCATGCCTGAGCTTGTCCCGGCCGTGCACGAGCTCCGCGCGAAGGACGCCAAATGGCGCACGCTGAAGTCGGAGGTCGAAAAGCTCCGCGCCGGGCGCAACAAGCTCTCGCAGCAGGTGAATGAAGCGAAGAAGGCCGGGCGTGACGTTCAGGCGCTGCTTGCGGAAGCGAAGGAGATCCCTTCCCGGATCGAGAAGAAAGAGCGCACGCTCGCGCGGCTGCAGGCATTCATCGGGCGCACGCTGCTGCAGCTGCCCAATATGCTGGACGGCACGGTGCCGCTCGGCGAGGTGGACGGCGGCAACGTCGAGGTGCGCACATGGGGCAGGCTCCCCAAGTTCTCCTTTCCCGCAAAGAACCACATCGAGCTGTGCGAGTCGCTTGACCTTGCGGATTTCGAGCGCAGCAGCAGGATCGCGGGCAAAGGATTTTACTTCCTGAAGAACGAGCTGGTGCTGCTCGAGCAGGCGCTTGTCCGGTTCGCGCTCGACGTCCTGCGGAAGAAAGGCTTCACCCTGACGAGCCCGCCGCTGCTCCTGCGCCGAGAGCCATACCGGGGAGTAACCGACCTTGCGGCGTTTGAGGAGGTCATGTACAAGGTCCACGAGCAGGACGCGTACCTGATCGCGACATCCGAGCATCCGCTCGTCGCGCAGTTCATGGGCGAGATCCTCGAGGAGAAGCAGCTGCCGATCAGGCTCGCGGGCGTGAGCGCATGCTTCCGGAAGGAGGCGGGCAGGCACAGCGTGGACGAGAAGGGCTTGTTCCGCGTCCACCAGTTCACCAAGGTCGAGCAGGTTGTCGTCTGCAAGCCTGACGAGAGCGGCAAGTGGCATGAGGAGCTGCTGGCAAACGCGGAAGAGATCTTCCAGGCGCTCGGGCTGCCGTACCGCGTGATGCTGCTCTCCTCGGCAGACACCGGCAGGGTGATGGCAAAGACCTATGACATCGAGGTCTGGATGCCGCACCAGCAGCAGTACCGCGAGGCGGTGAGCTGCAGCACCGCAACGGACTACCAGGCGCGGCGGCTCGGCATCAGGTATCGCGCAGGCAGCGAGAACAGGCTGGTGCACACGCTGAACAGCACCGCAGTCGCCACCACCAGGGCCCTTGTCGCGATCCTGGAAAACGGCCAGCAGAAGGACGGGAGCGTGAAGGTTCCTGAGGTGCTGGTGCCCTCTATGGGCGGGATGAAGGTGATTAAGAAGAAATGAATAGTAAAACTTATATACTAGTATTACTTTAATACTTTCTATGCTCAAAACCATCAAGATGGTGGATGATGCGACGTGGGCCCGCTTTAAAGGCCTTGCGGCGAGGAAAGGGACGACGATGGGTGCCCTCCTCAGGACGATGGTAAGCGAGTACGAGCAAAGCTCAAATGACTTCTGGGAAACCATTCTTGAAGGAGAAAAAATCCTTTCTGAGGGCGAAGCTGCGGGCATGAAAAAGGCCGTTGTCCGTCTCAGGAAAGACTATGGGTTCCGCGCATGAGCCTGGTGTTTGATACGGCAGTACTGATTGATATAGAAAACCGTGAGCCACGCACGCTTGCAAAGCTTAAGGAACTGGTGGTGTTGTATCCTGGGCCTGGCCAAATAACATTTGTGACCTATTTTGAATTCTTGTTTGGGCTGAAAGAGAAGTCTCCCAAGAACAAGGAGCGTGCGCTTGCATTCCTCAACCATTTTGAATGCGTGCAGACAACCAAGATGACGGCACAGGTTCTCGCTGGGTTAAAGCACAACTGCGAACGTGCGGGCAAAAGCCTTCCGTTGGCTGATCTCCTCATTGCGGCGCAGGTCATAGAAAATGGGGGGATTCTTGTCACCCGTGATACTGATTTTGAGCGTATCAGAGAGCTCAGAAAGATTGTCTTGCATTAAAAATGGTAATCAAGAAGCTGATAAGGCACAATGGTTTATCTGAAGCCCTCTATGAGGTGATATCTCCCATCGGACAAGGAGCCGCATGATCGTGCCCGTCAGCCAAAAAACCACGCCGTCAATGCCATCCCGCGCGAAGCGCCCCCTCATCGGCGTCGGCGTCATCATCCTGCGCAAAGGCAAGGTGCTGCTCGGCCTGCGCAGGGGTTCGCACGGCGCCGGAACATGGAGCTTCCCCGGCGGCCATCTTGAGTTCGGTGAGTCCATCGAGGAATGCGCGCAACGTGAAGCTTTCGAGGAAACCGGGCTGCGCATCACGGGCATCCGCTTCGGGCCGTACACCAACGACGTTTTTCCCGGGGAAGGAAAGAATGAAGGAAAGCACTATGTGACGCTCTTCGTCGTTGCCGATGCCCCTTCCGGCGAGCCTGAGGTGCGCGAGCCTGACAGGACCGGGCGCTGGGAGTGGTTTTCCTGGGATGCGCTGCCGCAGCCGCTGTTCCTGCCGGTCAGGCATCTGCTGGAGCAGGGCTACTCGCCATTCAGATGAACCCTTTCAAGGCCATAACGCACGCACTTGACACCGCGGGCATCCCGTACCGCATCCGCGAGCATGCTCCCGTCCGCACGAGCGGGGAAGCGGCCATCGCGCGCGGCTACACGCAAGAGGAAGGCATGAGACGCGGCGCAAAGGCGATGATCATCCGGAGCGAAGGGCGTTTTTACCAGTTTGTGCTGCCGGGAAACAGGAAGCTTGACTTCAGGCGGATCAAGGCGCTGCTGGGGACGGAGAGCGCCAGCCTCGCAACCGCAGAAGAAGTTGAGAAAGCGATCGGCTGCACACCGGGAGCGGTGCCGCCGTTCGGGAGCTTGTTTGGCATCCCCACCTACGTCGACCCCGCATTGCTCGAAAATGGGGAGATCGACTTCAACGCCGGGAAGCATACCGTGAGCATCACGATGAGGACGGCCGATTGGAGAAAGGCGGTGAAGCCGGACGCAGCTCAATTTGTGCAAAAAGAATAAATAACAGGGAAGACTTCAGCGCCCTATGGGAAGCCTGTTCACCACTATGCTCAAGGAGGGCGAATCCCTGTTCCGCGACACGGTGCCGCTTGATTTTGACTATATCCCCAAAGTCCTGAAGTACCGTGAAGCGCCGCAGCGCCAGTTCGCCTCCGCCATCAGGCCGCTGCTCGCAGACCGCTCCGGCAGGAACCTCTTCGTGCACGGCGCGCCGGGCGTCGGCAAGACCGTCGCGTGCAGGCACGTGCTGAAGGAGCTTGAAGAGGAGACTGATGCGGTCATTCCGTTCTACATCAACTGCTGGAAGCACAACACTCCCTACAAGATGCTCCTTGAGATGTGCAGCCAGCTCGGCATCCGCCTGATCACCAGCCAGAAGACGCCGGAGCTTTTCGACAAGGTCAAGGCCGTCGTGAACAGGAAGAAAGCCGTCTTTGTCTTCGATGAGATCGACAAGGCAGATGTTGTTGATGCGCTCTACATGGTCCTTGAGGACATCTACAAGAAAAGCATCTTCCTCATCACCAACTACCGCAGCAAGGTGCAGGAGATGGATGAGCGCATCGCCTCGCGCCTCAACCCCGAATTGGTGGAGTTCCTGCCGTACAACGCGCAGGAGACCCGCGGCATCCTCGAGGAGCGCATGCACTATGCCTTCGTTCCCGATGTGTGGGACGCGGATGCATTCACGCTCGTCGCGGAGCACGCTGCAAAGGCAGGCGACATCCGCCAGGGCCTCTTCCTCATGCGCGAATCCGGCACGCTCGCGGAGGAAAAAGCATCCCGCAGGATCACGGGCGAGCACGTGCGCGCCGCAATCAGCAAGGTGACTCAGTTCACCGTGAATGCGTACGCCTCACTGGACGACGAGCTGAAATCAATCCTCGCGCTGGTGAATGCGCACCGCGGCCTGAAGATGGGCGAGCTCTTCCAGGAATACCTCGCAAAGGGCGGCACGATGTCCTACCGCAGCTTCACCCGCAAGATCGAGCAGCTCGAGAAAGGCCGCTTTGTTGCGACGGAGCGCACCGCCGGCGGCAGGGAAGGCAACAGCACCATCGTGCGTATGTTCGGCGAGAAGAAGCTGACGGAGTTCTAGGCCTTCCGCGCGTTGAGCGTCAGCGCCGCGGTGAGCCTCGCTTCTTTTTCTTTTTCCCCCTGCGCTTCCGGCCAGTGTCATCGTACGGATCCGGCAGCAATCCCGCAGCGCGCTCATTCTGCAGCGCAATCTGGTGCGCCTGCCAATACGGCACTCCCATGCGCATCTGCTGATACTCAGTGATTTCATGGATCACGGTGCTCTGGAAGTAGCTCCTGGAGACCCGCTGCCCTTTGCTGCGCACCCTGCAGCCGCAATGGCCGCCCTCCCACGCGCTCTCATGGTAATGGTGCGTGCTCACCCAGATCTCGCTGTGGGGGATGAACTCATGCACATAGCCATGCCCCCCATGGCCGAAGTAGGCGCAGAGGTTGTTCCGGAGCCACCGCCCGTCAACCGCATAGACCCTGAAAAGCCCCTCTCTCCGCACAAGCCGCTTCCAGGGCCCCGAGAGGCGGAAGCGCTTGTCTTTCGCGTGCGCCCGGCCCTGGATGTCCCATTCGAGCACCGCCCAGAAAGGAGCGCGGGAATCATGTTTCATCGGAGAAAGGAAGCAGGCTGCGTTTAAAAACACTGCGTTTTCCACCGGTGTCTGCCGAGCGGAGACTCGGAAACCAATGGTTTCTGAGTTGCTAGAGTTCCGCGGGAACTCCAGCATGAGCGCAGATAGGGAACGGAGCGCAGCGTAGCGGAATGACCGTCGCGCCGAAAACTTTCCAAGAACACCTCCCCATCGAAGCTTTTATAAAGGAGAATACCCTTCGGTGACGACGATGAAAAAAATGAGGGGACTGCTCGCGGTGCTGGCGCTGCTGTTGCTGCTGCCGGGCGCTGCGGCGGTGACTTCTATTGCCGTTGAGCCTTTGAGCGACCATATTGTCTATGGGGAGCGTGCGCGCTTTAACGTGACGCTGACCAATCAGGAGAGCACGGTGCAGACCTATGAGATATTCTCGCCCCTCAGCGGCCTGAGCTGGAGCGTTCAGACGCGGCCGCTGCGCAACAGGATGGCGACGCTGAACCCCAACATGTCCTTCTCGACCGAAGTGGTCGTTGAGCCGATCGAGCGCTTCCCGCCGGGCGTGCATGTGGTCAACCTTGATATCACCTCCTCGGCAGGGGAGAGCTATCGCAAGCCGCTGCAGGTGTATCTTGGGCCGACAACGCCGCAGGAATACCTGCCGTCCGTGCGGGTGAGTGTCGACCTGCAGGAGCGTGTTGATCCGCGGGAGCCCCAGTCCATCAGGCTCTTCCTCGAAAACCTCAATCCGCTTGACTTGACGGGCATGCTCGCGCGCGTGGTGAGCAGCGATCTCCCTGAGTTCAATCTCGAGCAGACCGTCGATCTGCCTCCGGCCGGCAGGAAAGCGGTTGAGTTCACCGTGAAGCTGCCGGATCTGCAGCAGCCGAAGGAGTACCCGCTGTTCATCCAGCTCGAGCGCGGCGCCGAGATCATCAAGGTGATCCCCAGGAAGATTGAAGTTATTGCGCTGGAGCTGCCGTTTGCCGCCGCCGTGGATCGGGCGAGCGCGTTCCTTCAGGTGCAGCAGAGCATGCGCGTGACGAACCCGGGCAACGTGCGCACTGCGCAGAAGGTGACGCTGCCGGTCGGCGCGCTTGAGCAGTTCTTTGTCTCGGCGCAGCCCGGGGCGCGCGTCGTGAAGCAGGAAGGGCAGCGGCTGCTCGAGTGGGATGTCGAGCTCGCTCCCGGCGCGGATGCGCGCATCGATGTTGTCACGAGCTACCGCGTGCCGTTTGTGCTCATGATCATCCTGCTGGCCGGCCTTGCCCTTTACGCGATTTTCCGCAATCCGCTGGCGCTTTCAAAAGCCGCTTCAAACGTCGAGCTGAAGGAAGGCGGCGTTTCGAGCATGAAGGTGACGATCGCGGTGAAAAACCTGAGGAATGGTGCGCTGCGCAACCTCGAAGTGCTCGACCGGCTGCCGGGGATCGCGGACATCACGAAAGACATCGAGATGGGCACGCTGAAGCCAAGCCAGATCCTGCGCGGAAAGCATGGCATCTACATCATGTGGAAACTGAGCGAGCTCGACGGGAAAGAGGAGCGCATCATCCACTACAACATCAAGAGCAGGCTGAACATCATTGGAACGCTGCAGCTGCCGCGGGCGAAAGCGACGTTTGTCACGCACCGCGGGAAGAAGAAGGTTTCTTATTCGAATGTGTACCGCGTGACGACGGAATAAGGCTGTCACTGTAGGCCGCCCGCCGGTGGGATCCATGCAGTCATTCTCCAGAGCCGCGCAAAGCAGTCTCTTCGCAGCGCACCAACCCCCGGCCCCAAGAAAGCATTATAAATACAGAAATCATAAAGAACAAAAATGGCAAAATCATCGAAGACGGTGCTCATTGTCGTCCTTGTCGCCATCATTCTCATCAGTGGAGCCTCATTAATAAAATTAAGAGATGATATAAGCAAACTGAAGGCGGCAGCCCAGCAGCTGGAGCTGAACTTCAGGGCGTTGAGGGAAAGCCACGAGCTGATGAAGAAAGAGAACCATGACCTGCAGGAGGAGAACAGGCGCGTCAAGGAAGATGCCGCGTTGACAAAGAAAGTGGTGGAAGGGGAGATTGGAAAGACGCAGCTCGAGATAGAAAAGACACTCGACCGCCTGAACGAGTTTGAGATAAAGGTGGACGACTCGATAGATTGGTTCCGGCAGAACACAAACGTCGCAAACATCAGTGCATACGAAACGATTAGGCAGGAGCTGGGGAAGTGTGTTAAGGTGAGGGGGAATTGCACGATAGACCTTGGATGTATCAATAATGTCAACCAGCAGAATTATTTTGAGTACTCGTCCGACGACCGCTCGACAGGCAGGAAGGACTATCTCAAGAACCTTAGCATGATCTACGGCCAGAAAGGAGGCGACTGCGAGGACTTTTCACTTCTATTCCGGGCAGAATATGATTACCTTGTGGACACCTGCCTGCAGAACGTCACGCGTGAAAAGATAGTGCCCTTCACCGGCGATGAGAAGATACCCGGCACATATATGTATATCGTCTGCGGCTCTTTCGATCCGGGCGGCGTGGTGGAGAACTGGGGCGGTCATTGCCTCGTTGCCCTCACGGCAGAGCCGATTCTGTCCTCATTGGATATCTATAAGAAAATACGGAAAAGCACCCTTGTCGAGCCGCAGAACGGAGAGTTTGTTGCAGATATGTCAAATACCAACGTCACAAAAATCTTTGATAACGGCATGCCCCCCGACACTCTCCACCATCTCTCTATGGTAATCACCAACGACGACCTCATCATATTCAACGCATTCGGCGAGATGGTGGAGTGGGAGGGCTATCATGATTTTCTCGATGACATCGGGCAGCTGAAAGGGGGAGTGGAGAAATGAAAAAAGTACTTCTCGTCATTCTCCTGTTGGGCATTATCCTCGCTGGCTGTCAGCAGGATAAGGGTGCATCCTGCCCCCCACCGATGATCAGCGTAGGCGGCGAGTGTTGCCCCGACGTGAATAATAACACAATCTGCGATAGCCTGGAGCATGGAGGAGATGAAGCTGAAGATGAAGCCGAAGAGCCTGCAGAACCCTCCGTAAGTCTGCCAGACGAAAGCAGTAACGAGATCCTGCCTTTCACCGTGAATCTCACTATCCTCGAAGAAGGGATAAACAAGACATATTATCCTCTCAAGCGGTATCACTTTGATGATGCAAATAGAGAGAACGTCACCGGCATCGAGAGCACATTTGACGTACGGGAATCGGCGATGCTCAACATCCTCCGGGTGAAGAAAGAGTACAACTACCTGAACAGCAGGGCTAATTTCTCCGATTTCGTGAAGAGGAGATATGATCTCAAGGTAAAAAATGATGATATAGAGGCAAATTCATGGATTGACTACCAGCAGCTGAAGGAGGAGGAGTGGGCGGATGCGAACTACTCCTATGAGCACCGGTTGGAGGGGATAGGGATAGCGGGCGACGAGGGTTTTATTGAGACGCACATTCTGATGTTTCAAAGGGCTGGCCAGCTCCTTGATGCCACCCTTGAGTACAAGATAACTCTCTTCTGCACACCCGAGCTTGTTGTTGAGGTGTATCCTTCCGAGCACTGGGAAGCGTACTACACCACCGGGAGCCCTGTCGAAACGAACAGGAAGGAAGTCACGCGGCTGATGGCTGAAGAGAAGGGTAGCATGGTGAAGAATGCGGAGAAGGTTCTGAAGGTATGCAAAGGCTCGCCGGAAGAGTTCACACTCAAGCCGAGAGAGGTTATCTTTTATGGCGTCGACGGCTTTTATCCGCATGACGTGCGCGTGGCCGCAGGGCAGAACCTGACAATCTATAACGAAAATCTGAAGCTCACATCCATCAGAGTGTATTTTACATTTGTGAGGGAAACGCCAAGAAAGGTCTTTAACAGCAAGTTTGTCGAGCATGGAAAGGCCATTAACATTGAGATGGAAGAACCGGGCAACTACACCTATTTTGCGTTCGGCTACAATCCCCGAGCAACGGTTATCGTCGAGCCATAGCGCCCGCGCTGCTTTACGCTCTATCGATCCGCACTCATCACATTGATCGCTATGTAACCTAGGATATGTAACCGGCTCACCTCTGCCGCACAATTTCGAACCAACCCCATGCAAAGCACATCATTTATAAACACGGAGAGAATGAAACGGCCTGATGCCACGCACGGAAACAAACCCTCACGCGCTTGACATTGGCGGACAGGCAGTGATCGAAGGGGTGCTCATGAAGAGCAGGCAGAAGCTCGCGATTGCGGTCCGCCTGGACGATGGGGGCATCCGCGTGAGAAGGGAGGCCATCCGGCGCCTGCCGAAGCTCCTGCGGCTCCCTCTCGTGCGGGGCGTCGCGACGCTGTTCTTCATCCTCATCCTCGGGATCAAGGCGCTGGTCTGGAGCGCCAACCAGTCGCTCAGGAAAGAGGAGGAGCTCTCCACGCTCGAGCTCGCCGTCACGCTGTTCACCTCCCTCATCGTCGCGACGGTCGTCTTTGTCGGCGTTCCTTTTGCCGTCACGAAGCTTATCCGGCTCACCGGCTTCTGGTTTAATGCCGTGGAGGGAGCGATCCGCCTCGCGCTCTTTGTCGGGTATGTCGCCGCAATCTCGCTCATGAAGGACGTACGGCGGCTCTTCCAGTACCACGGCGCCGAGCACATGGCCGTGAACTGCTATGAGTTCAGCGAGCCGCTGACGGTGAAGAATGTCGCGAAGCACAGCACGATCCATCCCCGCTGCGGCACGAGCTTCATCGTGCTGGTGCTGCTCATCACGATTGTCCTGTACTCATTCATCTCCACCGAGGTCTGGTACGCGAAGCTCCTCTGGCGCATCGCGCTGATTCCCGTGGTCGCGGGCCTCTCGTATGAAGTGCTTCGCTTGGGCGGCAAGTTCCGCGGCAGCAGGCTGATGATGGCGCTGGTTGCGCCCGGCATGTGGGTGCAGCGCATCACGACACAGAAGCCTGACAAGAAGATGATCGAGGTGGCGATAAAGGCGCTGAAGGCGGTGATAGGGTAACAGCAGGCCTTCACTCCTTCGCGTGGTCCCAGAGAAACCGGAAGAACTGGAGGTAGGTGTCCGCAAGTGCGGGGTTCTCAATGACAATAGCCATAAAGTGGTCCTTCACCGGCAGCAGGTTGACGACGAGGTTGCCCGCGATGACTACCATCCCGATCGTCCGGTACCTGCTGGGAAGGAAGCGAAGCTCGGTGAGAGGGTCTGACCACAGCAGGTGCTTTCTCCGGCGGGTGAACTCATAGTAGAGCAGCTTCTGCCGGATGCCGCGCCTCAGGCGCTCCTTGCTCCACATTGTGTGCCGGTGCTTCAGGTACTTGCGATTCAGCCCGGAGCCCCCAATTCCGTAAATCGTCGGCCCCTGATGAAGCAGCATCATATGCGCTTGGAGAACGCCTTCCGGCCCGAAAAAGTGGTAGACCTGCTGCTTCCCCTTCTGCACCTTGAACTCTTCGCGGAGCCGTGGCAAAGCCTGTGCAATAAGCTCCTCCTTCTCTTTCACCAGCTGCAGGAGCTGCTCCGGATCGGCTGGCTCATAGATATGCTTGTTGGAGCGGACAACGGTGGCGATGAGGCCTTTGTTGCGCAGCCGCTCGAGCGCGTCGTAGACGTTCACGCGGTGCACACCCGACGCCCTTGTGATCTCCTGCGCTGTCGCCGGGCCTAGCTTCAGCAGCGCGAGATAGACGCGGCCCTCGTTCTTCGTGAGGCCGCTCGCCAGCAGGGCTTCGTCGTGCAGGGAGTCCATCCAAGCAGGTTATTGCATCTTTCTTAAATATCTTTTGCTGGTAGTAGTGTTTATTACTACAAATATTTAAATGCACGTTGCTGCTCCTAGCGAACTCATGGCGGAGCAGGCCAGAGTTGCGCTCATTGGCTTGGAAGGGACATTGGTGAGAGTGGATGGCGCTTTGCCAATTGAGATTACTTACTCGGCAAAGCTTAGGGATCTTTCTGGTGGGATTCCTTATGGATGCCTGGCACCACAAAGAACGGCGGTAATCCCTGACCAGGCCTGTGTAGAGCTAGCAGAGGGGGCAGTTCAGCCGGTTCCCGGCGCTGAGGATTTCCTGCGAGAGTTGAGAGAGCGGGGCTACTCGGTTGCAGTTTACTCGTCACTGCCGGCCGCCGTCGCTCGGGTGATTGTTCAGCGTGCCGGGCTCGATGGCTCCGTGGAGCTCGTCCTTTCTACATTCGACATGAATGGCCCGAGCGAGCCGAAGACCATCAAGACTCATCTCGGGTACACCACCGCTGATGCAACATGTTTTTTGAATACACAGCTTGTGGTTGAAGGGGGCCTTGATGAACTGATACGGGCATTCGGTGCACTGCACAGGGACGGCGTCACGTTCGCCCTCATTGGCTCAGCGAATCTTCCGCCACCATGGGTTCATGCGATACCATCACTTGTGGAATACCGCACTTTGTTAAATATAGAGGGGCGGCCAGATGATATACCCACGGGAAGCGGTAATCTTAAAGCGGCATAGCCGAAAGTAAAGATAGGTATAGAGAAATGCGTTGATTGGTGTAAAAAATAACGCATTTCTAATATGAATCTTTGCCTAAAAACTTAACTTATTAACGCAAAGATTCATACATTCTTTCCTTAGCGAGTCACCATAACAGGAAAACAAATAAACAGACTGCCTCGTCCTCTTGCTTTATGGAAACAAAGGCACAAAGAGTGCTGCACCGCATTGAGCGGCAGAGCACAGAATCGTTCCTTCCCATCATCGGCCCGGTGAAGGGCGCACTCCTTAGGAAGCTGGTTCAGGAACACAAGCCCAGGCGCATCCTCGAGATAGGCCTGCTCGTGGGCTACAGCGCGATTCTTATGGCGGATGCGTACGGGGGCTGCACCGTGACGTCCCTCGAAGTCGATCCCGAAATCGCGGCCGTTGCGCGAAGGAACATCGCGGACGCCGGCGTCGGGGAGCGCGTTGCCATCATCGTCGGCGATGCGAAGGAAACGATTGCGGAGCTCCGAGACCCGTTCGATCTGGTCCTGCTCGACGCGGCGAAGGAGGAGTACCTCGCCTACCTGAAGCAGCTGGAGAAGCACCGCCTCCTCTCCGTGCGCTGCGTCATCGTCGCGGACAACACGAAGATGTTCCGGGACGCCCTCCAGGAGTATCTTGACTACGTCCGTGCGCACTACCTCAGCAGCGAGCACGATTTCGGACGCGACGCGATGGAGGTTTCCGTCAGCAGGCACCGAGGACCAGGCCGCTCTGCCAAGACACCCACATTTTCTTAGAAGCTACCACAGAAAGATGTGCTGCACGCCCACCGTGACGAACTTCACGCCCCAGGCGATGGTGATAAGGCCGAGCACCGTCGAGATCACGCGCACTGCGTCAAGGCCGAGGAAGCGCCGCAGGGTGTCCGAGAGGAACAGCATGATGGCGGTGAACAGGAGCACGATGCCGATCGCGATTCCCGTGAGGAACTTGCCGTAATCGTATGAAGCGACAATCAGCGCCGTGATGGTCGCGGGGCCGGTGATCAGCGGCGTTCCGATGACCGAGGCGATGGCGGTCGCAGAGTTGCCTCTCTTGAGGGAGATGTCCTGCAGCGGCCTGCCGAGCGTCATTTTCACGCCAAGAATGCCGAGGATGATGCCGCCGGCGATGCGGAACTCGTCGAGCGTGGTGGTGAAGAGCACGAGCAGCCGTTCGCCGAAGAGCAGCACGATGCCGGACAGCAGCGCGGCGAGCGAGATGGCGTAGAGCGCGACACGCCTCCGCATCTCCCGCTTCATGGACGAGGATGCCACGAGAAAGACGCTGAAGCTGGCGAGCGGATCGACGATGACAAAGAAGAGGATGATGAGCTGGAGCAGCGCTTCGAGCGGTTCAGGCATGTGGCACCTTTTTACGGAACCAACGAAGGAGGGTTTATATGGTTTTCCTTCGGTGAGGGGTTTTTGCAAAATGTGCACGAGCCGCGCGAGTGCTGCCAATCCACTGCTACGCGAGAGAATTACTCCGAACGAGGCAAGGAGTTGCCGGAGACGCAGTCTCTTCGCAGCGCAACAACCCCGTGCAGGGTTACGGCTGACGCATTTCCCGGCGGTGCGCGCCCTTCCGCCATAACGCTTATAAACGCGGAAAAAAGCCTCAAGCGCATGGTCGAGTTCAACACCGCACTCGAGGAGTTCCCGCAGGAAGTCCCGCAGGAGCCTGAGACCATCGAGCGGCATGTGCGCGACATCGACGTAGCGGAGAACGCGCTGCGCGTCGCGGCAGACCTGCACCAGGCAAGCCACACGGACGGGAAGCACCGCGTCAGCGTGAGGGATGTCCGCGATGACCGCCTCAGCAAGGACGACGAGCGCGTCGCGGAAGCCATCACCAGGAAAGCAGAGCGCGAGCATGCGTACGAGCGGCTTTCCGCGGAGCAGGCGACTGGCGTGAGCGGCGCGTATGGCGGGCGGGGGGCGGCGGGCGACGGCGCCTATGGGCATGCGCACGGCGAGGCTGCGTGCAACTGCGGCTGGCGCGTGACGGCTGCGGAAGCGATGCACCAGATGCTCGGGACGCAGCACGCAGCCGACAAGGGCAAGAGCAGCACGTTCACGTACGAATCAGGCACAGGCAAGACGGGAGTGGCGTACGCCAAAAGCGAAAGCCTTGAGACGCTTACCCATACCTACTCATCGCCGCTGGAAGGAAGCCAGATCCAGTATCAGTAAAAGACGGGGAAGAGCACGATGGACTACGGCACGGCAGGACAGGGCAGCACGGCTGCATACGGAGGCGGAGGCTCAGGGGAGTACCGCGCAGACCGCGTCCGGGAAGCGTACGCGACGGCAGGGGACGGACGCCCGCTCGGCTGCTGCGGCAAGGGATGCTGCTGGTGGGGAAGGGTGAAGAGGGGGATGGCATAATGGTTGAATTCAGCACCGGCTACCTGCATCCGATGGACCGCGATTACGGCGGAGCGAAGGTCGAGGACACGAGCACGAACGACGTCGGTGTCGCGCCCATCCGCGATATCGGCTTCTCCGTCCCGCTGGGGATCGCGGCGCCGAACGTGCAGGGCGTCGCCGCCAAGATCAGGACCGGCACGCGCAAGATCGAGATCCAGTTCCCCGGAGCAGGAAGGGCGCAGCGCGGAGCGCAGACTCCCGGCGTCTATGGCCAGCTGCAGCGGCAGGCGCTCGAGGAGCTGAGCAGGGCGAACAAGGTTGATTTCACGACCCACGCATCATTCTCCGTCATGGGGCTCGCGGGGATGGACCAGCAGGGCAACTTCTCCAAGCAGAACAAGAAATTCGCGGTTGACGAGATCAAGCGGGCGATCGAGTTCGCGGCCGACGTGGCGCGCGGCGGCAACGTGACCGTGCATACCGGCGAGTTCCAGAGGCCGATCAGCGAGGAGGCGTGGGCGCGGGATCCGGAAACCGGCAGCCTGCTCTTCAAGAGCTTCGAGGAAGAGCCGGAGCGGGCGGTGATCCGCGTCGTCGACGAGCGCTCGGGGCAGATCGCGTCGCAGGTCAGGAAGAACCAGAAGGTGGCGCGGCCGGTGTGGCTTGCCGCGAAGCCTGGCGATACCTATTACGACGAAGAAGGGAACGAGCGTGTCGCGCAGGAGGGCGAGACCGTCTTCATCGACTACACCCATACGAAGGTGAAAAGCATGGAGGAGCGCGTCCCGGAGCATGACCAGGAGGCCGGGCGCTTCAAGGTCGAGTACTGGGACTGGGACCGGTTCGTGAAGGAAGCCGGGGACCGCACCAATGAAGCGCGCGAATTCTGGCGGAAACACAAGGATGACCCTGCGGCGTGGGATCGCTCCATCTACTGGCAGTTCCGCAACGCCAAGTCAGAGGAGGAGGTCGTGGTCGATCCCGAGGAGGCGTACGTGCAGGCGACGCTCGAGACCAACGCGGCGAACGCAAAGGGCTGGGCGCTGTACTACGGGGGCGATTTCGAGGGTGAGCTGAAGGACCTCACCAGGCTCCAGAAGGCATTTGAGCTCTACAAGAAGATCGAGGACAGCATGGGCGAGGACGAGCTTTGGAAGCTCAAGCGTGAGGCGCGCGGCCTGGCCCGGCAGCTGGCAGGCGACCTTGTTCCGCCGGACTATGAGAAACCCTCAGAGATCATCAAGGACGCGCTCCGCGAGGTGAAGCGCCGGTTCGAGCAGGCGCGCGAAGCCTCGACATCACAGGAGCAGCAGGCAGCCGACGCCTACGAGACCATGCGCCACGTCGTCAGCCAGCGGAAATATGCACTGAAGGAATCGTACGACGCGTACGCGGAAGCGGGCATGGCTGCGATGATGCACACGAAGAAGCTCGAGAAGGAGAAGAAGCTGAGGGAGCCGATCTTCGTGGCGATGGAGCACATCTTCCCCGAGAGCTACGGCGGGCATCCTGACGAGCTGATGGACCTCGTCGAAGGGGCGCGGCACTCCATGGCCGAGAAGATGCGGCAGCAGGGCTACGCGGAGGAGGAGGCAAAGAAAGCGGCAGAGACGCACATCAAAGGGCATCTCGACACCGGACATTTCAACATCTGGCGGAAGTACTGGGTGTGGGATCCCAACGTCAGCCCGGAGGACAACCAGAAGAAGTTTGACGACTGGCTGCTCGGCAAGATCGAGGAGATGGCCGCGAAGAACATGATCGGCAGCGTCCACCTGACGGACAACTTCGGCTACCATGATGAGCACCTGTCGCCGGGGCAGGGGAACACGCCGGTCGTCGAGATGATCAAAGTGCTGAAGAAGCACGGCTACAAGGGCCCGCTGATCGTCGAGCCTGGCGCTGACGCGACCACGGACCTGAGCGACTTCCACGGCCTGATGAAGACCTGGCGGCTCTTCGGCTCGTCGATTTATGGGATTGGCGCAGGCCTGCGCGAGCCGGGGCGGCAGCGGGCGTGGAGCGACGTGCAGTACGGCTACTTCGGCCAGGGGCATCCGCCCTACTTTGTCTTCGGCCGCTACTCGCCATCAGAAGACTGGACGCTGTGGAGCGGCGTGCCGATGGAGTGAGCGCCGGCTTGCTAGAGAGCAAGAGCATTGGGTCATTTACTCTCCTTCATCGCATCGAGAGAAGCAGCAAATGCCCGATACGAATCTGCCGAGAGATAAAACCCTTCCCCCATCATCCCGTCCAGCAGCGAATGAACTTCCTGCTTTGTAAGCAGTGAGGTGTGATAGGCGAGTGCGAGCACGAACAAGGTGCCGTGCGCTTCGACGCCGAGGACACGCGCGTACGCCTTCCCGAGCTTATCGTCGAAGAGGAGCATCGCCTTGCGCCCGGCTGCCAATGAGATGGCTTCCTTCTCCCCTTGCCTGAGGCTTGCCGTCTCTTCCAGAAATCGCGCGATGGAGGTCTCCCGGACACCCACCCACCGGCAATCGCATGCTGCAGCGCCAACACTTCCGGGCCGTCGCTGCCGTGCGTTATCTCACGAAGGACGCTTGGTGGAATCTCGACACGCTGGAAACAGCCCTTGAGCAGATGAAGCATTCCCTGTTTTCCAAGGGCGATCAGCGGCGATGCGTTGCTCACGATCATCGTGCCAGCGCCGCTGCTGCGACATCGCGCTCAACTTCCTCCCGCGGATAGTTCGGCGGGATCCCGGCATCTGCCGCCCGCCTCATGAAGTCCGCCAGCGGGAGCCGCGCAAGCTCCGCAGCGCGTCCGAGGGAAACCTGCCGCTGCGTGTATTTCTGGAAAGCAAGCCGGACGAGCTTCTCCTGAATCGCGCTTGCCAGCAGCTCCCTCAGGACCTTTGACTTGTCCGCTTTTTCTTCTTTTGCGACATACGCAAGGTCCCTGACGAGCGGCGCCGGAATCCGTGCGCCAACGGTTGTTTGGACCATGTTAACGTTTGCTAATTTTTGTTAACTTATACGCCTTTCGGCTGGTTCGGCAGCTTTTTGCCGCGATTGGTCACAGCCCAAAGCTCTCCAGCAGGGCCGGCGTGACACTGACCTCAATCACTGCCGCAAGGATGAGGATCGGGAGCGCCGCAGGACCGATCCGCAAAAGAAAAAATCCCCGCAGCCGGACCGCCGGAAAAGCTGGGAGCCGACAGGGCTTGTGTTGAGTTGAATACCATAACGATGCCGGGATTTAACCATAGTCAATATCTACCGGGAATCCCGGTTATATAGAAACCTTTATAAATAAAAATTGATTCCAGGTATTCTATGAGGATGCACTTTCCCAACAGCGCGTTTTTAGGCAACATAGACCCGTTTTTAAGAGCTTTTGATAGTTCCAACCCCGCCAGATTGGATATAACAGCAAATAAAAAATGGATTTCGATACACCCCGTTGCATTGTCCATGGCCGCGGCGTTGGGTTTAACTTTGGGAAAATCGAATATTCGCTGCGAGAAACTTGAAGCGGCATCAAAACATTATTTGGCAAGGATGAACCTGTTTAAGATTCTGGGCATGAAGTCAGATATGAACATAAAAGAGCATGAGTCCGCTGGCCGATTTATTCCATTGATTCAAATAACCAACTCTGACGAATTAACAAGATTCATCACCGAAATGATTCCATTGCTCCATCTGGAACCCGAACATGCCCCCCCCATCAAATACATTGTGAGCGAATTGGTCAGAAACGTCCTTGAACATGCCCAATCAGAACATGGCGCCATTTTGTCTGCCCAGTATTACAAAAAAAGCAACACCATCCGAATCGGAATTGCGGATACCGGGGTGGGCATTAAAAAAACGATAAACCAAGCTTACGCTGCTCCAACTCACCTGGAGGCAATCCATTTAGCATTGATGCCTGGAGTAACCGGAACAACCCGAAGAGATTGGGGAACTGAGTATAATGCCGGAGCAGGATTATTTTTTATAAAGTCAATTGCTAAAGTAAACCGTGATTTTTTTATTATTTATAGCGGCAATGCCCTGTATAAGTTATTGAAAAGCAAGTCGAGCAAGCGCGTCGAGTTGCATGCGGATCCTTTTAAGGACCGACACTCTAAAGGAGAAGATTTTCCTTTCTGGAAAGGGACCGTTGTGGGCGTAGACATATCTCTGGATGCAACAAAAGAATTCTCTGTATTGTTAGACTTAATCAGAAAAACATATATCAAGACCATCAGGGAAAGAAGAAAAGAAAAATACAGGAGAGCCAGGTTCATATGAAAGAGATTAAACTGCTTCCGTCGGTTGGGAATTTTGCGGAGAATAAGGATATTGCCAGGCACCTAAGGGTTGAAAAAATAATTCCTGCTTTGGAAAAAGGGAGGGAGGTTATTCTGGATTTTGGCGGCGTTGATTCCGCGACACAGTCTTTCATTCACGCATTAATCAGCGACCTCATCAGAAGATTTGGGAATGAGGTGCTTGATAAACTCTATTTTAAGAACTGCAACGAAACGATGAAGAAACTCGTGAATATCGTCGTAGAGTATATGCAGGAGAGTGTCTAAAAAATAAAGAATACAAATAGACCTATTCTCATTTTA
>CAYYLB010000020.1:0-18091 GCA_964472345.1 uncultured Methanosarcinales archaeon
GCTGGTGGTAAGGAAAGGGTGAGTTCGGCATCTCTGCAGCTGGCTTTCTGGTACTGCCGACAGTCACGCACCTCTGGCAGGCCGCTGCCGTTTTTCCTCCGCTGATTGATGCCGTACGAAACGCCGGCCCCGCTATGCCGCCGCCACACGCAGCGCCGGAGCCGCAGGCGGAGGCGCGATGGGGTACGCTCGGCCGCCGCCAGGTTTTCAGTGCACCGCAGGCACGGCCCGCTCCCGTCGCGCAAGAGGCCACATTCCGTTACAGGCGGAGGCGCGATTGGTTACGTTCGCCGTGGTTCGGGAAACGCATGGCGATCCGGGCGTGGTTCACCGCGTCACACAGGCGAAGGTGCTGAGAGGGGGCCTTCAGATGGTCTCGAGCTGGCTCACCACATTCCACATCTGGGAGCGGAGGTGAGGCTCGATGGAATTGGCCGAAAAGAGTTCCTCAATCTCGAGCATGGCCTTGTCCTTGCCGAGCTGCGGATCCTGCTCAAGGAAGGCAATGATGCACTCGAGGCGCTCGCGGATATGCCTGGTGATGGCGGGGTCTCCCTTGAGCTCGTTGATGGCAGCGACGACTGACTGGACAGAGCTCACGACTCCCCACCTTCTTTTTTCATCGCTTGGACAATCTCGCGCTGCAGCTCATCAGCTTTCTTGCGCAGGCGCTCTTCCTGCATCTCGATGTTCTTGACGCGAAGCTCAACCGTCGCTTTCCGCTCCTTCAGGCCTTTCTCAAGCTCCCCGCGGTCGCTGAGCACCATCAGGCTGCCGATGATCTTGTACGCCTGCTGCGTGCCCTTCAGCTCGGTGAGCGCGGATTCGGATTCGTTCAGCTGCAGCTGGAACTGCTGTTTCTGCATCAGCAGGGCCTGCAGGTTTTGCTGGAACAGCTGGAGCTGTGCGACTTTCTTCTGCGAATCATTGGTCATGCTGAACCTTCTCTGCCATTTCGAGCAGCCGTGTTGCGGAGCCCATCACTGCTTTCAGTGCCGTTGCGTCGGCTGCGGTGATCACAAGGGAGCAGTCCCTGCCGCTCCTGCGGAGGCGCACGCTCAAGCGCTCCGTCGTGGCCTCTTCGGGTTTCAATGCGGCGCAGAGCATGCCTCTCTCGTCGCGGCAGCGGATGGTCGCACGATAGGGGAACATCTTACCTGGCCTTGACCTTTGTTGTTGCCGTGCGCTCCTTGTAGAGCATCTTGCTGCCGCAATAGGGGCAGCGCACCCGTGTCCGGAGGTACTCGTCGCCGACTTCTTTCCCGCAGGAAAAACAGGTGTAGTGGACCATCATGCCTCCGTGGCCGCTTCTTTGGCGGCATTTTCTTCACGGATCACATAGGCGCGGCCCGTGAAGGTTGCGCTGCACTTGCGGCACGACCAGATGCCGACACTGACGCGGCGGACAGCGCGGTAGGCGCAATAAGGGCACGGGTGCCGTGCACGCTGCAGGCGCTCGATCTTGTCGAACGTGATTTTGCTGCGTGGGCCATAGCGCGCGCCAAAGCGCTTCGTTGACGTAAGTTTTTCTTTCTTTGCGGCCATTGGAAAATGGGGCTGCCCGGATTTTCAGGTGGGGCGCCCCGCGGATGAACAGGAAGGAACGCGTCCCTTTGAACCGGGGTCTGCTGGTCCCAAACCAGCGAGGATGATTCTTGCAGCACCGTGCTGGACCAAGCTACCCCACAGCCCCGATGATGAGCAAAAACGGGGAATGGTTTTTAAAGGTTTCGCACCAACAGGTTTCTTGGATGAGCCGCCCCAACATTTTATAAAGCACGGCAGGCGCGCATTCCCATGGACATCACACCCGAGCAGAAGCGGAAGCTGAAGAAGTTCGTCAAGGAACTCAGCGCGCTGCGCGCGAACCACACGGAATTCGTCACTGTCTGCATCCCTGCGGGCTACGAGCTCAGCAAGATCACCAATCACCTTGCGGAGGAGCAGGGCACCGCTTCCAACATCAAGAGCACGGGCACGCGGAAGAATGTGCAGGCAGCATTGGAGCGGATGATTCAGCACCTCAAGCTGTATGCGCAGACGCCGCCCAACGGCTTGGCGCTGTTTTCCGGCAATGTGGCTGCGCGCGAGGGGCAGCAGGATGTGAGGGTGTGGAGCATCGAGCCGCCCATCCCGGTCCAGACGCGGATCTACCGCTGCGACAAGACGTTCGTGCTGGACATCCTTGAAGAGATGCTCGAGGAAAAGAGCATCTACGGGCTGGTTGTCATTGACCGGAGGGATGCCGACATCGCGCTGTTGAAGGGAAAGACGATTCTGCATCTGGCAAAGACGCACTCCCACGTGCCGGGAAAGTTTAAGGCGGGGGGACAAAGTGCAATGCGTTTCCACCGCATCATCGAAGGCGCGGCAAAGGACCATTACCGGAAGGTTGCAGAGTACGTGAAGGAGCAGTTCCTCGGCATGAAGGGCCTGCAGGGTATTCTCGTCGGCGGCCCCGGTCCGACGAAGAATGATTTTCTTGAGCTGGGGCAGCTGACCACGGAACTGAAGAACAAGGTGCTTGCGGTGAAGGACCTGAGCTATACGGGGATGTTCGGGCTGCAGGAGCTGGTGGAGAAGAGCCAGGACGTGCTGGCAAAAGAGGAGATTGTGGTCGAGCAGAAGATCATGGACGAGTTCTTCACGCGGCTGGCGAAGGACACGGCAAAAGCAGCGTACGGCAGGCAGCAGGTTGCGCATGCGCTGCAGATCGGCGCGGTTGACACGCTGCTGCTCTCCGAGTCGCTGGATGATGAGGTCATCGACCGGCTGAGTGAGCAGGCGGCGGCGACGGGGACGAAAGTCATGATGATCTCGACTGAGACGCGCCAGGGCGTGCAGCTCCGTGATCTTGGCGGCATGGCTGCGCTGCTGCGGTTTCCGGTTGAGAGCGGATGATGGACCTTGTGCAGGAAGCGTTCACGAGGCTGTGGCCGGAGCGGGCATTTCCCTATACTGCCGAGATCACCTATTCGGGGAGGTTCAGCCCCTATAATGCGCGGGTGCGGCTTGCGCGCAACCACCTGCAGTTCGGGCTGAGCGCGGAGTGGAAGCGCGTTGACCGGGAGATTGTGATCGGGCTGGTGCAGTCGCTGCTTGCAAGAACCCTGAAAGAGAAGGGGGCAACGGTGAATGTGCAGCTCTATCACGCCTTTGTGAGGAAACTGCCTGACGCGATTCCGCGCGGCGCAAGCGATCCGGTTCTTGAGCAGGCATTCGCCCGGCTGAATGAGCTCTACTTCTACAGCCTGCTGGATCAGCCGACGCTCGCATGGGGCACCGCCAGCACCACGAAGCTCGGGCATTATAACCTGCATACGGACACAGTCGTGCTGTCGGCGGTCTTCCGTGAGGCGCCGCGGGAGCTGCTCGAGTACGTGCTCTACCATGAGATGCTGCACAAGAAGCACAAGTACCGGCAGCAGGGCAACCGCAGCCATTTCCACACGAAGGCGTTTAAGGCCGACGAAAAGAGATTTAACGACGCAGGTCGGCTCGAACGGCAGCTTGAGGGGTTCTTGGGCACGCAGCGCCGCGCGGCCCGGCGGAGGGGATTTCAGAAGAGGAGTTTTTTCTCGCGCTGGCTCTGAGGGGTGGCCGCCCGCCCGCCGGCCCTGGTTTTTGGCACGGTCTTCACGCCAGCCGCGGCAGAATTTCGCAACAGCCCCGAGTCCGCCAAAACCTTTAAAAACACCATCGCTCCAATGACCTCTATGCCACGTCCGAACATTCTGCCGCTTGCGGCGATGGAGAAGCTGATGCGCAAGGCGGGAGCGCCGCGCGTCGCTGACAATGCCAAGACAGAGCTTGCGGACGCGCTGGAGGAGTTTGCGCTGCAGCTGAGCGCGGAGGCATTGAAGTTTTCCCAGCACGCGGGCAGGAAGACGGTCACGGCGGTTGACATCAGGCTCGCACGGAGAAAATCATAACGGGGGTTTTGGCGATGCTCAAGCAGACGACGGCAAGCAGTGTGAAGGAAGGGGACACCATTCTCGTCGAAGGGCATCCGTGCCGCGTCGTCAGCACGCAAAAATCAAAGCCGGGAAAGCACGGCGCGGCAAAAGCGCGGATTGTCGCGGTCGGGATCATTGACCAGAAGAAGCGCGACCTGGTGATGCCGGGCTCGGAGCGCATCGACGTGCCGCTCATCGAGAAAAAGAGCGCGCAGGTGCTGAGTATCACGAACAGCGTCGCGAACGTCATGGACATGGAAACCTACGAGACATTCGATCTGCTGATTCCGGAAGAGCTCCAGGGGCAGGTAAGAGACGGCGTGCAGGTGCTCTACTGGACGATCATGGACCAGAAGCTGATGAAGCAGGTGAAAGGGGCTGAGCAGTAATGGCAAAGTTCGAAGAGCCGGTCGCACGGATGTTCCGGAACGTGTTCGTCTGCCGGAAGTGCAAGCATAAGATCCGATCGCCGAGCATGCGCGTCAGCCAGGGCATCACCAAGTGCCGGAACTGCGGAAGCCGGGTGCTGAGGCCGCGGCGCAGGAAATAGCATGACGCTGGCCGCTGCGCTGCTGCAGTACCGGTGGATCATTCTCTTTTATCTTGCGCTTGCCCTGTTCCTTGTTCTCAGGCGCAGGCGGCTTGCCGTGCAGTCGAAGATCATCCTCCTGTACCGCACGACGATCGGCATCCGGCTGATGGACTGGCTTGCAGGCAGGTATCGTGAGTGGGTGAAGCTGTTCGGCTATATGGGCATCGGCATCGGGTTTGTGGGGCTCGTGCTGATTTCGGCGCTGCTGCTGATCGGCTTTGCGCAGCTGTTCACAAGGCCGGAGCAGCCTGCGAGCGTCTCGCTCGTGCTGCCGGGGGTCGAAGTGCCAGGCCTTGGGGTGCTGCCGTTCTGGCACTGGCTGATCGCGATCTTTGTGATTGCCGTGGTGCATGAGTTCGGGCATGGGATCGTGGCGCGGGCGCATGGCATAGGGATAAACTGGACCGGCCTCGTGCTGATAGGGCCCATCATCGGCGCGTTTGTCGAGCCGGATGAAAAGCGCCTGGCGAAGGAGCACGACGTCGTGCAGTATTCGGTGTACGCGGCAGGGGCGGTCGCCAACATCTTCCTCGGGATCATCGCAGTGCTGCTGATGCTGTTTGTCGCGCTCCCGCTGCAGCAGTCGCTCGTCGAGCCGGTAGGATTTGCGTTTGATGGCTATTACGGAAGCGGGTATCCCGCGGAACGCGCCGGACTCCGCGCAGGAGACGTCATCACCGCTGTTGGTGGTGAGGAGCATGCGGATGCGCAGCGGTTCTCGGAGATGATGGGCAGAATGCGGCCGAATGAGACACTTGAGGTGAGGACCGCTAGCAACGCAACGCTGCTGCTCACCGCGGCCGCCCATCCTGATGATGCGCAAAGGGCTTTCATTGGCATCGTCGGCATCCGCAGCGAATACCAGGTGAAGCAGGGGCAGTTCGCGGCGCTGAACCGCGTGCTGCTCACGCTGATCGTCTTCCTCCGCTGGCTCTTCGTGCTGAGCCTCGGCATCGGGCTGTTCAACGTGCTGCCGTTGCCGATTGTCGACGGCGGGCGGATGGCGCAGACATTCCTCAGGAAAGCCTGGGGCGAGCATCGCGGGAACAAGGCGTTTGGGACGGTGAGCTTCTTCTTCCTGCTCGTGCTTGCGCTGAGCCTGCTGGTGCCGATGATCCGGTCGCTGGTGCGGTACGTGCAGGTGTGAATCTTGTTTTTCAATGTCGTTGTCCCAGCGCGTGCCGGGAAGCAGAAGAATGAAACTCCAATCGCCGCAACCACCTTGCTCAAAAAATCTCGTAAAAAGGAAACTCTCGTAAAAAAGAAAGAAGAAAAAAGAAGGAGGCTTATCGTCGCTTCTTGCGTCCCCCTTTCTTCCCTTTCTTTGCCTTTTTCTTCTTTGGCATAATCAGGCACCTCCTTTTTTTCTGATTGAAGGAATGAATGTCATCTTCCTATATAAAGGTTTGTATAACTGTTCGTGTAACTGTTTGTGCGGTCGTGGCGGGGAAACGGATCCATCGCACGCAGGAGTTGGTGCGCGGGCTTTATCGACGGTAATGTTCACGCGCTGCGCTGCCGTCGGCGGCCGGGCTGCTCCCGCTCCGGCAGCGCGCAGCCTCGATGCGCGCAACGCTTCGTGCTGAAAACGTTGCGTGCCGCTTTTCCCCTCACCTGCGCATCAGTGCTGCAAGCGTTTTCTCGACGGAACGGGTGCCGCGCGGCTTGCTGATGTGGGCGCGGATGACGGCAGCGGCGGATGCCGGATCGCGCACGTCGCGGATGTTCGCGGCCAGCGGCGCTTGTTTGAAGACATCATCGATCCAGCGCGCAAAGTCGTTTTTCTGGTCGGTGACATGGTGCGAGAACGTCTCGCGCGGCATGGTGTCGAGCTGCCGTGCGAGCTCGCGCAGGCTGCGCAGGCGTGTGCCGTCACGCAGGACAAACGCAACATTCTCAGGTATCACGGGGGCACCTCCGCACCTGCGCGCGGGCGCGAGGTGCATGTCCTTGTGAGCGGGGTATGCGTGAAACGGGGTGTGCGTTCGTCGTGCGGGGCGGTCGTCGTGCGGCAGCGCATGGTTTACCTTAGGGGCGCGACGCGCACCCTGCTATGCTCGACGCGTTGCTGGAAATCGGTGAAGACGTTCATGAACGCGAGGAAGCACTCGTAGGGCGTCTCATAGGGATTAAAGTACTTATGGACGTCGCCATCGTTGAACCATTTGGTGCACATGTAATAGAAGTGGTCGCTGGTCTGCAGCTTCCTCCAGCTCTCGAGCAGCTCAGGATTGTTGGCTGCCTTGACTGCAGCTTCGAGCGCGTAGAGTTTCTGCAGCGCAGACTGCTGCATGGCATTCCCGACCCACGCGCTCACGTCGCGCTCCATGTCCGCCCAGCTCACAAGATGGGGGATGTCGAGCGTTCCCGCGCTCGGATACCGCCGGATGGCCTCGCTCGGCGTGACGAAGTCATTGTCGGCGTGCGTGAGGAGTGCGGCGGGCAGCTGCTCCATGAAACGGAAGATGCCGCTCTCCGCCCACTGGTGCTCGCCGAAGGTCTCATAGTCCATGAAGAGGTTCACGACGTGGCCGTTGCCGTTCGCTGTGGTGATCCACGAGGCGAACGTCTCTGCGCTCAGCGGGAAGCCGGTCCAGTCCTTGTTGGAGAAGCGGAAGGCGATATCGTCGCTCAGGCGGTAATTCTTGAGGAGCAGGCGTAGGGGTGAGTTGTGCGCTTGGTAGACGAAGTTGGGCGATCTCCACTCAAGGAGCGGATCCCAGCCTTCGGCGAGGACAGCATGATAGCCCATGTCCTGGGCGGCCGCCGCGAGCCGGTTATTGTAGATGAGCTCGGTGTTCCGGAACACGGCTGGCTGCGTCCCAAAGAGCTGCTTGATCTTTTCCTGATGCAGCAGCACCTGCTCGCGGAATTCCTTCGGCGAGAAAAGGAACGCAAGCGAGTGGTGATATGTCTCGCCGAGGAGCTCGACGCGGCCGGTGGCGGCGAGGCGCTGGAAGGACGCAAGCACGTCCCGCGCGGAGGATTCGAACTGCTCAAGCACGACGCCGGAAAACGAGAATGCCACTTTGAACTCCGGGTGCCGCTCGAGAAGCCGGAGGAGGAGCGCATTCATGGGGAGGTAGCACTTTTCCGCAACTTTTTGGAGCACCTGGCGGTTGGTCTGCTCATCAAAATATGGCCTATCGGTTCCGATGTCAAAGACGCGGTAGCGGCGGATGCGGTAAGGCTGATGCACCTGGAAGTAAAAGCAGACGCTTACCACGGGAGCATCTCCTCGTAGATGGCGCGGCACTGCTCAGCGGCATCGGTCCAGTCGAGCGCTGCGACTTCCCGTGCAGCATTGCGGCGCATGCAGTGCTGCGCTTCAGGAGAGCGTGCGAGGCTGATGATCTTGTTTGCGAGCTCTTCAACGTCCCAGAAATCAACCTTGAGGCAGTGCGTGATGACTTCACTGACGCCGCTCTGCTTGGAGATGATGCAGGGGACGCCGCACGAGATGGCTTCCAGTGGAGTGATGCCGAACGGCTCGGAGACCGAAGGCATGACGTAGATATCTGCCATCCGGTAGGCGCGCTGCACATCCTCACCTCTCAGGAAGCCGGTGAAGAGGACGCGGTCGGCGATTCCGCCCGCAGCAGCCTGCTCGATCACCTGCGCTTCCATGTCACCGGAGCCGGCAAGGATGAAAAGGAAATGGTCGTCATGCTCAAGAACGCGCCTGGCCGCGGCGATGAAATAATCCGGGCCTTTCTGCAGCGTGATGCGGCCCAGGAAGAGGACGACCGTCTTGGTGGTGGGAAACCGGGCGCGCGGCAGGGTAACCGGGAAGTCGACCGCGTTGTGGACAACCTCAATTTTCTGTTCCGGGATGCCGTAGAAGTCGACGATCTTCTGCTTGGTGAACTGCGAGACGGCAATCACCTTGTCAGCGGCGCGCATCCCGTCGCCCTCGATGCGGGAGACCTGCGGGTGGATGCCGTTGCCTCCGGTGCGGTCGAATTCCGTCGCGTGGACATGCACGACCAGCGGCTTTTTCGTCTTTTCCTTTGCGGCGATGCCGGCCTTGAAGGTCATCCAGTCATGAGCGTGAATAATGTCGAACTGCTCGTGCTGCGCGACCGCGGAGGCGTGCTGCGCGTAGCGCTCGACCTCTTCGAACAGGTCTTGGCCGTACAGCGAGTTGGTGCGCGGTGCGTAGGCTGCCGGCGTAAGGTAGGGCCTGAGCGCTGCGGTGATGCGGACCTGCTTCAGGTTGCCCACGGAGACGGCGGTGAGGAAGTCCGCATCGATGTCCTCGGTCGCGTGCGGAAGAACGAGCGTCACATCAACGTTGGCATTCGCCAGGCCTCGGGTCAGGCCGTGACAGGCGGTTCCGAGGCCGCCGCTGTGGTAAGGGGGGAACTCCCAGCCGAACATCAGGACCTTCATCTCTTTTTTCCCCTGCCTCCGTCGGTCCCACCCAAATGGAAGAAGTGACGGGACTGTTTATAAAGATTTCTTGGGGCGTTCGCTGAAGCCCTGCGCACTGCCATCACCTGCCGATGAGCGTGTGCGCCGCCGCCTGACCGCCGCGCAGATCCGAACATGGCGCTCATCCGCTCGTGCCTCTTGGCTCTGCTTCCCGTCCTCGCGCGCACGGCGCGCTCTCTCAGGCGCTGCAGCGATGCTCGCGCCGCCTCATTCTTTGCGGCACGCGGCGCTCTCATCACGATTGAGGAAACTATCCACTCTAAAGTGGTATGAAAGATTTAAAAGAGCTTTTTGCCCCGGGGAAGCGATGCAGCAGGCGAGGGCGGCGTGCTTCTTTGAGGTTTCGTGGGAAGTGTGCAACAAGGTCGGGGGCATCTACACGGTGCTCGCAAGCAAGGCAGCGCAGCTGCAGCGGCAGTACGCGACGCTGTTTTTCATCGGGCCGTACATCGCCAGGAGCGCAGCCGCGGAGTTCCAGCACCTGCCGGCGCCGGAGAAGCTGCAGCCGGTCTTCGAGGCGCTGCGCGGCGAGGGAATTGAGTGCTACTATGGCACATGGCAGATCAAGGGGAAGCCTGCCGCGGTTCTCATCGACTGGGTGAAGTTCCTGCAGAGCAAGGACAGCATCAAGGCGTACCTGTGGGAGCGGTTCCGCATCGATTCGCTTACGGCAGGCAGCGATTTCGATGCGCCGGTTGTTTGGGGATGGGCGGTGGGAAAGTTCCTTGAGAAGGTGATGCAGGCATGGCAGTGCCCCGATGCGGTCGCACAATTCCATGAATGGCTGAGCGGGGCGGCGCTGCTGTATGTGAAGGACAAGCGTGTTCCCCTTGCGGCTGTGTTCACGACGCATGCGACGGTCCTGGGGAGGACGCTTGCGGGAGCCGATCGGCCGCTGTACGAGGAGCTTGCGCACCTGAGCGCTGAGGAGGAAGCGCGGGCGTTCGGCGTGCAGGCGAAGCATGGCCTCGAAAAGGCGAGCGCGCAGGCCGCAGATGTCTTTACGACGGTGAGCGAGATCACAGGGCTTGAAGCGGAGCACCTGCTCGGGCGGAAGCCGGATGCGCTGCTGCCGAACGGGCTTGACTTCGAGCGCTTTCCTGATCTGGAGCAGATCCCTGCGAAGCACCAGGTTTACCGGGAGCGCATCAAGGAATTTTTGTATCCTTATTTCTTTCCGCATTACAGCTTCGACCTTGACAAGACGCTGTTCTTCTACATCTCGGGCAGGTATGAGTTCCGCAACAAGGGGATTGACGTTACGATCGCCGCGCTCGGCAGGCTGAATGAGCGGCTGAAGCAGGAGAAGAGCGACCGCACGATGGTGGCGTTTTTCTTCATCCCCGCCGATATCCACGTGCTGAATCTCGGGCTGGTGGAGAGCAAGAGCCTGTTCGAGGACCTGCAGGACGAGGTCGGGCATTACCTCGGCACGATGGGCCAGCGGATGATCCAGGCAGTCGTACAGGGGACGCCGCCGGATGAAGCGGCGCTCTTCGACGAGGAGTTCCTGTTCAAGATAAAGCGCTTCATCCTCTCGTTCAGGAAGGAAGGGGTTCCGCCGGCGGCGACGCACGGGCTTGCCAATGCGGACGATGCGATCCTGCGCGGGTTTGCACAGTCGCAGCTGCAGAACCGTGCGGAGGACCGGGTGAAGGTCATCCTGTATCCGATCTATCTCAGCAGCTCGGACGGCCTGATCGACCTGGGGTATTACGAAACGATCTGGGGGTGCCATCTCGGCATCTTCCCAAGTTATTACGAGCCGTGGGGATACACGCCGCTGGAAAGCGCGGCATACGGCGTGCCCGCGGTGACGACGGACCTCGCGGGGTTTGGGATCTACGCGCAGCAGCGGCTGAAAAGGCGCGACAGCGGAATTTTCATCATCAGCCGGCGGGGAAAGGGCGATGACGCAGTGGTCGGGCAGCTTGCCGCGCAGCTGTACGACTATGCAGTGCTGCCCAAGAGCAGGCGGGTGCAGAACAAGATTGCGGCGGAGCATTTTTCGCGGCAGCTGGACTGGAAGGAGCTGATCGGGCATTACATCGATGCGCACAACAAGGCGCTGGAGCGGGTGCGGCATGGAGCTCCGTAAGGATTACCTGCTTGAGCGCTGGGTGATCCTTTCGGAAGCTCGCGGCTCGCGTCCGCGCGAGTTTGGCGAGCGTGTTGTTGTCAATGAGCAGGCAGCGTGCTTTTTCTGTCCGGGGAAGGAAGGGCAGACGCCTGATGAGATCGGGCGGCTTCCGAAAAGCGGCGACTGGAAGCTCCGGTGGTTCCCCAACAAGTTCCCTGCAGTCGGGAATGATGAAAAAATCGCCGTGCGGCAGCAGGGGCTCCTGGCATCGGCGGGGGCGTATGGACATCATGAAATCATCGTCGAGACACCGGACCACGGGCTGCAGCTTTTTGATCTGAGCGAGAGCGAGGTGCTCGAGCTTCTGAACGTGTACGCAAACAGGCTGTTCTGGCTCCGGAAGGATCCAAGGGTGCAGTATGTGGCTGTTTTCAAGAACCACGGGAGGAACGCAGGCACGTCATTGGTGCATTCGCACACGCAGGTGATCGCCTCGCACCACGTGCCGGAAGCGGTGCGGGAAGAGGCTGCTGTGGCTTGGAATGCGAAAGGGTGCGCGTATTGCGCGATTGCCGCTTCAGAGATGCGCTCGGAACGGCGATGCTTTGAGAACGTCTCGTTTGCGGCGTTTGCGCCGTACGCGTCGCGGTTCAATTATGAATGCTGGATCTTTCCGAAGCGGCACGTGAAAAGCCTGCTCGGGCTTGAGCAGCATGAGCTTGCGGAGCTTGCCTCCATCCTTCTGCAGGTGCTGCGGAAGCTGAAGGCGCTCGGTGCGGACTATAATTTCTTCCTTCACGAGGCTCCTCCGCAGAGCGAGCTGCATTTCCACATCGAGGTCGCGCCGCGGATTGCCACCTGGGGAGGGTTTGAGCTTGCGACCGGCATCGTGATCAACTCGGTGCATCCCGAGCAGGCGGCTGCATGGTACCGCTCATGAAGGCGCGCTATCAGGTAGGGGAGATGAGCGCGGCGGGAGAAGCAGAGAATGCCTCCTTCCTGCTCACGAACGAGGCAGGCTCGTTTTATTACCATAACCAGCAGACGAAGTACGGCGGATGGTCGGTGTTTGATGGCGAGCTGTTTCATGTCCTGAGCGAGCTGCGGCTCGCCGCGCCGGCAGTGAGCGGGGTGGTGCACCATCTCTCGGTGGTTGACGTCGTGCACGGCGCGCTGCGGGAGCAGTTTGCGGTGCCACGGGGCGAGCGCGCGCTGGTGCATCGGCTGAATGCGGAGACGGACATCGGGCTGGTGCTTGACGTGCACAGGCCGTATGACAGCCGTGCGTTTGGGCGTTTCTACCGCGTTGAGGTCGAGGAGGGCAGGACGATCATCACCTTTGTGAAGAAGACCGACCGGCGGGAGGATCGCACGCACGGCGATGAGGAGTTCGTTTTTTTTGTCGTCGTGAATGCTCCCGGACGCGTGCTTGGGCGGTGGGAAGAGCGCGTGTACGCGCAGGATGCGTTGCGGAAGGACGCTTCACGGCGCTTTGTGTATCATGCGGCGCGGTTTCATGCCGCGGAGCTGGTGGTGACCGCGGGCAGGGACCTGCAGGAAGCGCTGCGCTCGAATGCGAGGATCGCCGCGAATGTGCGGAAAGCGGTTGCGGCGCAGCGCGCGGCTTGCATCCGATTCGCGCAGCTTCCGCTCGAGGTTGCGGCGGCATCGTGGTCGCTCCAGGGCTTGCGGGCTGCGGCAGCGGCGCCCGCAAGCGCTGACAGGGCTGCGCCGCCTCCGTGCGTTTGGGCAGGGCTGCCCTGGTTCTTTCAGGAGTGGACGCGGGACGAAGCCGTTGCGCTGAAGGCGCTGATGCTGCTTGGTGAGTTTGACCTGGCAAAGAGGATAGTGTTCTCATTGCTGGAGCGCATTGATGCGCAAGGGCTTCTGCCGGCGCGGATTCCTGCGGCTGCCGGCGATCTGCGCAGCGCTGACGCGGTCGGCTGGCTGTTTGTGCGCTGCGGCGAATATCATGCATTGAAAGGGTTCACGAAGGAAGAGAAGTCGCGTGTGGAGGAAGCGCTCGTCCGCGTGCTCGAGTCGCATGAGCAGCTGCATACGCGCGATGGGCTTGCGTCGCACGGGCCGCAGGAGAGCTGGATGGACACCGCAAGCCGTTCACAGGCGATCGAGCTGCAGGCGCTGCGCCTTGCGCTCGAGCGTGTCGCATTTCAGCTGACGAAGAATGTCATCTACCGGGAGCGCGGGCAGGCGCTTCGGGAGCGGGTGCGCACGCTGCTGTGGGACGGGACACAGCTTGCGGACAGTGCTGGCGACGGCACAGCGCGGCCGAACGTATTCCTCGCGGCGTACGCCTATCCTGAGCTGTTGACGAAGAGGGAATGGAAGCGGTGCTTTTCCGCGGTGCTGCCGAAGCTGTGGCTTGCATGGGGCGGGCTTGCGACAATCGGCCTGAGCGACGCGCGCTTCCGGCAGGAATACACAGGCATGGACGATAAGAGCTATCATCACGGCGACAGCTGGTTCTGGGTGAATAATATCGCCGCGCTGGTGATGCACCGGATTGATGCGCGTGGGTTCAGGGCGTATTGGGCGAAGATCCTGCAGGCCTCAACGCGGGAGCTGCTCTGGTCGGGAGCGCTTGGGCATGCTGCTGAGCTGAGCTCGGCGAAGGAGCTGCGCAGCGAAGGCTGCGTTTCCCAGGCGTGGAGCGCGGCGACGTTGGTGGAGCTGTGGAATGAGCTGAAGGGGAAACAAGCTCGGAAGGAATAATGCAAGCTAAACTCAATAAAGTTGAAGCAATAAACAGTGGAGAGGGCAATTTCTGAAAACAGGCGCCATTCAACAACTTTAATAAAGCAACTGATTCTATGTATGTTTAATATGAAGTTTTACTTATCATCTTACAAAATTGGAAACAAAAAAGAAGAGCTGAAAAAATTAGCTCGTGGAAAGAAGCTCGGATTTATCCCAAATTCTTTAGATTACGTAGAACCTAAAGCAAGAAAAGAAAGCAACGATAAAAACATGAAAGACTTGACTGATCTTGGGATAGATATTGAAATGCTTGACCTAAAGGATTATTTTGGCAAAAAAGAAGCATTAAAGAAGAAAATCGACAGTCTTGGCGGAGTTTGGATTAGAGGAGGAAATACTTTTGTTTTGCGTCAAGCAATGAAACTTAGTGGCTTTGATGAAATAATCAAAAACATGGACAGGGACGATTTTCTTTATGGTGGGTGTAGTGCTGGAATATCTGTTCTTGCTCCAAGTCTCAAGGCACTCCAACAAGTTGATGATCCAACAATCACACCCTACATGGAATCAAAAGATGTAATTTGGGATGGTTTGGGAATCTTAGATTACATAATTTTGCCACATTACAAATCAAATCATCCAGAGTCTGCTGATATCGGTAAAGAAGTTGAATTTTGTAAGAAAAATAACATTCCTTTCAAGACTTTAAGAGATGGTGAAGTAATCGTAATCGAGCGAATGACACTCTTAATGAAATAGAATTTGCCCTCTGATGCTTGTTCTTGGTATGTCGCTTTGCTCTTTGAATGGAATGGACTTCAAATTTACTTTGAATTGGAACCGAGCTAGAACAGAGTCAGCCGCAGGCCAGCTTTCCCGGCAACCTGCACGACTGCGGTTTCTACTTCAGGTGTCTCAGCGAGAATAAGGATTTCTTTGTCATGGTACCCAGCAGCCAGCGCCTCTAACGCAGATCGCTCGAACTGATCGGGGGTGTGCATATCCCTTGGATCAAAGCGCTCATACGGCCCTCTTGTTCCCGCCATGAACAGCCTATCACCTTTTTTCCAGACGCCAACGACAACCGCGGGAGCCAACGCTTTGGGAAGCCCTTATCACGGGCGAATTCCTCCAAAACGCTTTGAGGATAAGGCCTCTCATCTTCAAGGCGCAGCGTACATTCATCAAAAAAGCCGTATGCGCCTCGGAAGCGTTGATCAGCGGTGATATAGATCTGAGCCGAAAAGGTTTTCATGGAAACACTACCTTTGCTTCCCCACAAGCCCCTTCACACGCTCATCGCCGCGCGGCTGGGCGCGCCTGCCCAGGCGATAGTATGTCTTTTCCGCGATGTTGCCCCAGCTGAACTCCCCCTGCTCCCGCTCCACTTTGTCAACCTCAAACTCCCCCAATTCCAGCCCCTTGCGCAGGTGGTAATAGATAACCCGCCGTGTCGCAGCAGGGAACAGCTGGGCATGCCACTTGCTGATCTGGTAGCCATACGAACTTCCCACAACAGAGAGGATCTCCACGATGTTCTGCCGGATCTGGCTCTGGGGCGGACGGCCGCGGCGTTGTTTCATTGTCCTGCCACGATGAGGCTGCTGGTCAGCTTCACCTGATTGTCTGAGCGGATATTGTCCATCACAAATGCACCGAGCGCCTCTGCGTTTTGCAGCTCAACTTCTGCGAGCAGGTCCCACTCCCCGAAGAGGATGAACGCGCGTTTCACCTCTTTCATCGTCTTCAGCCTCTCCAGTATCTCCCGCTCATGGTTCCCGTTCAGCGCGACAAGCACGAATGCTTTCATTACCCTCACCCCAGGCGCAGAAAGGCGCAGTGGTTTAAATATATTTGCAGTATGGAAACGAATAATCCCTAAGCGGGGGTTTCGGGCGATGGGAGGCGGTCAAGCGCAAGTTTTTTTCAGCCGCATTAAACACAACATTTAAAAATTAAACAATGGCCTTAACCGCCATGAAATCCATCATCATCGCCCCCGTCGGCGACCACCTGCAGGACCTGTTTGTCGCCCTGCGTGATTTTCCGCCGGAGCGCGTCATCCTGCTCACTCCTGCAGACCGCCTGCATCTCGCCGATGGCGCACGGCGCAGCCTCAGCCGCTTAAGCATCCCTGCGGAGATCAAAAAAATCACGGGGAATGTCTGGGAGGAGATGTTCCGTGCGGTCGCAGAGGTCAGCGAGCTGTATCAAGGCAAGAGCATCATTGTCCACACATCGACCGGGGACCGGATGGCAAGCTGCGCTGCGACGAGCGCTGCGTTCGTGAACGGCCTGAAAGCGATTGCGGTCGACGGGAAGGAGGCGATGCTGCTGCCGGTGCTGAAGTTCTCCTACTACCGGCTGCTGACGGAGAAGAAGATGCAGATCCTGAGGTTCATGTACCGGCACAACTGCTGCGCCTCGCTTGAAGAGCTTTCCAGGAGGCTGAAGATGTCGCTGCCGCTCGTCTCCTACCATATCAACGGGAACCTGAAAAGCGACGGGCTGAAGGATCTCGGGCTCGCCGAGACGGTGCACGAGAACAGCAGGACCCGGATCAGGCTCACGATCCTCGGCAGGCTGCTGGTGAAGGGGCACATCTCGTAGCCCCCGCTGAACTCTGGCATCATAGTAAATCGCAATGATTCTGGAACTTCTTGGATGCGATTTACTATGCTAGCAAATCTCCCCAATGTCCAATCATGAAGGAGATTTGCTATCAGCTTGAGCCGGTAACGCCTTAAAACAGGCGCCGCACATCTTCCCGGTGCTTCCTGATAAGGAAATAAAGCGCGGCCCCCACCATCACTGCGCTCAGCCACTGCCCCGACGTCAGCCCGAGATGCGCTGCCTCTTCCTTCCAGAAGTCCAGCACGAACCTGCCAAGCCCCTCAAGCAGGACAAAGTTCCAGAACACGAAGCCCTGCGCAAACTGCTTCCGTCCCAAAAACAGCAGCCACCCGAAGGCAATGAACCGCTTCACCATCTCATACAGCTGGTACGGGTGCCGGCATACATCCCCTCCGCCGGTGTTCCGGAAGTTCACGCACCAGCGCACACTGCTTACCGTCCCCCAAAGCTCTCCGTTGATGAAGTTTGCAACTCTGCCAAGCGCGAGCGCGAGCATCATCGGCGCGCTCAGGATGTCCGCTAATTGCAGGAACGCGATCTTCTTCCTCCTGCAGAAGAGTGCGGCGGCAAGCGCGATGCCGGCAAGCCCGCCGTGGAAGCTCAGCCCGCCGCGCCACACCGCGAAAAACTCACCAACCGAAAAGAGGTCCGGCCGGTAAAACGCGAAGAAGAAGACGCGCGAGCCGATCAGGACGCCGGCGATCAGCCAGACGATAAGGTCAGAAACCTCGTTTGCAGCCAGCGGCAGCTTCCCCTTCTTTTGTGCCCTTGCAAGCATTCCGTAGGCGAGCAGCGCCCCCAGGAAGAACACGAGTCCGTACCAGCGGATCTGGAATGGGCCGAGCTGCACCAGCACCGGGTTGAGGGTATGGATGAACATCTCAGATCGTCCACGTCCAGGCGATGACTGCCCCGTAGATCAGCACGCCGAGCAGGAAGAATGAGGGGCTTCCCTTGCGCTTGCGGGGGATGACTTCCCGTGCCTCGAGGAAGAGCAGCAGGCCTGCGAGGAGGCCGAGCAAGCCGAAGTTGACGATGGAAGGGATGCTGACCATGCTCGCGAACGCCGCGCCGAGGAATGGGGCACTTGAGAAAAAGAGGCGGGCGCGCCAGTGCTGGAAGCGGTGGCTGTGCGGCAGCACGTTGATAATCACATGCAGCGATACGGGGATGAAGTAGAGCATCCCGTTGAGGACGCTGGCGCTGATGAGGGAGACAAGGACAATGCCTATGAAGAAGTGGTAGAAAAAGATGGTGATGGCATGCTCATGCTCGACCTCCTCGATGATCTGCTCCCGGGGGAGGTGCTGGTAGATCCATTTCTCGATGAGGTGGTAGCTCACGAAGCCAAGGAGCATGAAGACGAATATCAGGTGGGGGTAGGATTGCGCTCCTGAATAGACCTGGGGGAAGAGGTGCAGGAAGATGTAGGTGACGGAGAGGCCGGCAACAAATGAGACAAAGCGCTCTTTATAGAAAGTGGCATAGCGCGCGAGCATGCCTTCGGAGGCGTAATCAACCGCACCAAGGAGGAGCGTGAGCCCAAGGGCAAGGGCAGTTGGCGAAGCCATAGGGCGGGAAAACGAAGGCTGGTTTAAAAACCTTAGTTAGTTTCAATCGTCATTGTCGTGTCCTAATATTATTTCGTTTCAGCTTCATTTTTCATCCTCCGCCAAA
>CAYYLB010000021.1:0-17538 GCA_964472345.1 uncultured Methanosarcinales archaeon
CAGAACCAGCCCCACTACCAGACTCCGGCAACATTCGCGCCGCTTCCCGTCGTAAAGGCCGTCTCCGGCGACTTCGCTCCTGCAGAGCAGCGCCTGATGAGGGAATCGCTGATTGTGCTCATTTTCGGCAAGCGCGGCTCGGGAAAGAGCGCGCTCGGCTTCCGCCTGCTGGAGAATATCCATGCGGAAGCGTCGCGTCCGTGCTACGTGCTCGGAGTTTCCGCAGGGGTTCTTCCGAAATGGATCGCGCCCATCGAGGAGCTTGAGCAGGTGGGCAACGGCGGTGTCGTGCTGGTTGACGAGGGCGCCATCGCCTTCGGCGCGCGGGAGAGCATGGCGGCCAAGAACCGCGAGCTGGGCAAGCTGATGGCCGTTGCGCGCCACAAGGACCTCACCTTGCTGTTCATCACGCAGAACACCGGCATGCTCGACAAGAACGTGCTGAAGCTGGCGGACACGCTGCTCATCAAGGAAGGCAGCCTTCTGCAGCTCGAGATGGAGCGCCCCGAGATCAGGAAGTTCTACGAGAAGGCGAGCACCGCGTTCGGCACGCTCGATGGCGAGAAGAAGCAGTATGTGTATGTGGTTGACAGCGACTTCGAAGGCGTGATCCGCGCAGGCTTGCCTGGCTTCTGGAGCAGCAGGGTGAGCAAGAGCAGGGCGTAGCTCCCTTCCCCGCTAAAGAAGGCCGCAGAGCATTCACCGCTTGGCGGGGGGATGAAACTGCCGGCCGAGCTTGGGGACCACACGCAGGGCAAAAGCGATTGCCTCTTCAGCCTCGTCGCGTGTCACTTTCTTTCCGCGATAGTTGATGTCATTCCGGATCTCCCGGTAGCGGTCAGCCGTCCTGGCATCAGCCGCAGGGAGCAGTCCTTGTTCCGCCGCAAACGCGATCACCGCCTCGTGCGAGTACGGCTTGTATCCTTCCCGCGCGAGAAATGCCTGGAGCGCTTCCCGCAGCGCCTCGTAGGCGCTCTCAAACCGGAACGATGCGCTCGCTTCGTCCAACGGAAGGCGCTGGAGGTCGGCGAGCCGCCCGTTCGCCTGCTGCAGCAGTGAGGCAGCTTCTGCCGGATCCGGGCTTCTCCTGATGGCCTTGCCCTCTTTCACGCATTCGCCGAACGATTTCATACGGCCTCAAGATATCCTGAGAGGATGATGCCATTGGCCAGCGTGTTCAGGAATTCCTTCTCGATTCTCTTCGGGCGAAGCTCCTGGAGCCGTACCTTCCGGTGGAGCCGCCGCTCAAAGATGGTAAGATCAGGTCTTGCGCTCCGTGTCGTGACCACCGCGACGTCGATATCGCTTGTTTCCGTATCCTCACCTCGTGCGAACGAGCCGAAGAGGACGATGGCCTGGGGGTGGTTGTATGCATCCGTAAGGGCCGCGACAAGGCCCGATTCGTAAAGTGTGTAGAGATTGACGCTCCGCTTCAGCGCCCGGAAGCGCTCGTCATCCCGGTGCGCCTTGAGCAGCACCAGCCCCCGTTCCCTGCGCTGCACGAGGAAGCCTTCTGCCACAAGTGTTGCCGCGAGCTTCCGTATCCAGGGCAGGGAAATTTTCAGCGTCCGCTCAAGCTCGCGCAGGTGCGCCTCTCTCGTCGGGTGCTCAAGGAAGAAGCGCAGGAGCCGATCCGTTGTGCTGGTAACTAAAATTCCCATTTGAGAACTAAAATTACCATGTGATATTTAACGTTTTCGGTTGTTGGGCTCGGTGAGCGGTGGCTTCCGGCGCGTCCCTCGCGGCAGGGTGAGCAAGAGCAGGGCGTAATCGTGAGGAACAGATGGTTAGCTTGTTGTTCTCACGCCTCGTAGGTATACTAAATTTAATCTTATACCTTTTTATAAAAAATAAAATAAAAACTATGCCGGCAGCTCCCTCCGCAGGTCAAAGTCAAACCGCGACAGGAACTCCTCCGCTACATCGGGGTGGCGCTCCGCGAGCTGCTCGTACACGTCCTTGCTGAAGCAATGCGCGCAGATGCTCATGCCTTTGCCGCAGAAGAGGCACGGGACCATGCCGTCGAAATCAAAGCCGTCGACCTCGGACGCGAGCGCGGGCCGCACTTCCGCAAGCCACCCCCGCATGCGCTTCGCCAGGCAGTCTGGGCAGATCGGGTTTGTGATCTCATGCGCACAAACCACACAGCTTGATTCCGTCGCGCTTTCTTGCATGGCACACACCTCCTGCTTTCGCTGGGATTCAACACGCGATTCCTCCCCAGCGATTGACGCCCCAGAATGAGTGTTGAACCCCGCCGCTCTCAGCTCGTCCTCATGACGAACTGGAGGGTCCAACCCTTGATGCAATTGAGAGCCGAGGCCCTATAAGACCACAGATGCACAAGCCTTCGGATGTACTCATATCGCATGATGGTGGGGAGGTGTGTGCGCTTTAAATAGGTTATGGTGGGGAAATATAGAGAGCATATACCCTGCCACCCCACGCGATGGGCGGGAGCGCTGCATTGTGCCGTTGCAGGCAGCGCTCAGTGGGAGCCGCCCCAACAGGACTGCGTGCGCAAAACTTTAAATAAACACAACCACTCCGCCCGCACATGAAGAGGTGGCTGAACATTCCCATCAGCAACGAACCATGACCACGCTCCACGAAGAGCTCAAGCACCGCCTTCGAAGGCGCTGGATCCGCGAATTCATCCTCGGAGGGCAGGATGGCCTCGTCAACGTCCTCGGCCTCATTCTTGGCGTTGCAGTCGCAACCAGCGATGTCAAGCTCGTGCTGATCGCGGGCATCTCCGCGCTGTTTGCGGAAAGCATCTCGATGGGCGCTGTCGCTTATACCAGCTCCAAGGCAGCGCTCGATTTCTACCACAGCATGCGTGCGATCGAGGAGCGCGAAGTGGAAGACGTGCCGGACGAGGAGCGAAAGGAGATCCGTGACATCTACGCCGCCAAGGGCTTTCGCGGCAGGCTGCTTGATCAGGCTGTCAGCACCATCACGGCTGACAAGAAGGTCTGGGTCGACACCATGATGCTCGAGGAGCTCAACCTGGCGAAAGGGCAGGAGGAAGAGCCTCTGAAGGTCGGCTTCGTTGTCCTTGCGGCAACGGTCATCGGCTCCCTGGTACCCTTGCTGCCATTCTTCTTCCTTGATGTCAAAAACGGGGCAATTGCGGCGGTCGTGCTGTCCATCGCCGCCCTCTTCGCCGCCGGCGTAGCAAAGGCGAAGCTCACCATCGGGAGCTGGAAAAAGTCGGGCCTCGAGCTTGCGGTCATCGGCACGCTCGCTGCGGCTGTCGGGTATGGGATTGGAAAGGCGCTGGAGTGGCTGTTTCTCTAGCCCTCTTCTTCGCCGGCCCCTGCCATTCCACTTCGGACGCTTACGCCCGTGCCCCCCACAAACCATTTAAAGGAACACCACCAACCAGCAGCATGCTCATCGGCCTCGTCGGCAAGCCTTCGGTAGGCAAGAGCACGTTCTTCAAGGCAGCCACGCTTGCGGAAGTCGAAATTGCGAGCTACCCATTTACCACGATCAAAGCCAACACGGGGGTTGCGTACGTCAAGGTGCAGTGTGTCGATCGCGAATTCGGCGTGCAGTGCACCCCCCGCGAAGGGTATTGCCTTGACGGCTGGCGGTTTGTTCCCGTGCAGCTGATGGACGTTGCAGGCCTGATCCCCGGAGCGCATGAAGGCAAAGGGCTCGGCAACCAGTTCCTTGACGAGCTGCGGCAGGCGGACGTGCTGATCCATGTCGTTGACATCGCCGGCGCGACGAACGAGCGCGGCGAGCCGGTCGCTGCCGGCAGCTACGATCCTGCAGATGACATTGCGTTCCTCGAAGAGGAGCTTGACCTATGGTATGTGGGCATCCTCATAAAAATATGGGAGAAGTTCGTGCGGCTTGCGGTGCAGGAGCAGACGGAAATAAAGCGGGCCATCGCCAGGCAGTTTTCCGGCCTTGGCGGAGTCACGGAAGAGCTTGTTGAGCGCATCCTGCAGGAGCTTGGCCTGAAGCAGAAGCCGCTCAATGAGTGGGCTGATGATGATGTCAGGCGGTTCGCAACGGGCATCCGCAGGAAAACGAAGCCCATCATCCTCGCATGCAACAAGATTGATGTTTCCCCCGCTGCGGAGAACTTTGCGCGGATCAGGAAGGCGCACCCCGGCCGCCTCATGGTGCCGTGCAGCGCGGAGAGCGAGATTGCGCTGCGCGAAGCCGCGAAGAAGGGGCTGGTCAGGTATGTTCCGGGCGAGGAGCGCTTTACGGTCATAAGTCCGGCGGGGCTTTCCGGGAAGCAGCAGCACGCGCTCGACTTCATCGCGGCCAAGATCCTCGGCGCCTACGGCTCGACAGGAGTGCAGCAGGTGCTCGATGCTGCGGTCTTCCAGCTCCTCAGGCAGATTGCGGTCTTCCCCGGCGGCGTGAACAACCTCGTTGACTCAAAAGGCCGTGTCCTGCCGGACTGCTTCCTGCTCCCGCCGGACGCAACTGCGCTTGATTTTGCGTTCAGGATTCACACCGACATAGGGAAGAAGTTCATCCGCGCGATTGATGTGCGGCAGAAAGTGCCCATCGGCAAGGACTCCGTCCTGAAAAATAGGGACGTGGTTGAGATTAAGACGGGCGCGTGATTTCTCAAAGCTCAGCGCGTTGGTGAAAAGTCCTGAGCATGATTCCGAAGGCTTCAAAACCTGCAAAAGTTTGGCTGGAGCGGGCCGCGGGCGAGCAGAACCGGACGGCCATACCCCCGCTCAATGGCCCATCACTCCACCACCACATCGCTGAGCGCCTGGTGCAGGATGGCCGTGACGCCGAGCTTGTTCTTTCCAGTCGTCTTCGCGCGGTACAGCGCCTCGTCCGCCTTCTTCAGCAGCGCAGCAGCATCAACGATCCGATCCCGGCAGAAGACAAGGCCAGCGCTGATCGTCACCCTTCCGGACGGCTGCTGCTCGCGGTGCGGAAACGGATAATCCGCAACTGCCTGCTTCAGCTCCTGCAGCAGCGCCCGCGCGTCAACAATGTCCATGCCCGGCAGCGCGACGATAAACTCCTCTCCGCCGTACCGCGCGAGCTGCCCGTGCTGCCCCAGCCGCGTTGCCAGCAGCCTGGCCAATTCGCGCAGCAGCTGATCGCCCGCAGGATGCCCGTGCTGGTTGTTGTACGTACGAAAATCGTCAACGTCGAGCAGTGCAAGCACATAGGAAGCCTCCCGCGGGTATGTTCCCTCAAGAACCTGGAAGAAACGGGCGCGGTTCGCCAGCCCTGTCAGCTGGTCGGTGATCGCCATCTGCCTGATGGTTGCGTACTGCTGCGCGTTCCGCACGGCAAGCGCCATGGGCTTTGCGAGTGCCGAGAGCATATCAAGAGCGCGTGAATCATGCTGCGGAGAAAAGATCAACAATGCGCCAACAAGCTCCGTGGTGCTGAGCAGGGGCACTGCGATCATTGCAAGGCCCTTTACTGCTGTTATGTCAATGCCCTTGAAGAGGATATCCTGGTCCGGATTGCGCACGACGAGGGGGCTTTTCGCTGCCGTGAGATGGCGGAGGAGCGCCTGTTCGATGGCGGCAAGGCGCGGATCTCCTGTGCGGCTGGTGCCGCCCGGGATTGCCATGATGGTGCAGTCCGCCTGCATGGCGCGCTGCACGGCGAACGCGAGCCTCGGCAGGAGCTGTTCAAATTCAAGCGATGCCACGCTGATCTCACTTATCTCCAGGAGCGAACGGACGACGCTCCCGTCCTGGTGGTGCGCTTTTTCGTGCGTCAGCATACTCGAAAGGATTGCAGCGAGCAGCCTTGCTGCGTTCTTGTGCGTCTCCTGAAGCCGAGGAAGCTGCGCCCCAAGCAGTTCAAGCTCTCCGAGCCGGAGGGATGCGATGCCGCTTGCGGAAGCGATGTTCATCTCCTGGGCCGCGAACGGGCCGAGCACCACGGCCCCAATGACCTGCTCATCAACCTTGAGCGCCGCGAGCAGTGATTCCGAGCCATCGGGGTAGCGCGCACGCTCATGCTGCTGGGCCAGCGCGTCGCGGCGGGCTGCGGCGTACTGCGCAGCAGCGGACTGCTCGAGGCGCTCGGCGTGCGCCGGCATGCCTGCGCGGGCAACGATTATCCCTTGGACGTCGCTGCACGCCATGGGAATCTGGAGAACGGCGTGGCATCTGCTGATCATATCCTGAAGCAGTGCAGCGTGGGCGGCGAGGTGCATTGTCATAGGAGAGAATGCATTATTCTTAAATGTTCATGTCATCCACTAGACAAGCTTCAGGCTGCTGACGAGCCGGTCGATTTCCGCGTCATCCGCAGGGCCGAGCGCGCCGCAGGTCTTCGTTCCAGGCTCAACCACCGTCCTGCCCGCATCGGTGATCAGGGCGGTGACGATCCCTGCGTCCTTTGCCTGCTGCAGGTAGTTGAGCAGCTCGCGCTCCCCGTCCACCTTGAGAACGACCTTCGCCATGCCTTCCTGGCGCCATGCCCTGACGAGCTTTTCCGGCGAGCGCAGCGCCGCCTCGACCGCGGCGTGCGCTGCCTGCGCGGCGAGCTTGCCCTTGGGCAGCTTCAGGTCCTGACGCACGAGGATAGCCTGTTTCATCGCCGGCGGGAGGCGCACGAACCTTTTTAAATCATTGGGTTCTTGTGCAGTGCATGTCCGCAGAGCTTTCGGAAGAGGCACGGCAGCAGTTCATCCGTGCCGGGAAAATATCCGCAGAGGCGCTCGCATACGGAAAAAGCCTTATCAGGCCGGGCGTGCGCGTCGTGGATGTCCTTGACCGGATCGAGGAGAAGATTGCCGCACTGGGAGGGGCGTGCGCGTTCCCTCCGCAGATATCGCTCAATGACGTCGCGGCGCATGCCTGTCCTGATGCGGACGACCAGACCATCCTTGGGGATCAGCTCGTCAAGCTTGACCTTGGCGCGCATGCTGAAGGTGCGGTGACGGATACCGCGGTGACGATCGATCTGAGCGGCAGCTGGGGCGAGCTTGTCAAGGCGACGCGCGAGGCGCTCGACGCTGCGCTGAAGCTTGCTGTTCCAGGAACGGCTATTGGCGGCATCGGCAAGACAATCCAGGAAGTGATCCAGAGCCATGGCTTTCAGCCGGTGCGCAACCTCAGCGGGCATGGAATCGGGCACTTCACCATCCATACCGCACCGAGCATCCCGAACATTGATACAGGGGACCGGCGGACGCTCGAGGAAGGGATGACCATCGCCATCGAGCCTTTTGCGAGCACCGGTGCGGGTTTTGTCTATGAGAGCGGAGCGGCGGGCGTGCTCATGCTCACCGAAAAGAAGCCCGTCAGAAGCACCATCACGCGGGACGTCCTGCAGCACATCGGGCAGTACCGGGGGCTGCCGTTCGCCCGCAAGTGGCTGACACGTGCGTTCGGCAGCGGGAAGACGAATTTTGCGCTGCGGCAGCTCGCGCAGCTCGGTGTCCTTCATGAGTATCCCCCGCTGGTTGACCGGAGCCACGGGATGGTGTCCCAGGCAGAAGCGTCGGTGCTGATTGCGGAGAAGCCCATCGTGCTGACCAAGGTGTGAATGATGGCATTCCAGGAGATGAGCCGCGCGGAAAAAGCGGTTGTGGTGCTTTCCTATGTGCTGCGGGCGAGCATTGCTGCTGCCATTGTGGGGGCTGCATGGAAAGCACAGTGGCTCACCCTCTTCCTCGCGTCGTTCATCCTGATCCTGACATTCCTGCCGTTCTTTCTCCAGCGGAGGCACCATGTCCACCTTCCAACGGAATTCGAGCTTGCCATCGTCGTCTTCATTTACGCCGCGCTCTTCCTCGGCGAGGTGCATGCGTATTACACCCAGCTCTGGTGGTGGGATCTCGTGCTGCATGCAGGCTCGGGGCTGCTCTTCGGGTTTGCCGGGTTCTTGATCATCTACACCCTGAACTACCAGGTTCGGCTGCAGCTGAAGATGGCGCCCGGCTACGTCGCGCTGTTCGGCTTCACCTTCGCGGTTGCCGCCGGCGCCATCTGGGAGATCTTTGAGTTCGTAGCGGATGCGTCCTTTGGCCTGAACATGCAGAAGTCGGGGCTGCTGGACACCATGGGGGACCTGATCGTCGATGCGCTCGGCGCGCTGCTCGTTTCCGTCCTCGGCTATGTGTACCTGAAGAAAGGGGAAATGCTGCTGTTCACGCGCCTCGTGCGGCGCTTTGTGGAGAAGAATCCGGGGCTGTTCGGGGTGAAGTAATTCTTCGGCATGCTGGCGAATCTCGTTCGTTATAGGGCTTTTCCGAGATTTGCTCTAAGAGCCTATCCCATTAGGCGTTTAGCAGCCTAAGGTCGAACGCCTGTGGTTAAACCAGCAAGGGCGTCGCGGGGGGTTGCCGAGGCTCTGCCGAGCGCAACTAGAGAACGGAGCGAAGCGGAGTGAACGTGGATGCACCCGAGCGGAGCGAGCGGTGTGCCAGCAATCGCGGATTGCTCCGCACCCCATACGGGAACGGTTCCGGCTTCGCTGGAACTCAGGAACGCAGCGAAGCGGAGTGACCTTACAGCCCAATCTGATTTATGCGGCGAAGCGTTCGAAGCTGCTAAACGCCCCCGTTTCGTCTATTGGGATAGGCTCTAAGCCTCGCCGCCGCTTTTCCCCACTGGTCACTTCAGTCCCAGCTCCTCTTTGATATGCCTCTCGATCACGCGCGACATGTTCAGGCTGTGCCTCTTGCAGTGGCCCCGGAACTTCCGCAGCAGAGCGCCGTCGATCGTGAAGTTGGCGCGCTCGCGGTAGCTGAGCTTCGGCAGCTTCTTGGTCCGCTCGTACTCGAGCAGCGCTTCGAAGACCTCGGGATGCTCGCGGATGACCTTGTCGATGAGCTCACGCTTATTCTTCGATGACATTTTTTATCACCCGTTCGATGACCTCTGTGTTGGTTGTTTTTTTCTTGATGAGGTGAACCACCGCCTGTGCGACCTTTTCGGGGCGGTAATGGAAATCATCTGCCTCAAGGTAAAACATGATGACCGCAGCGGCAGTGCGCTTGTTGCCGTCTTCAAAGACGTGGTCGGCAAGGATGGCGCGCACGAGCAGCGCCGCACACCGAAGCCAGTTCCTGCTCCGCCGCTGGATCTCAATGGCATAATCAAGGCTGCTTTCGTTGCTCAGCCGGCCGTTGTGGAACTGCTGGTTGATTGCAACGATGTCTTTTTTTGAGAGCATTTGTGTGTATAAATAAGTAGTTATATTTAAATTTCACTAATTTTATACATATCTATACTTATAAAAGCGTTGAGCGTGCCGTTCGGATTGGGCCAGCCGGGCGGAGCGAAATCTTTGCCGCGCCGCAAGCTCGCAGGCGCAGACACTTTTCCACGGAGCCCAGCCGACCAAAACACTTATAAATAAGCGAAGCTTACAGTACGCAATGCATACTTTATGAGGGCTCAATGGTTGCCGAAGAGATCGTGAAGGTGGGGAAGCGCGGGCAGATCACCATCCCGCTGCCCATCCGCAATGCGGAGCAGCTGCGCGAGGGAGACTTCCTTGAGGTCAGCGACGTCGGCGGCATTCTCGCGCTGCGCAAGGTAGAGAAAAAGCCAACTGTTCTCGATTTATTCGCGGAAGTTGGTGCTGCGCTGAGGAAGCAGGGCGTGACGACAAAAGAAAGGGCGCTTGAGCTCGCCGAGCGCATCAAACAGGGACGGGCATGAGGATTGTTCTTGACACGAATGTGTTCGTCGCCGGGTTTGTTGCTCTCGCGGGAGATGAGGAGTCTGTCGATGCCGCGGTGCTCCGCCGTCTTTTGCTGAAGCGGGAGGTGCTGCTGCTTTCCGCCCCCCTTGAGGAGCAGCTCATGCGGGTCGTGCTTCGGGTGAAAGACAAGGATTTCGCGGGGCTCGTGAGGTACCTGCTCTGGTCTGACTTCCGCGCGGAGTTCGTTCCCCTTGAAAATGAGGAGATAAGGAAACGGTTCGAGCAGGGGGTTCCGCGCAAGGATCTTGACATCTTCCTCACGGCGCTTCTCGGCAAGGCGGACGTGCTCGTGTCAAATGATGCCGATTTCCTCAACAAAGCATCAGAGGCACGGCAATCGTTTCGGTGCGTGCGGCCGGACGGCTTTCTCAAGGAGGTTCAGGGAAAAACAGGATGAGGCGGCCGGGTGCTCCTTGCTGCTTCACTTCTCTGTGGAGTCGCTCTCACCCCATATTCTACTCATTAAGCTACTGGATGGCACAATATGCGGGCGAAGGGGCACCGGTAGCCCAGAAGCTGGTGTTTCTGAGAGGGGATGGCTCTCACCTGTCCCACTCTATTATCATATCTCTTTTATTTTCTTCATCATGGAGCTTCTGAGCCTGAGCGCCGAGTGTAGTCATCCTTTGCACTACCCCATCGTTTCTAGTGCATAACCGTTGGTACTCCTTCGGGAGTTCTTCCAGTTCTTTCCACTCTCTTTGACGTCGGCGCATTGCTTGTTCAACTCCGGAAGGAAGCGCGTCCAATCTCGAGCCTCCAGCTGTTGCAAGCGAGTTAAACACCTCTGTAGGATTGCACAGTATACCCCGCATTGCCAAGAAGTACGCGGCCCCAACACTATGCGGATCGCCTTCGCTCTGGTTGAACTTTTCTGCAAGCGCAGCGACTTCTGATTCGAAGTAGACCTTTGCAGCCAGCGCAGTATCCGGTCGTGTTGCATGAAGCTCCCCTAGCATAGCATCAACACATGCGTAGGCGCACGCTTCTTCGAGCGCCGAAACATCGCCTGATGGACCAGAAAGGAATGTATAGCCATGCATGTTGGCTTCCTGGTGTTGTGCCATAACGTGCCCGCTCTCATGAATGAGCGTGACGAGCTCCTGAATCCGTTGAACTCCTGCGGAAGAAACAACGTTGCTCAGGGGGTTGTGATACCCCAAAATTCCCGGTTCTTGTTCTTCGTGCAGAAATACGACGGTGGCGGGGTACGATCTTCCTGTGAGCTGTTCGAAGAGCTCTCGTACCGTTAGTTCTGGATTAAAATCAGTAGCTGCCTCGCCGAGCACAGTTCCTGATAAATTTAATAATGCCCTTTCGATCTCGCGCTTGCGCATATCACTTTCCACACCTAGGAGAGAAACAGAGAGGATAAGGTGATCGACCTGCGCCCGTTCCACCCCCTCCACGATTGATTGGAGCATCTCTTTGCGCCGCTGCCGGTCTGTGACTGGCGAGAGTTCGCCGAACTGTTGCGTGATATCCCCAAGAGTCTTCGCATAAAGTTCATTCAAAGATTTAAGATTGCTTACCAATTCTCTCCATTCTTGCACTGCCGCTGAAGGCGCGTAGAATCCCTCTATATTCCTGAATATTTCTGGTTGTTCTGGTGGTGATATCATAATCCTGTATGCGGGCGCTTCAACCGTTCCATATATTCTTTGGTGAGAGTACCTCCACCGCCAAGCACCCAACTCCCCAACCGCAATGCCTAGAACGAGAACTCCTGCTGCCAGTAGTGCCAAGTTTCGCAATCGTTTTCTCTTTTGTGAGGGGGCCTTCTTTTCCATAGAATGATGCCACACAATCAAGTATATAAAGATTTCTAAATTACCCACCAGTTAGTAGTGTCAAAGTAGCCAGTGCGTCAAGCGGTATCCTATCTCTTTTCACAGCCTCTCAAACTCCACCTTCTCTTCCTTGCCTGTCCGCAGGTCTTTCACGGTCGCCTTGCCGCGCTCTACCTCATCATCGCCGATGAATATCACCTTGCGCGCGCCGCGCCTGTCAGCATACGCAACCTGCTGCTTCACGCCCCTGCCGCTGAGGTCCATATCCACCGCGTAGCGCTTCCGCAGCACGCCGCAGAGCTTCAGCGCCTCTGCTTTCGCCTTCTCGCCAACGACGACGATGAAATAATCAGGCGCCCGCTCCGCAGCCTGCCACAGCCCATGCTCCTCCAGCAGCAGCTGCAAGGTCGCATCGCCGATGGCAAAGCCCGTTGCCGGCGTTTTTTCGCCGCCGAACTGCGCAATCAGGTCGTCATACCTCCCGCCGGCGAAGATGCTGCGCATCGCTTCCTTTGCGTCGAAGCACTCGAAGACGGTACCAGTGTAATACTCAAGGCCGCGGGCGGTCGCAGGATCAATCTGGCAGTACGGCTCCATACCCATCCACTTCAGCGCTTTGATGACTGCCTCAAGCTCCGCAAGGCCGCGGGCAGCTTCATCATTGAGGAACGGCAGCTTTTTGACGGCAGCAATGCTCCGCGCATCGAGCAGCGTCATGATCCCCTTGATCTGCGTCGGGCTGAGCTTCAGGTCATTCAGGCTGCCCGCAAACGCTTCCCTGCCCATCTTGCCGCTCTTGTCAATCAGCCGGATGGTGCCCGCGGCATCCTTGATCTTCAGTCCATTCAGCAGCCCCTCAAGCAGCTTGCGGTTGTTCAGCTTCACCACAAACTGGCCTTTCTTCAGCCCCAGGCTGAGCAGGAAGCCGACGGCAAGCGCAATCACTTCCGCGTCCGCTTCCGGCTTGTCAGAGCCGAACAGCTCGGCGCCCATCTGGTAAAACTCGCGCAGCCTGCCTGCCTGCGGCCGCTCATAGCGCCACAGCCGGTCAGCATAGAACCACTTCACCGGCTTCGCAAGCTCCTTCTGCTTCTGCACGAACAGCCGCGCCGCAGGGACGGTAAGGTCAAAACGCAGCCCGAACTGCTCCGCTCCGCGCTTCTCCAGCACGAAGATCTCTTCCTTGATGGCATCGCCTGCCTTTGCCGTGAGCAGGTCAAGCTGCTCGAACACCGGCGTCTCGATCTCGCCGTAGCCGTAGCGCATGGCAAGAGAGCGGAACCTGTCGAAGAGCGCATGGCGCGCTGCTTTCTCTGCAGGATAAAAATCCCTTGTTCCCTTGGGTTTTTGGTAGGCCATAGCCGCCATTATTCTCGAGCGCTTTATATAGATTTTGACGGCAGCGGCACGCGTGTCCTTTTTTACGGCATGGGATGCGCGAGAACGCGTCGGCAGATGCGGGTTTGGTCGCAACGAACGCTGCAGTAGTTTTCACGGACGCCGCCGAAATACTCCCTGCAGGTTTAGTTGTGTTGATGCGTATAATACCCTAACAGGAAACCGGCAGAGTGCTTCACGACTGACAAGATTCGCCCCGCAGCTGCCGCCTCGAACGTGACAAAGTGGTACGCAAGGAACTCCTCGGTTGAAGCGAAGCCCACCGCCGAAGACGAACTGCTGAAACACGCTCATGTATAGCGTCAAGCATATAAATCTATAAATAGGCTCATGGCGAAGAAACATGCATCAAATGCATCTGAAGAGGCACGCTATGGCACTCCACCTTTTTAAGCAACGATCCGGAAAGCCCATCGAACTCGACAAAGCCAACGCGAACGACTTCCGGGGGGAATGGTTAGCCCTTGTTGATAATAAGATTGTTGCCCATCACCGCGAGCTCTCGAATGTGATGGGATTGACACGCGGCAAGCATCGGGGTAGCGAGCCGAGGTATGTGCGCGTTCCCCTAAGCAACGTCGCGATGTACTGACCTAGGTGAAATACTTCTCTTCTCAATGATGACCTCCTTTGAGGTTTCGTCGAATGTCACCCGATACCGCTCAAAGAAGCCTTCTCTCCCCAGAAGCGGTTCCATCTGGTCAATGTCAGAAAAAAATGCGGGAATCGGGAACTCCTCATCCCTGAGGCGGATGGTGGCGGTGCCGCTCCAGCAGGCGATTTCTTCTCCATGCGCGCATTCGGCCCGGGCATCCGGAGGTTGTGTATAATCAATCCCCAGGAGCACGCCGACGGTTTTGGGAAAAAGGCTCCGGTTTGCACCGGAATCGACGATGCAGACAAAGGTTCCGGCACCCTTGATGCTGATGTCGAGCAGTGGCTGAAGAGGGTAGCCGGGAATCAGCGACTTGTAGGGGAATCTCTCAACAGCTTTCATCAGCCTGCTGCATTTCCCGTCATTATTTAAGTGTTTATGTCCTTTAAAGCGGCACGCGTGTCCGTTTTACACAAACACTTACGACGCTTCCGCCATTGGGCGATGCGATAGATGAAGAACGAACTAGGAGAAAGCCCCCACGTGGCGCACGCCTTCCTTTTCGCTGACGGTGGGCAGGTACTTCGTGCAACTCGAGAGCCTCCGTTCGTTGGCAAGATCGAAAAAGGTTTATAAGCCCGCTTCTCCTCATGCAGCTGATGGAACGCGCGGTCAGCGATAAGAACATCCTGCGAAGGTTCTGCAACGAGTTCTGCCCCGTTATTGAAAAATATACACACTATATGATTGTGGCCGGCTTTTTGGCGATAGCGACGGGCAGGACGCGGGGGACGGAAGATATTGACATGATTGCCGGAAGGATGGACAAGCCACATTTCGTGCAGATGCATAAGAATCTTACGGCGAACGGATTTGTTTGCATGCAATCCGACGACCCTGGGAGTATCTACGATGATTATCTGGCAGAGAACGTCGGTGTCCGCTACACATGGAAGGATATGCCGGTGCCTGAGATGGAAATGAAGTTTGCGAAGGACCGCATCGACGAGCTTGGGCTACGGGAGAGAGTGAAGATACCCCTCACGAACCTTGAGGTGTGGTTCGCCCCTGTCGAGATGAACATCGCATTCAAAGAAGAGTATCTGAAATCGGACAAGGATATGGAAGACGCAAGGCACCTGCGCCTCATATTCTCAGGTGAAATAAGCGAAGAAAGGGTTAAATGCTACAAGGGCCTGATACGCCAGGTACGACCATGAGAGACAAGACCCACATGGAACAGGTAGAGCGCTGGGCGCACTATGTTAAAACAGATCCACGGTGGAGGGATGCCCACGACCAGTTTATCAACGCCCAGTACGAAATGGCTCACGCGTTTATTAAACGGTTAGCGAAGCAGCCCGGCGGCAAAGAAAAGATTATCAAGCTCTACGGCATAAGGAACAGGAAAGGGTATCCAAAGCTCCTTGGCTAGCGCTTCCCCTTGTAGCGCCCCCGCTTCTTCACATCCTCATAGCGTGCAAGCACCGCCGCTGCCTCCGGGTACGCTTCCCGGTACGCGGCAAGCACCAGCTCCATGCTCTTCGGATAGGTTCGGTAATGCCTGCTTTCCAGCGCCCGGTCGAGCAGGTGCAGGTCAACCGCCTTGTCCTCGACGCGCCTGGACAGGAAGCCCAGCCCGAAGTCGATGAAGAAAATCTCCTTGCTGAGGATCATGTTGCTGGTGGTGACGTCGCCGTGGATGATGTGCTGCGCGTGGAGCTGCGCGAGCTTCCTGCCGATTTCCGGCGCGAGCTGCTGGTGCTGCCGGTCAAAGACGTCCCTGACGAGCGGCCCTTCGATGAACTCCATCTCCAGCAGGCCGCGCTGCTCCTCTGCATTGGTAAGGCGCGGCGCAGGGAACTCAAGCTTCTGCAGCCGCGTGAGCATGCGCGCCTCGTGGCGCGTCCGCAGCGTGCGCAGCTGCCGGTCAATCGCCGCATGGCGGTAGCGCTTGCGGATGCGGTGCTTCACGATCCGATTTCCTCTGCGCAGGATGAGCGCTTCGGCGCCGAGGGCGAGTGGTGGGTTCATTCCTGCCGCAGAAGTGCGCTGCCTTTTATGCTTTTGCAACAGTGAAAAGCGAAAAATATTTATACAAAATACTACATCTGTATACAAATGAGCGAAATCCTGAGCGTGCGGCTTCCAACACCGGATCTGAAAGAGCTGCAGCGCCTCTCAGTTGAAGAGGGAAAGAAGAAGTCCGAGCTCCTGCGTGAGGTCATTCACCGGGGCTTGCGGCAGCAGAGGCTGGAGTTTGCGCTGGAAAAGTTCAGGAACAAAGAAGCGACTGCAGCAAAAGCGGCGCGCCTCGCCGGGATTCCGCTGACTGCGTTTCTTGATTTCCTGCAGGAGAGGGGTGTTGATTTCCATTACACCGAAAAGGAGCTTGAAGAAGAGTTTCAGGCCCTATGATTTCGGACGCTTCGCCGCTGATCATCTACGGCACCATCAACAGGCTCGGGCTGCTGCGCGACGTGCTTGGCGACCTGGTGATTGCGGAAGCTGTCTTCCGCGAAGTGGTGGTCCGCGGCAAAGAGATCAGCAGTCCGGACGCCTTTCTCATTGAGGATGCGGTGAAACGGCGCTGGATTCGCGTCGTTGCGCTCAACGAGGAGCACCAGCGGAAGGCAGCAAGGCTCCTCGAGCTCTACACGCAACTTGATGCCGGGGAAGCTGAGACGATTGCGCTCGCGCTGCAGCGGAAGCAGAAAGGAGTGCTCATCGATGGGGAGATCGCCCGGAAAGTCGCGCGTTTCCACGGGCTCACGCCGCGCGGAAGCCTCGGTGTGCTGCTGCTTGCCGTAAAAAGCGGACGGATAACCTCAACGGAAGCCGAGGAGCTGCTTGCGATGATGCTATCCACCAAGTTCAGGATCTCCGCCAGCGTGCTGGGGCGGTTTCATCTGCTGCTGCGGAAAGTCAGATGAGCGCGGCGGCTGCGTCGGAATGAAATGCAAAGCGGCGGCCGCGGACAGGAAAGAATGGAATGTGTGCGGAAGAGTTGCTGCGATTTTTTATAGGGGTGCAGGGGGGCCGTAGCACTCAAAGGCGCGATGGGAGAATCCGCTTACGCTGCATTACGCCGCTTATAGTGGTCGCTGCCTTCGGAGACGTGAGGGATACTGCCTTGAGCTTCCGGCTCCTTTTTCTTGAGACCATACTTTTCGTATCCGTGCTCTCCCCACTTTCCTGTTTTGAGTGCGCTTATGATATGTATCAACTCGCCATAGGACAGTTGGATAAATCTTAGCTTATTCTCAACTTCAAGTCCCGCTTTTTCGACATGGGGCTTTAGGTATTTTGCTAGCTCTACGGGGTGGTATTTTGTGAAGTGGTGTGCTGCATATTTTTCTACGATAACATCAAGTGCTTTCTGCGCATGTTTGGTCTGGTTTTCCCGCAAATGACGCTTCAGGTGACCGAGGGTGAGCTTCTTGCTTTTCGCGAACGTTTCTGCAATCCCTGTCAGCCCTTCGCCCTTTCTGACATCCGCGCCGATGTGGTCGTCATACTGGGCAGTCAGAAACTGGTACTGTTCCTCCACATCGTCAACTCCGTTCTCTTCGAGCGCTTCAACGATGGAAGGCTGAACTTTTTTGAAGTACGCTTTCAGACCCTCAACGATCGCCTTCTGGAGTTCCTCTTTCTTATCTTCCGTCTTTGTATCATCCCCACCAATTCCTTTAAGGTGCTCGGTTGCCTTCTCGTAGAGTTTGTCGTGTGCAGGAGTGAAGACCTTGTTATAGAGATCGTTTAGGTTTTCCTCTTTTGTGAACTCCTCGTAATTTTTGAGCGATCCTTTGATTTCCTTGGAAGGATTCTCCTTGAGATCAGCAAAGAAATCATCAAGGTGCCTATACTCTCCGTTGTTGTTGCGGTCCCTGCGCCCCCCCTTGTTTCCGGTCATTCTTGCTTCGAGTGTATTGGCCATAGTATTTAAAGTTTCTCCACACATTCTAAATTTTCACCACCGCAGGAGAGTTAAAACTTATAAACTTTTCGCTTCTACGGATGGAAAATGACCAAAACGTCCCACTCTTCGCTGGTCGGGCAGCCAAGTCTTTAAAAATGGCT
>CAYYLB010000022.1:0-16587 GCA_964472345.1 uncultured Methanosarcinales archaeon
ATTAGTGCTTCTTCTCGTTTTTGTGCAGGTGCCTTAAAGCGTGGGTGAGAGCTGCCACATACGCATCGTTCAGCCCTCCGAGGCGGTAGATGACCACTTCGCTGATGCCAAGCGATGCAGCGAGCTCCACATCATGCGCAAGCTGCTTCGGCGGAAGGAGCGGCTCGGTTCCAAGAATGCCGCGCGCAATCGTCCCGAACGCGGGGATGCAGCTGTTTCCCCAGTTGCTTTTCGCTGCGGTAAGCGCTTTGGCGAGGTCACGGCGGTGCATTGACTGATAGAGCATCAGAATCCTGTGCGTCCGGAAGCGCAGCGGATCGACGTGAAGGCCAAGCAGCGCGGCAAGCGCCGTGTTCATGGCATATTCCGCCGTAAAGACGCGCGGGTGGCCTGCGATGAAGCCGTCGATGAGCTTCCTGTTTCGCAGCAGGTTGGGGATCTGCGACACCGCCAGCAGGGGATTCCGCAATGGAAGCTCAAGATCGAGCATGACGGGCACCGTTGAATGCCGCAGCTCGCGGAAGATGCGCTGCAACGCCGCGCGCCTGCTGAACGGTGATATCCAGTAGCCTTCGCTTTGCGCAAGCGTCGGCCAGTAGACGCATTCCTTGACATGCCGTTTGATGCGGGACGAGAGGCGCGAGAATTCCCGCAGGCTTGGCGCTGCGAGATAAAGCCGCACCGGCCAGCTGACAAGCTTGAGCTTCGTGAGGTTTTCCTGCGTCGGAAATTCCTCGAAGAAGCTGATGAGCATGCATCCGGAAACACGGGAGAGCTTAAAAAACTATTCGTATTTGTTTAGCACCCTAAGGTCGAAATTCCTTCGGCGCAGATCATCGAGGGCGTCGCGGGGGGACGCCCCATACGGGGACGCAGCCCCATCGATGACATGAGCATGAATTTCGAAGGTGCTAAACAAATACAACTATTCAATGCATGGGGGTATGGTGCGAAGCTCCATTTGCTGTGGCGGATACCGTTCCGTTGCTCAGCTTTCTCGCCCTCCAGCACGCACCGATTCTGAAGCGGTAGCACTCTTGCCGCGCAATCGAGGTTCTGTCGCTTTTTCGGGACTTAAAAACGGGTGTCGCAAAGATGACCTTATTCCAAAGATTGTTTAGATGCCAAATACTCCAGAAAAAGCGTGTGAAATATCCTATATCTTCCCCTGTCTGGTTTATCTAATACACCTTTTCTTAATAATTCTTTGATGTAGGGCGAGACGTAATTGCTTGGCATCTTTAACCATTCAACAGCATCTTTAAATGAAAATTCTAATGTTTTTGCATTTTTCGCAATCGCAATTATTATTTCTCTGGCTTTGGGGGTTAATGGATGAAACATCGGGGAAAAGAAATCTTGCCCTAATCGATAATCAATTTTCTCTTTCGCCCTGAATATGACCTCTTTCGTTATGCGTGCTTCAGCTTCATTCAAAGAATCAAACAGCAAGTAAGAGATTGAAACAAGAACATAGGGGTGTCCTTCACTTTTGTCTAATAAGTAGGTTATTGCATCTTCATCTATTGTTACGCTTTGACTCGCAAGTTTTTTTATAATATAACTTCTCATCGCATCACGACTTAAAGGAGTCAGTCTCTGGCAAGGAAAAAATCTGTTTAACGGGGAAAAAGATTCGGACATTCTTTCAGTAAAATTAAATTTTCCCGCTAAAATTACAGAATATTTTGTTTCACTTTCTATGCGCTGGAATACTTCCCTCATAAAGGTTAATATGTCCCCTTTGATTTTTTCAAAAGAATCTGCTTCATCAATCAGTAATACGCAACAGGTAAATTCTCCCTGCATTTCTTCCCATAGTTTTATCAGCCGTTGTCTGAATAACTCTTGAACAACTTGGTTTTTTTCTATGGATAAACTCACATCATTCCATTCTATAGTTGGTTTTAGAGTTGCCACCCATTGTTGCAATTTATTAAAGGCGTCGCCAAATGGTCTTCTACTCAATAGTTCTCTTTTTATATTTGAAGAGATATAATCGCAGAATTCTGGTATGTTTGAAATGTTGCCCTCATAATTTGACATTCTTAAAACAAGGGCTCCTTGTGCTTTTGCAATCTGCTCGAATTTCACAAGCAGGGATGTTTTCCCCATTCCCCTATTCCCCGTAATGACTAGATTCATCGGTGAGCCGTTCCTTGTTTGAATTAAGACCTTTTCAAACTCTGTTATCTCTGGTTCTCTTCCTACAAAAAAATCAGGTCTTGCTGGTTGGGAAGGATTAAATGGGTTGAACCTCATAGGAAAGTAAAAAGTATATTTGATATATAAATATTTGCATATTCTTCTAACTTAAACCTTTTTATAAAAAGATAAAATGTATGGTTAGTATAGAAATATTTATATACTTTGCATATTTTTTATCTCTTCGTGAGAAGATGGATAAAAAAGCAATCCGAAGCGAGGGAGCAGTGGACTAGGTCGCTGCAATCCCCACAAGCGACAGAAGGTGAGAAAAAAGCTAAAAGTCCCACAGAACAGAAAGCGCCTGCAATCGGCGTTATTGAAAAGTCCTCGCTCGCGCTCGGTCAGCGCCTTCAAAATGCCCTATGTGCTTACCGCGAGTGCTGCGTTCCCGTATGGGGTGCGGAGCAATCCGCGATTGCTGGCACACCGCTCGCTCCGCTCGGGTGCATCCCCTCGCGACGCACCCGATGGAGCACTGCAAGGCATTTTGACCTGCTGGCGCTTGAACTTTTCAATAACGCCCCGCAATCGAAGCGTTTAAATAAGCAAGGAGTGTGCCTGCCATTATGGCTGAGATGAGCGAGGAGCAGCGCCGTGCGGGAGCTCCCGCAGCAACTGGAGGGCGCATGAAACTCGGCGGAAAGCGTGCACTGGTCACCGGCGGCGCAAGCGGCATCGGGAAGGCCATCGCGCAGCTCTTTGCGAAGGAGGGGGCGGCCGTAACGGTTTTTGACATCAACAAGCCTGCTTTTTCTGTCCGATTCGTGCGGGTTGACCTCCGCGACGAGCGGCAGATCGCCCATGCGGTGGCGGCCATCAGGAAGCTTGACATACTCGTGAACAACGCAGGCGTCTACTTTCGTACGCCGGTGGAGGAAACCGCGACGCAGCAGCTCGACGACGTCTTCGCCGTGAATTTCCGTGCAGCCTACCTGCTGTCCCGGCACGCGCTTCCGCTGCTCAGGAAAAGCAAGGGGACCATCATCAACATCGCGTCGGAGCTCGCAATCGTGCCGGAGGCGGAGTCGGCAGCCTACTGCTCGTCAAAGGCTGCGCTGCTCATGCTGACACGGTGCCTGGCGAAGGCATACGCCGGCATGGTGCGCGTGAATGCCATCCTCCCTGGCCCGGTGGACACGCCGATGCTGCGGAACGCATTCGCTTCGCGTGAGGAGATGGAGAACTACCTGCAGCAGAACCCGATGAAACGCGCTGCGAAGCCGGAGGAAGTGGCTAAGCTCGCGCTCTTTCTTGCATCCGGCGACGCTGCCTACATCACGGGCGGGCAGTATGCTATTGACGGGGGAGAGTCGCTGTAGAGGCATCCGTTGCGCGGTTCGCCTGGCGCCAGCTGCTGGTGCACCTCGCAGAACCACGCCGCCGATGAAATCGAAGCGTTTAAATAAGCAAGGAGTGTGTCTGCCATTATGGCTGAGATGAGCGAGGAGCAGCGCCGTGCGCTCATGGAGAAGCTCAAGGGAATGAATCCCGAGGAGCTGCGGGAGTTCCAGAAGAAGCAGTGCATTTTCTGCCAGATTGTCGCGGGCAAGATGCAGGCCAAGAAGCTCTATGAGGACGAGCGCAGCATCGCGATCCTTGATATCAACCCCGCGGCGCTCGGCCATGTGCTGCTGCTGCCCAAGGAGCATTATGCCATCATGCCGCAGGTGCCGGAGCAGGACATCGGCCATCTCGGCATCGTCGCGAAGCACCTGTCGCGCGTGCTGCTCAAGGCGCTCAAAGCGCAGGGAACGACGGTGTTCATCGCAAACGGCCTTGCCGCCGGGCAGCGGGCGCAGCACCTGATGATCCATATCATCCCTCGGACAGAGAATGACCAGCTCGGCATCACCGTGCCGCAGCGGCAGATGGATGACAATCAGCTCGCGCAGCTTCAGGAAGCGCTGCTCGCCCAGGTCAACAAGCTCTTTGGCATCAGGAAAGAGATGGTGAAGGAGAAGCAGCCGGCGGCTGGCGTCGGGGAGCAGCCGGGAGCGGCAGGCGGGCAGCAGGAGCGGCCGGAGAGCGCCGCAGGGCAGCAGCACACAGGCAGGCCTGCCAGGACAGGGCGAAAAGCGCCTGCAAAGGAAAAGAAGCGGCTTGCGGAGGAGCGCGAGAAGCGGAAGAAGCCGGCCGACGTGAGCCTGGACGACATTGCGGGGCTGTTCTCATGAGCAGCTGCGAGTTCTGCGGGATAGCCGCCGGCACGCTTGAGGGTGATGAGCTGTATCACGATGACAAGCTCCTTGCGGTCCTCCATCGCAAGCCTGCAGCTCCCGGGCACATCCTCCTCTTCACGCTCGGGCATTTTCCCATCATGGAGCAGGTCCCTGATCCGGTCATTGCGCATGCGTTCGTCGTTGCGAACAAGCTGAGCATTGCGCTGTTCGAGACGCTCAACGCGCAGGGCAGCAATGTGATCATCGAGAATGGAATCCCTGCCGGCCAGACGATCCCGCATTTCGCGCTGCACATCATACCCCGCGCCGAGCAGGATGGCCTGCGGCTGGAATGGCAGCCGAAGAAGTACAGCGACGATGAGATGGACATCGCGCTCGCGCAGGTCAAGGAGCAGGCGGAAGGCATCAGCCCCGGCGCGTTCGAGACGGAACGGAAAGAGGTCGTGCTCGCTGAGCCGGAGCCGCCGGAAGAGAAACCGCCGCAGAAGAAAGGCCGCGATTACCGGCTTCGGCAGCTGAGGAGAATACCTTAGAGCCTGCCCACGTGGCGTTTAGCAGCCTAAGGTCGAACGCCTGCGATTAAAATAATTCTAATTGAGTCCGATATATATCTGATAAAAACATAATTGACGGTTTGATATCTCCATCTTTGGACTGCCTCAAAGCGTTATAATATTTATGCTTCTCATCATTATAGATGATTACCGGAAAAAAAGCATGCTTAATCAATATAAAATTTAAGAGCAATCTCGAGACTCTGCCGTTGCCATCAGAGAAAGGGTGAATATACACAAATTGATTATGAAAAATGCCTGCTAGTACAAAAGGGTGTAGTTTCTTCTCATTCTCCGAATACCATTTTATAAGATCTTTTAGCCTCTCATCTACAAATTGCATTGGCGTTGTAGTATCCACGAGCGTGCCATTAGAATCTATAATACAATTTTCCTCTAGTTTGTAACTACCGGCATTCTCATCAATTCCTTGTTGGGTTATCAAGTGAAGCTGCTTGATGAACTCTAAAGTAAGTTCATGAGCCGTATCAAAGATATTTTCAACAGCTTTTTTCGAGTTCTCTGTTTCCAATATATCTTTTTTTTCCTTTTTTATCCCTTCCCACCCTTTCGTAAGTCCAGTAGTTACTTCTTCAAAAGTAAGAGCATTTCCTTCTATCTTATCTGTGTTGTAGACATATTTTATTTTCCATTCATTTATTTTTTTAGTTATTTCAAATGGATTAGTAAATCTCTTTAGCTTTTCTTTGGTTAAGATATCCAGAATAGCGGTTTCGGTCGATTCAATATTCTTTAGTTTATTTAAGATAAAATCTTTCCCTTCAAGATAATATTGCATATTCAGCTTTGCTAGTTCCTGCTGTTTGTCATCGAAAAGATTTGCCTGTTTCCCAGTAAAAGCGGAATATGATTTAATAATATAATTTTTGAATGCATCTTCATCAAACTTAAGTTTGATATCAAAAAACTCCAGTAATTTTTTTACCGGTTCTTCCCAAGAACGAATGAAATAAACGTCGCTGTTGCCTTCTCTTGTTGCGTGGATAATCCTTGTTTTTCTAGCAATATCTCTGATTTTTTTTAGATTATGCTGCGGGAGTTGAGAGGCTTTCAGCAATGGGTTGGTGCTAAATCTTTCTAATATTCGCTGGGTATGGATGCTGAACAGGATATCTGCATTACTACCAAACAAATTCAACAGAAATTTTATGATTTTTACTTTTCCATTGTTCTCGTTTAATTTGTATGTCCCTCGGCTCTCTTTAGCCAGAAAATTTTTTTCTTCTAGTTTTCTTAAGTAAGGGTAAACCCCTTCTCTAAACTTTAGGTTTAGAAGCGCAGCTAACTCATCTGGGCTAAAAACCAGTTTATTAATTCTGCATATTTTTATTAATAATTGTATTTCTTTATTCATATCTTATGTTAAAAAGTATTAACTATTTATAAATGTTTGTATTATCTATTAGTAAATTAATACTTTAATTAATACGGTAGCCCGGATTAAACAGCAAGGGCGGCGCGGGGGGGTTGCCGATCGAAGCGGGCGCAACGAGAGAACGGAGCGAAGCGGAGTGACCATACAGCCCCATCAGCGATTCCCTCATGAATTTCGAATGTGCTAAACAAATACCCTTAATCCACCTTGGCCGGGCCTCCCGCGGATTATATCCCGCCGTATCCTGTCAGTATCAGCGCCGCCAGCGCAATCAGGAAGCTCGGCACGAAGGGGATGCCGTTCCGGAGCACGACGCGGGAGAGCTTCTTCTGCCGGTAGAGCCTCTTGAGCAGGGCGATCTGCTCCCTGCTCAGCCCCGGCTCGCTGGCGCGCGCGACGCGCTTTCCCTTTACGACAACATCCTCCGCGAGCCAGTCGCCTTCCGTCAGCTGCGCCGGCCGCACGGCCTTGCGCAGCGCCGCATCCTCGACCGATCTCACCAGTCCGAGCAGGTAGAAGAGCGCGACGGGCATGATGACCAGCAGCAGGAGCAGGAGCCGCAGCGATGCGTCGCTGGTGAGCAGGAGCGCGAGCAGGAGCACGCCGCTGGCGATGAAGGTGGCGTTCCTGATCGCCTGGGCGCGCCTGGTGAAGGCGCCAAAATGGTTCGCGACGCCGCGTGCGTTTCTCACGGCAAGCACGAGCAGCCAGCAGAGGCCGTACGCGGCGCCTGCGAGCATGAGGAGGGCGAAGAACACGGCAAGCGGCGGCGGGGGAAAGAGCCTGAAGTCCAGGCCGATGGCTGCCCCGAGGCCCATGAGCAGCTTGCTGTCGCCGCCCCCCCACTGGTGCGTGTAATACATAAGGTAGGCGATGGCCACGAAGACGGCGAAGCCCGCAAGGCCGCGCAGCAGGATGCTCCCGTCGGGTTCTCCGAGCGAGAAGAGCGCACGGATGCCCAGCGCCGAGAAGATGAGCCCGTAGCTGAGCCAGTCAGGGACTTCGCGGGTTTTAAGGTCGGTGTAGGAGGCGGCGAGCAGGGCGGCAAGGGCGACGCCATACAGTACGAGCTCGAGCAGCATGCAGCAGGCAATGAGAATGCTGATTATAAATGTTTATGCTGCACGACGGAGAGTTTTTGGCGGGCTACCATTATTTCAGCAGAGCATCAACAAGCATGTCAAGAGTCCTACGAAAGGCATTCGTTGCGGGGCGGGGAAACGGGGGGAGCGAGCCGTCCCTGCGCAGGCGGTTGATGCGGTGATCAGGCCCGAGGCGGCGGACACGGGCAATATCAATATGATGGTATTCAATCGTGTACACACTATTCATTGTTTTGATCGTGAGGGTTGCGGGTTCGCCCGGCTCCAATCTCACCTCAGTTATGGGGGATGTTTGCAACACGTCAACAGCTTCTTCAACCTTATTATCATCCCCGTCTTTTGTGGAGGAAAACAAGAGGAAATCATTGGCAGCTGCGAACGGCTGGCCCCTTCTGACAACGTACGCGACACTTAGCAAGAGTGATGTTTCTGCGGCATACACTGCCGAGAGTTCGCCATTCCTGTAGTACCGGATTTCCTGTCCTTCCTGAAGCATGATAGCTCACTTGTTAACAACAACGAAGTAGTAACAAGTATATAAAATTTTCGCCCCGGCGCCCCAAACATTTATTAACCATTTTACTATTCCAAAGTGGATGTTCTTTAAAAAGAAGAAGCCTGAGCCGGAGATGCAGGAGCCAAAAAGGGCATGGCCGCTGCCGAAGCATGTGGCGCTCGACCTCGAAGGTGTTGCGAAGTGGGCTGAAGAGCAGCACGTCACCCTTGATGAAGCGTACCTCAAGAGCTTCGCGCTGGTGCAGGAGCTGGTGCAGCAGCAGGTAGCGATGAACATCCCGGTCATGACATTCTTCGTCCTGTCGGCAGGATTGCGCGGCACGGCGCAGGCGACCGCCCTGCTCGGGCAGTTCGCGGCATTCGCCAAGGAGCCTGCGCTCAGAGGGCTGCTGCGGCAGCACAAAGTCAAGGTGACGTTCCTCGGCAAGTGGTACGACCTGCCGCAGGCGGCCGTCGAGGCGATCCGCGTGATGAGCGAGGAGACGAAGGATTATGACAGCTTTTTCCTGAACCTCTGCATGAACTACGACGGGCAGGAAGAGATCGTTGACGCGTGCAGGCTGCTTGGCAGGCAGATCAGGATAGGGAAGCTTGATCCGGATCTCGTGAGCAAGGAGCTGCTCAAGGAGAATCTAGCTTCGTCATATTTCATCCCGCCGGACGTGATCCTCCGCAACGGCAGGGAATCCATCCTCAGCTCGCTGCTGCTCTGGGACAGCGCCGGCGCGCGTTTTGTCGTGAGCAAGAGCAACTTCCCGGAGCTGACGGTGGAGCGGTTTGTGCAGCTGCTGAACGGGGGGTAAGCCTTTTGCCGTCCAATGCGGGGTTCACTCCGCTTGGCGCCGCTTGGGAATCGAAGCGTTTATAAATGAGTGGGAAGCTCTCGCCGCTTATGGTCAATGCGCTGGAAGTCGATGCCACGGAGCTCATCGAGCGGGCGGCGAAGCTGCTTGAGGAGCACCAGCCCGTGAAGCCGCCGGCCTGGGCAGGATTCGCCAAAACCGGGCGGCATAAGGAGCGGCCGCCGGCGCATGACGGCTGGTGGCATATCCGCGCCGCTGCCGTGCTGCGGAGCGCCTACAAGCTTGGTCCCATCGGCACGAGCAAGCTGCGCACCAAGTACGGCGGACGCAAGAGCCGCGGCTACAAGCCTGAGCATTTCTACAAAGGCAGCGGAGCCGTCATCAGGAAGGTGCTGCAGCAGCTTGAGCAGGCAGGGTTATTGCTCACGGTCACCAAGGGGGTCCACAAGGGCAGGAAAATCACTGATAAGGGCAAGTCTCTGCTCGACAAGATCGCAGCACAGATGATCAAGGAGGGGCCGCGCCAGCGCAGCCGGGCGATTGAGCTCGTGACAGTGAAGGCGGAGCCTGCCGCGCCGGGCGGGAACCCTGAACTCTCGCCCAAAGGAGAGCGGATCCGGAAAAAGCAATGAGCCCGCTCGACGAGGCGCGGTGGCGGAAGCTCGAGGAGCTGCAGTCGCAGGCGCAGCACCAGCAGGAAGCGCAGCAGCAGCTCGCACAGGCTGAGCAGGCGATCAAGCAGCTCTTCTCGAAAGAGGCGCTTGCGCGCTACGGGAACATAAGGGCAGCGCAGCCGCAGCTCGCGGCGCAGCTGATAGTTGTCCTGGCGCAGCTGCTCCAGCAGGGGCGTGTGCAGCAGGTCGATGATGCGCTGCTGCGGAAGATCCTTGAGCAGCTTGGCAAAAAGCGCGAGATGAGGATCATCAGAAGATAACCATGGCACGGTACAAGCATCCGGCACGGAAGAAGCGGCTTGCGAAGCGCAACAAGCAGACGCGCTGGGCTCCGTTCTGGACCGTGCCCAAGAAGTACGGCAAGACGCGGCGCGTGCATCCCGGACGGCATACCGCCGTGAAAAGAAGCTGGCGAAGGACGAAGACGAAGGCGTGATGATGTATGGTGAAACTTGAGCGCGTTTACAATGTCCCGCTGCGAAGGGAGTGGCTGAAGGCGCCCCCCTACAAGCGCGCCAAGAAAGCGGTTGCTGCAGTGCGCCAGTTTCTCATGCGCCATATGAAGGGCGAGCAGGTCAAGCTCGGCAGCCACCTGAACGAGGCGATCTGGGAGCGCGGCATCAAGAAGCCGCCGCACCATGTGAAGGTGACGGCCATCAAAGACGATGACGGTGTTGTCCGCGCTGAGCTTTTTGGCTTTGCGCTCGAGGCTCCGAAGAAGGAGGAGAAGAAAGGCGCGCTCGAAGGGCTGAAGGAGAAGCTGATCGGCGGCAGGCAGAAGAAGCCGGCAAAGGAAGCGAAAGCAACGGAAGCGAAAGCTCCTGCCGCTGCGAAGGGCAAGGAGCCTGCCTCTCCGGGAACTCTCGAAGAGGCGGCGGAGAAGGCATCGGCAATTGCTCCCCCTCCTGCAGGAAGCGCCAGTCTGGGTGAGGCGGCGCCAAAGCGGCGGAAGGGCGAAAAAAAGCCGTCAGCGGCAAAAGGAGTGAAAGGCGCGGATGAGGCTTGACCGTTCTTCGGCAGCCGCCGGCATCGGCCAGCTTGGCGCGCGGCTGAAGGCGTACGCCGCGCAGCTCACATTGTACGAGAAGCTCGCGTGGGGGGCGATTGTTCTTGGGATTTTTCTTGTTATCGCCGGGCTGGTACTGCTGTAGGAAAAAGCCGGTTATAGGCCAGCATACAATATAAAACAACAAGCGCTGTCCCATCCCGCCGCCTTACTTCGATACAGCGCTGATCGCTATATTTGTGCATGAGGAGGAGGCCTTTGTGCATCGACTCACGCTCTTCACCGCTTGTGAGAGCTTTTGCATCATCTTTTTTTGCTGTTTTTTTATCAATAATAATTTTGACGTTTGTTTCGAGGGCGTCATAACTATCCCCTTCAAATGTCGCTTTAATTTCTGGTCGGGCGAAGAAAGTTCCGCCATCGTAAAACCCTAGACAGATGCCATTTCTTCCAAGCCAGAGGCCGATGGAGAATGTATCTGATTCTGGTACATGCTCCCGGCTGTTGTCGATAGCCTCTGTAACAACGTAGAAAATTTTGCCTCCGTCAAATTTTTTTTTGAGAGCAGCCCGCATGTCAGGATTCTGTTCAGAATAAAAATCGAGGAGGGCAGCATTGACTGCGTCGACAACGACGCTTGGCCTGGAAAGCGAGTATGCCTGAGGAGTGGTATAATTTTTCCTTCCACTGGACGGTTTTACTGCGACCACAAGCTTTTCGAAAAGAGAAACAAGCCTTCCACGATACGGCGGCTTCTGTTGTTCAGTATCCTCCGTTCCTTCTCTTCCCAATGTAAAATAGTGCTCATTCCCCGGCTTCGGTTCCCAGCCTATCGTTGCGAGAATCTCTTCCAGCGGTGGTTCATCGGGACGGAAGACGCCCACCCGCCGGTTCCGCAGAAGCAATGGGAACAGAGGCATGCATCTTGTCTGCCAGAGGTCCATATAAATCTTTTTCTGTGGCGCAGCCTCTGTATCAGAAGGAGTGCAGTCTCTTCATTTCTGTCGCAGCACCTTCTCAATCTCCTTCACCTTCAGCGTGTTCAGCACGTCCTTCGCCTCCAGCCAGCCGCGCCGTGCCATCGCAACGCCCAGCTCAAGGTACTGCAGCTGGCTCTTCGCGTGCGCGTCGGTGCTGATGGCAAACCGGCAGCCGGCTTCCTTTGCCGCGCGGATATGGACATCCTTCAGATCGAGACGCTCCGGCTGGCCGTTGATCTCGAGGAACGTGCCGGTGCGCTTCGCGCAGTCGAACAGCTTCTCCAGATTCACCGCATACGGCTCGCGCCGCTGGATCAGCCTTCCGGTGGGATGCGCGAGGATGTGCACCTGGTCATTCTCAAGCGCGGAGCAGATGCGCTTCGTCATCTCCTGCTCAGTCATCTTGGTTGCCAGATGCACGCTGCCGAGCACAACATCAAGCTGCTTCTGCAGTTTCCTGCTGAGCGCAAGCCTTCCGTTCTTGAGGATGTCCACCTCCGCGCCTTTGAAAATCCGGATGTCAAGCTTCCTGCTGAGCTTGTCAATCTCCTGCATCTGCTTGAGCAAGCGCTTCTCGTCCAGTGCGTGCGTGATGGCAAGCTGGCCAACATGGTCGGTGATGGCAACAAATTTCAGCCCCAACTGCTGCGCATATCGTGCCAGTGCCTCGATGCTGTCCGATCCATCGCTCCACTCCGTCTGCGTCTGGAAGTCGCCAGCCACCTGGCCGTACGCGATCAGCTTCGGCAGCTTTCCTTTCGCAGCAGCTTCAAGCTCACCCGTGTTGTTGCGCAGCTCCGGCTCCATCCGCTGCAGCCCGAGCTTCCGGTAGATCTCCTCTTCTGTCCTGCCGGCAACCCATTTTTTTCCCTTGAGCGCGAACAGCCCGTACTCGCTCAGGGTGTAGCCCTTGCTGAGCGCCAGCGTGCGGAGCGCGACGTTATGCTCCTTGCTGCCGGTGAAGTACTGCAAGGCGCTCCCATAGTCCCTTTCCTTCAGGACGCGCACATCCACCTGGAGGCCGCTGTGAAGCCTGACTGCGCTTTTCGTCGCGCCGTGCGCAAGCACCTCAGCCACCTCAGGCATCTTCACGAAAAAATCCATGACCTCCTGCGGCTTCGCGCTGGTCACAAGGATGTCAAGGTCACCGATGCTCTCCTGCCTCCTCCGGTAGCTGCCCGCTATTTCCACGTCGGCCACGGAGTGCAGCGCAGCAAGCCTGGAGCGCAGCTCTTCCGCGGCCGGCATGATAGAGCCGAGCAGGAACCGCTTTCCGCGCTGCTGCGCGATCGCAATGCCCTTGAGGATGTCCTCCTCGACTTTCGCGCCAAACCCTTCGAGCTCCCGTATCTTGTGCCCCTGTGCAGCCTTCCCGAGCTCCGCGAGATTCCTTATCCTAAGCTTGTCGTACAGCAGCTTGATCCGCTTCGGCCCAAGCCCGGGAACGCCGAGCAGCGCGTCGACGTCCATGGGCATCTGCTTCTTCAGCTGCTCGTAATAGCGCAGCCTGCCGGTTTTCAGCAGCTCTCCGATTTTCTCCGTGATGCTTGCGCCGATGCCCGGCAGTTCCTCAAGCCCGCCGCGCTTCCAGACTTCAGCGATGTCCTCAGCGAGCGATTCGACCGTGCGCGCTGCTTTCTGATACGCCCTCGGCTTGAACGGCACGCCCTGCATCTCGAGCAGCCCGGCTATGTGGGACAGGATCTGCGCGATTTCCTGGTTTTTCATGCGGCCTCTTTTACCGGTTTTCTTTCACGGCGGCGATGCCTCAGAATCTTATAAACCTGTTGCTTCTCTCGGGACGGCGGTGCCATGGAAATGTCATGCAGAAGGATGGTGATGTTGTCCTCCGCGCTGCATTCCTCCTGCAGGTTGAGGGCTTTCTTTTTCAATGCACATAGCGCAGCCAGCGGCTCTCTGCTTCTCACAACCTTCGCAGCTTCCGGAACGGACAGGATGTTCCATAACCCGTCGGACGCCGCGATGATGCGGTAGCCATTCTTTATGTTCTGCTGCTGGTAACAAACTTCGCCGGGAGAAATGCCGGTGACCGCATTGCTCACGTATGAGTAAAGCCGATGATCACGCGTTTCAAATAATGGGATGCCCCGCTCGTCCAGCACAACTACTTTGACGTCTCCCGCGTGCGCAACGTGGAGCTGACTGCCCACCAGCTGGAAGGCGGCATAGCACGCGCCACCCTCACCCAGGCCTGCTTCTTTCATACGCCGATAGGCGTCATCCTGCAGCGCTGCTGCGCTGGCCCCCGTGAGCCAGTGGAGCTTCCGCGCCATCGCCTGGCACGCCTCCGCGAGAATCCGCGCTGCTACCTCGCCGCGTTCATAGCCGCCCATGCCGTCCACGACCGCGAAGATGTCCGCTGCCGTGTTCAGGTAGAGCGCATCCTCATTGGGCGGCTCGCGCAATCCGTGGCTGCAAACGTAAGCAATCGGGCCGTGCCTGCCGTCGATCAGCTCCGGCGCAGGCATTTCGGTGATGATCCTGTCGATGGGTGCTGAAACCACATCATCGGAATGGGCAAGCGGGTATATTAAGCTGCGCACAAAAAGGTTTATTAATGGTGAAAAAGTTCTGGCAGAGGGGGTGGAAGTATTCACTCAGGTGCTATGGCAGGGACTCGTGGTAACATAGAGACGCTTATCGCAAAAATTGTTCGTGAAAATCCCGAGGTTACTGCGGAACAAGTCAAAGCGCAGTACGACTTGATTAGGGCTGCTCTGGGGAAAAGGGCGAAAGTGCCTAACTTTATCGACATCATCGCTGCACGGCAGCTGCAGGACTTATATGAACGGCGCCCAGCATCCTCGGGAGCAGATGTCGCCGCAGTCAACTCCGGTCAACCATCGTATGAAACCCATTAACCTCATCCCCCTCGGCATCGCCGTCGTCTTTGTTGGAATCCTCATCGTCTTCATCGGCATGCTGCTCGCCGCGCGGGATGGAAAGGCAGGCGAGAATGCAGGCACCAAGGTCGCGCTCGGCGGCTTCATCGGGCCCATCCCGTTCGGGTTCGGGAACGACAAGATGCTGCTGTATGCTGTTATTGCGCTGAGCGCACTGCTCGCAGCTGCTTTCTTCATCCTGGGCAGGCGGTGGTGATGGACCAATGAGTGCGCTCGGCAAGCTCGTCGCTTTCCTGATCGGCCTCCTCCTGCTTCCCCGTGTCGCGACGCTCGTCTGGCTCTTTGCCGTTCCGCTGCTCAGCGTGAGCGCAACAGGAGCGCTTGCTCTCAGCGCGTGCATCTCCCTGCTCCTCATTGTCATTACCTTCTTCATCAGCAAGGCGGCAGGGCTCGGCTTTCTTGCCGGTGCAGTGGTTGATGCGGTGATCGGCTACGCCGTGCTCCAGCCTCACGTGCCGTAAATTTTATATACTCAGTGTATATCCGGGTATACATGATAAGCAGAAAACTCGTTCAGGTTCCCCTGCCGATTGGGCTGGCGCAGGAAATTGATTCTTTGGTCGAGGGCGGCGAATTCACCAGCCGGAGCGAGGCCCTGAAATTTGGCGCCCGCTTGGTTGTATTGCTGTCGAAGCGCACCCACCGGCGGGCCGAAGACTATGCCTATAGCGAAATAAGAGAAGGGCTGTTGCGAGGCCAAAAAAGCCATGTATCTTGATACAGATATTATCCTTGCCCTGGCGAAAAAAGAGGATTGGCTGAAAAAGCATGTCAGCATTGACAAGATTCAACCCGCACGGACATCGGTATTTGCCATCATTGAAGCGCAGCTGGTTCTCGAGCGGGAGTATTCCCGGCAAGAGGCCCTGCAGGTCCTTTCTGCGGTTCAGAAGCTCATGATTAACCTCCTGCCTTTCGATGAAAGGGTGTTATCCAAGAGCCAGGAACTGCTCCGGGAGCATCCGCAACTCAATATTTTCGATTCCGTCCATGCCGCCTTTGCGCTCGTTCATCAGGACTTGCTCGTGAGCACGGATACGGTTTATCCGACAATCCCCGGGCTGAACGTAAAAGATCCGCGGGCGATGTAAAGATAATCGGGGGTGGCGTCAATCAGCCCATTGGTACTGCAAGCCAAGCAAGACCGACGCTGAACCGACCTCGGTGTGGCTGTCGCGCAAAACGCAGGACGCTTTTTGGATGGGGCCGCTCTCCTATTAGTGATGGTCATCTTTGCCGCTGAACGCCAACCGGGCGCCGCGGCAGGCCCACGCAAGCGGGCACCGGAAGCAGGAACTGCGGCAGGCAGCGGAGCCGTGGCTGGCGAGGCGACGACCCATCATCCTATCTCCGGCGGGGATGCCGTTTCCACCGCAGCAAGCTACGGGCGGGGCACGGAAACCGCGTACCTCGTCCGCTTCCATGAGCAGCGCGACGATTTCACCGCAGGCATCCCCTGCAGCCGCATCGAGAGCTTTCCCCGCTCCGGGAACGAGGGCCTCTACGGCTGGACAACCATTCCGAGCGACGGCAGGATCCACCGACGCGAGGATCTGATCGGAACCTGGCAGGGCTACGTGACGGACATCCATGAGAGCATCCACACGCCGGATGAGTATGAGACGCGGCGGCTGGTGGAATGGGTTCTTGAGCCTCTCAGGGGAGCAACCGATAAATACCGGAAGCACTTCACGTACCGCCGATGAACAGGCGTGTGCATCTCACCATCTCCGGGGACGTGCAGGGCGTCAGCTTCCGCTCCTATGCGCGCCAGGAGGCGCTCCGTCTTGGCGTGAGCGGCTGGGTTCGGAACACGCCGGACGGGAGCGTTGAAATCGTTGCGGAAGGGGAAGAAGCGCTGCTCGGGAAGCTCATCGCTTTGTGCAGGCAGGGCCCGCGGCATGCAGCCGTCGCACACGTTGCGATAGCCTGGGAGCCCTTCACGGGGGCGTTTTCCGGATTCTCTATCAAATATTAAACATATTAACTATATAGTGGTGAAAAACCGTAAAGCTTATAAAGGAGGGCCCCTCCAGAGCAGCCATGTCAGTCAAAGATCTCCTCGGATTGCAGGACACGCTCCTCTCAGATGCAGACATCATGGCGAAGCTCAAGGAAGCGCTTGACCGCAAGCTGGGCGAAATCGAGTTTGTGGACGGGAAAGGGGTGAAGGTCGTGGTCAAGCTGCCCGCGGGCGACTTCAGCAAATATCTTGATCCCTGGGATGGCACCTCGGGGAAAGG
>CAYYLB010000023.1:0-16431 GCA_964472345.1 uncultured Methanosarcinales archaeon
ACAGAGAATTAACATTTCTTTTTCCCATCTTATAGCAAATTGCAAAAATTTACAAGCTTTTTACTTGCAATTTGCTATTATCCCGAATTGTAGGATAGTCTAACCCATGAGACTCAATTTCGCTGTCGCAAAACCTGTCTCCGTTCCTCGCCCTGTCTCATGAGTCTTCATTCATCATCCTCTCCTTAAGGATGCTCGACTTGTACCTCTCCGGTTTGAACGGCCTCATGCGCAGGATCCGGACCTGTCCAAGACCCCGCTCGCGCAGCGCCTGCCGCAATGCGTGCTCATCAACGGCCTGGTCATAGCCAAGACAGATGGCATCGGGCATAATCTGCTCCACGATTGCCAGCTTGTCCCCCGCATTTCCCAGCACCGCTTCATCAACAAGCTCAACCCGCTGCACCGCACGCAGCCGCTCGCGCTCATCATGCAGCGGCTTCCTTCCGCGCTCCCGCTCGACCGTTGCGTCGCGCGCAACAACCACAATGAGCTCATCACCCTGGCGTTTTGCCTGCGCAAGATAGGCAAGATGCCCCGCATGCAGCACGTCGAATGTGCCCATGGCCATCACTTTTTTCATAAGAACAGCAGCTTCTCTTTCACATCAAGCACATGCCCCATCTTGAGCCGCTTTGTTTCAAGATACTGGATGTTGTGCTGCGTCGGCATGCTCTCGAGGGGGACGCGCTCTGTGACCGTAATTCCGAGTGCGGCGAGCGCCTCTGCCTTGTGCGGATTATTGCTCATAAGCTTAACGGAGCGCACCCCCAATGCGCGCAGGATCTGGGCCGCGACCCAGTACTCACGCGCGTCAGCAGCAAACCCCAGCGCCATGTTCGCCTCAACCGTGTCAAGTCCTTCATCCTGAAGCTGGTACGCCCTCATCTTGTTCAGCAGGCCGACGCCTCGTCCTTCCTGCTGCAGATAGATAAGGGTGCCCGCACCAGCTTTCTCAATGGCGCACAGCGCAGTCTGCAGCTGCTCGTCACAGTCGCAGCGCAAAGAGCCGAACGCCTCGCCGGTGAAGCAGGCGGAATGGACACGGACAAGCACGCTCTCCCCAGCGACATCGCCCTTGACAAGCGCGTATTCCTCGTTTCCGGTGAGGGTGTTCGTATAGGCATGCAGCGTAAACTGGCCGTGGACGCTCGGCAGATTAGCCGCGGCAGCGTGCATCAGCAGCAGCTCATGCCGCACCCGATGGCGGACGATGTCTGCGATGCTCACAAGGGCAAGATGGTGCTTTTCGGCGAACGCGGCGAGATCAGCGCCATGCGCCGCCGTCCCGTCTCCGTTCAGCACCTCACAGATGACACCTGCAGGAGCCAGGCCTGCGAGGCGCGCAAGATCAGCAGCAGCCTCCGTGTGGCCGCGCCGTGTTAAAACGCCGCCCGTGCGCGCAATGAGCGGAAACACATGCCCTGGCCTTCGGAAGTCGCTTGGCTGCGCAGCCGATTGCATCGCCTTCCGGATCGTCGTGGCGCGGTCCTGTGCGGAGATGCCGGTGGTTATCCCTTGCAGCGCGTCAATGCTCACGCCGAAGCGGCACCGCTCCCGCTCCCTGTTCTGCTCGTCAGCGACCATCGGGACGATGCCCAGCGCCGCAGCACGATCTTCCGTCAGGGGCATGCACACGATGCCGCGGCCATGCGTCACCATGAAATTGATGTGCTCCGGCGTCACCCGCTCCGCCGCCGCGAACAGGTCGCCTTCATTCTCCCGCTCCGCATCATCGAGGATGAGGAGCATCCGGCCTGCACGGATCTCTTCCAGCGCGTCCTCGATCTGCGTCGTTTTCATGGATAGCCCTCGACCAGCACGTCCTCCCCTGCCGGAGAGGCAGTAAGCTCTTTCGGCATTAAAACCTTTCCGTCGAGCAGCTCAAAAAACCCTTTCCCATCCTGCCGCGGGAACGGCGCGATGAAGAACACAAATTTCCTGACAAGCCTCCCGTTGAGGAATGACGCGATCACCGCCGCTCCTCCTTCGACCAGGACGCTCGTGATGCCGAGTTTCCCAAGCTCCTCAAGCACCGCGCCAGGCTCAACTCCTTTCCGTCCTGCCGCCACTGCAATGACCTCGCATCGCTTTTCCAGCTTCATTCTCTTTTCGCGGTCATGAGCGCCGGTGCAAAAAACAATCGTTTTCCCTTCCTCGTTCAGCAGCCGTGCGCCGGGAGGGATGCGCAGCCGCGAATCAAGCACTACCCGCAGAGGATTCCTTCCTTTAACCAGTCTGCACGTCAGCTGCGGATCATCCTTCAGCACCGTTCCTATGCCGACCAGCACCGCATCATGCTGCCTCCGCATCAGGTGCGCGAGCCGCTGCGCCTCCTCGCCGCTGATCTTCTTGTGCTTCCCATCACCCCAGCTCATCTTGCCGTCAAGTGTCATTGCTGCCTTCACCGTCACAAACGGCCGCTTTGTTGCAATCCAGTGGAAGAAGAACTCGTGCGCTTTCTTCGCCTCCGCTTCCAGCACCCCTTCAACAGCATCAATGCCTGCTCTTTTCAGCGCGGCGATGCCCTTGCCGTTCACTGCGGGATTCCGGTCGCGCGTCCCTATCACCACCCGCCTGACTCCTGCTTTGATGATTGCATCAACGCACGGCGGCGTCCGCTTGTCCGCGTGGCAGCAGGGCTCCAGCGTCACGTACAGCGTTGCGCCACGCGCTTTCTCACCCGCTCCGCGCAGCGCCTCGAGCTCCGCATGGCTGCCGCCGGGGGGCTGCGTCACGCCTTCCGCGATTATTTTTCCGTCACGAACAATCACGGCTCCCACGGAGGGATTCGGGCTCACGTTGCCAAGCTGAGAATACGCCAGTGCCAATGCAGGGCGCATAAAGAGTTCATGGTTCATATGATAAACCCGCGCAAAGCTATTTAAATACCTATGCAAATATGCTCCGTATGGCATTATTATTCAAGCATAGGGAGAAAGACTTGGAAAAGCTGAAACAGGATGTAGCAGTTATCAAGCATATCCTGTCTGAAGAAGGTAAGTTAAACGCCCATGCGCAACAGGCATTGGAAGAAGCACGCAAAACCCACGACTCACAGTATATCCCACATCACGAGCTAAAAAAGCGCATTCTCCGATGACCTGGGAGATCTCTTGGCATCCGAAAGCAGCAAAATTTGTTGAGAAGCTTCCACGATTGACGGCCGAACGTATTCTTTCTAAGTTTGATGAAGTCATTCTTGACCCATTCAAGTATCTTGAGCATTTTGAGGGCGATTATTACAAGTTACGGATTGGAGACTATCGCGCGCTCATTGATATAAGCTTTGAAAATAAAATCCTGAAAGTTCGCGTATTCGATAAGAGAGGAAGAATATACTAACCTATCCTTCTCACAATTCCTTTCGTTGCGTCAACCTCTACCAAGTCCCTGTCTTTAAACTCTTTTTAAAACAACGGGCCTTTGAGTGCTTTTTGTATGTTTACCGGCGGCACCTTCGCCAGACCATCCTCCTGCGCGTCCACAAGAGCAAATATCTCATCAAGGTGCGTAAAGTTTTCTGTCACAATCCTTCGCGAAACAGAAGAAATGCTCTTCTTCACCCGCTCATGGAGAAACGGCACGCGAGCCTCTCCGAACGCCCGCCCCCAGAGAACCGGTCCGAAATGAGGGATAATGGCGGAGAGCGACACGTCCGGAATCGCCGACGCTTTCTCGTATGCTTCCCAGCCGCCCATTATTGCACCTAAGTACGCCCTGCGATCCCTGAAATTGATCAACGCAGAAAGCAGGTAATGGGCAAGGAGGTTGCTGACGTCAAATGCCGGGTCACCGTAGTGCGCCAGCTCATAGTCGATGAGCATGAACGTGGCATTAAAGATGAGGATGTTCTTGGGGTTGGTGTCGCCGTGGACGAGCGCGATCCTTCGGCTGAGCGTTTCACTGATAATGTGATCAAGTGCGGAGCGGACAGTCGCTCGCGTTTCTGCGCCCCTCATCGCCTCGGAGTACAAGCCGATTTTGAGCTTCTCGAATGCTGTCCGATCACTGAATTCACGCTCAAGGGCCTTCCGGACGAATCGACTCCGGCCGTCGAGACGATCGACCTGGGCCCCTTCGGGCTTCCCCTCGTCGTCGACGTTCCCCCGCAAGAGATCGGCGGTGAGCAGGCGCGCCCCTTCCGGCGCAGAGCGGAACACCAGGATGCTGTTCTCTTTATCGTAAAGAATGGGGACGGGGACGCTCCTCGAGCCGCTCAGGAGGCGAAATCTCCTTATGGCCTTGTACTCAGTTTGTGTCCGGCGGGGATTGAGGGAGATGTGCGGAAAACGAGGCAGCTTCCCAAGCGATTGGCGCACGATAAGCGTCTGCGACGCGGTCTTCACGCGGAAGATGCGGTTGACGTTGCTCGGAATCGAGCTGATGCGGATCCCTTCTTCATGGGTGATAAGCGCATTGGAGCGAAGGTACGCCCCGATGCCGTCTTCAGTGAGCGCTTTCATTCTTTTTGCGCACGGAGCGCCTGCGTCGTTTTTACCATTCCAACGCGCACCTTGGGCGCATCAGCAGCCATCGCGTCGTCACACGACCTTCACCTTGAAGTACTTTTTGTAATAGCCGCGGTCGCGCGTCGCGAGGTACTCTGCGTGGTTCTGCGCATGAGCGCCAATCAGGAAATCGGTGACGATGTGGTTTCTCCAGGAAAGTTTTGAGCCGCACCCCCTGCAGGAGAATGCCTGCTCCTTGCTGCAGCGCGGGCAGCGTATGCCTCGATCATTCCTGAATGCTGCCCACGCTTCTGCGGCAAGCGCAAGATCGCGCTCATCGAAGTTTATCACGCGAACACCCATGTCACGGAGAAACTCGTTCAATTTTGAAACCGCGATGCTGGTTTCGTGCTTGCGCAAAAAGAAAACAAGCAGCTCAGTGTACACCACAGGGGAGATGATAAGTGCTCCCTCAGCCGCGTGCTTTTCGAGGAGTTCTCCGCTCAGACCGCCAAACCGCGGATCGTTGCCAAGCACATCGAGAAGGATGTTGGTGTCAACGGCCGTTATCATCGGAGCTCTGCCATGACCTCATCCGTCTTAAGCCTTCCAAGATAGCCCACCCATTTATCAAGGGGCAGTTTCTTCTTTTTCTTGTGCAGAACGACCGTGCTGTTGTTAACCCCGAACTCCACCTCATCACCGGGCCCGACCCCCAGCGCTTCACGTATCTGTTTGGGGATGGTGACCTGGCTTTTTTGGGTGAGCGTTGGCATGGTAATACTTTTAAGTAATACGTAATACTTTATAAATCTTCCTCTTCTCAGCGCTCCCGCAGCCGCTTCACGAGCTCCACGCACGCCTTCGTCGCATCTGCCGCTCTCCCGATCCGCGCAATTGCCTGCTCCATCGTCATCCGCGGGCCGTTCACCCCAAGCACGACAGGCTTCCCAAATTCCAGCGACAGCTCCGTGAGCGCTTTTGCGACCGCGTGGGCGATTACCTCGTCGTGGGCTGTTTCGCCCTGCACAACCGCCCCGAGCGTCACGACGCCGTCGATGTCCTTGCGCTGCAGCAGCCTCTTCGCCGCAAGCGGAATGTCGAAGCTCCCAGGCACTTTCACAACATCAGCAAGAGCACCGGCATCCTTTGCTGCCAAAAGCGCCACGTCCAGCATCTTGCCCGTCACCTTTTCCCAATAGTATTCCGATACGACGATGCCGAGTTTCATTTTCATCACTTGAGTATTAATCTTATAAATTCTTCTGCGTTTAGTGTCGTAAAGTCAGTCCGCATCTCTTTTAAGAAATCCCTGTTTTCTGTGACTAAGCAGTCTGCTTTAATCCACTCAGCAAATGCGGCAATGACTCCGTCCCCTTCTTTTGCGCCTCTTTTATGGTATTTCTCAATCAGCTCGTGGGGGATAAGCTCATCGGCAATTATTTCAAGGTTTAATGATTTTATGGTATGGGCTGCAAAAGCCGCAAAATCCTTGCCTTCAAGGCTCTTTAACCGTTCAAAAACCTCGTAAAAAACCATTCGGGGAATAAAACAGTTAAACCGCATTCCAGCAAATTTTAAAATTTCCGCAAAAACTTCCTTGTCGCTTCGCAGCGCAAAGATAAAGATATTGGAATCAAGAACGGCGCGCATGGTACACTCTTTCTCTGGCCTTTTTAAGTTCCCTTAACTCTTTTTCAGGCTCAAACAGCTCTTTTCGTTTCTGCATTCGCTGGCGTGCCATCTTTCTCAACAGGTCGATTTTTGCCGCGTGGGGGAGGAGGTCATGTCGCGACAAAAGCCGAACAATCGATGAACGGACAAACTCCCCTGTAGAACGGTACTCTTTTTGTGCAAGCCGCGCCATTCTCTTTTCAAGCTCTTTTGGCACGCTCACATTAACCAGCTTCATGCGACTCCCCCAGATTATGCCTGATAGCTTCCCTGATAGCTTCATTCCTATTCCCATAGATGCCTGCTTTAATCAGAAGATCGAGGTCGTTGAGGAGCTCTTCGGGAATTTTCACTTTGATGGTTGACAGGCGGTTTTTTAATGTAACCATAGATATACCAGAAGTATACCTTCTATTTAAGTGTTATGGTGATAATTCCGAAACGACAATGCTGAGTTTCATTCCAGTTGTTCCATCATATGAAGCACGTACCTCCAAAGTGCCCCACCAAGCCAGCCCCTAGTGCGGAGTATTGCTTGCATATCGATGAGAAGATCCTCTTTTTTAATGTTCCCATTTTTGTACAATAAGAAAAGAAGAGAGAAGCTCGGTCTTGTCCGCAACCGTAATCGCTCATAAGCGACACGTGCCGCATGGACATCATCGGTAAGAGCAGGCAGCTTCTCTTCCTTTGCGAGCATAAAGACCTCAGTCTCCGCCAATGCAAGGCCGAGAGCGATGCAAGTCCTTGGCTTCCTTACACGAAACTTTCTTTTTAAGAGCTCTTTCGCTTTCATTCCTAAGAGATCATCATAGTGAGCGAACGATTCAAGCTCTTTTAAAACGGAATCGGTAATAATGAACGTATGCTCATCAAATACCATGCGGGAATGCCGCGAGCACGCAAGAGAAAGCAGTGCGCCCGTGTCAGCCACCAATCTCATGCATGATCTCCTCTACCCAGCGCTTGCCAAAGGTGAGATCGTTGATCTCTTCTTCACTGAGAACATTCTTCAGCTTCGTTTCAGAAATCTCTCCTTTGAGCCAGAGCTCAGCAGCCAGCTTCTTTAGTTTTTCTTTCTCTTCTTTCTCTTTCAGCAGTTTCTGGACTGCTTCTTTGATGAGTTCGGTGCGGGTCTTATACTCCCGCTCAGCCTCTTCATCGATTTTCCGGATGAGTTCCGGTTCGATCCTCATCGAAAATTGTGTCGCATGCATAACCCATTGTATATACATTGGGTTTATAAAACTTCCGCAGAATGAAGCTTCTTCACAACCCAGTCATAACTATCTGTCTTTCCCACCATCTATCTGCCCCACGCGCCGCCACGATGCCCAGTACCAACACTTCTTGGATGACATTGCTGGGGTTCATCCTAGCGCTCCCGCATCCCCTCCCCCTTGCCTCCTTCCTTTCCCCGCAAACGCCGCCAGCTCTTCTTTCCCCTTCAGCAGCGCCAGCGCGTTCAGCGCATGCTTCGCTGCCCTGTCGCAGGCAATTTCCCGCAGCCTCTTCTCATCGCCCGCTTCCCGCTCATGGACAAACACTTTCAGGATGTGGGTGTTCGTCATCAGCTCCGCAGTGATCAGCCCGGTATTCGCCTCATGCGCGCACGTTTCATCAATCTCCTCTTTCCCGACCCACCCAAATGCGAGCACGATCTCACACTGGTGCTCCTCGATCAGCTTCTTCGCTGCCACCGGCAGGTCTTTCATCCCCGGCACCGTGGAGCGCTCGATCTCAAGCTTATCATCACCGATGTTCGCGTTTCTGAGCGTTTCAATCGCGGCTGCAGCCATATCAACCCGCGCAAACGTCGTATCCGCTACACCAATTCGCACACAAACTCATCCCCGTCCTTCAGGCCAAGGCTCTCCCGCAGATCAACCGGCGCGACGATCTCAAGAATGTCCTTCCCGTGCCTCGTCTTCTGCGGAATGGTGATTGCACCATCATGTTCACCGTTGATCCGCACGAGATAGCAGTCCACCGGAACCAGATCCGCTTCCTTTGGTGTAATTGTCAGCTTCTGGAACCCTTCAAAAACCGGCAGCTGCGCAACCTTCACATTGAGCGTCCCGGGATGGCACGTGAACCCGAGCGTCTCCTCGAAATACGGCAGGTACTTCTCCACGTACCACTTTCCCTCTCCGGCGCCCGAGACGACGGTGCCGCGTATTTCCATAGGTATATGCCGAACATGGGGGGTTATAAAGATTTCTTTCTTTGGGTGGCGCCGGGCGTTTGCTGGCATCGGATGGTTGCTGACTGGAGCAGGCGCCAAAAGGATAAATATCCCCTCGCTATCGAACCCCCATGATCCCCCGGCAGCCCCCCATTCCCGAGCGCCCTGCGGTGCTCATCCTCCATGCCGTAAAAGAGCACGAGCGCCTGATCGGCATCGGCATGCTCGCGCTCCTCCTGAAGGGCTCGCACGACAAGCGCATCTTCAGCCGCCGGCTTCACGAGTCGCGCTTCTTCGGCGCATTGTTCTACCATCCCGTCGACGTGCTCCAGAATTTCATCAAGGAGCTTCTGGCCATGGGGTTCCTCACCGCGATTGATATCGGCAGCGCCTATCCCATGCCGGTCCTCCAGCTCACGCCCGCAGGAAGCTATGCGCTGGAAAACAGGACGGAAATTTCCCTTCCCACCGAGCGCACCTACAAGCCGCTGGTACTGAACGAAACGACAAGAGCGACTATCGAGCTCTTCCGCCAGCTCCGGAACATCCCGGCGGTCGCTCAGCAGCGCACCTTGGCGGAAAGCACGATTTGGATGCACCTGACAACGGCCGTGAAGCTCGGGCTGCTGACGCCCGAAGAGATTGTTGATGAGAAAGTCATCCGCCTGATCCGCACGGCGAGAGACAAGCTCAAGCCGAAAGGATTAAAAGAGCTGAAGGCAGCCTTGCCGGAGAGCATCAGCTATGAGGAGATACGGTGTGTTACCGCAGCACAAGAAGGGGCATCAACCAGCGAGCCGCGGGACGTGCAGGATATGTGAAGAAAGCCGCGAGGAAGACATGATGAACGTCCGCCAGGGGCTCCCCCCACGAAAGCTCTACCGCTTTTCCCACTCGACCGCAGCGGGCGGCTGGCTTTTTGCTTGGAAGACGAAAGAGGGCGCGGAGGTTCAGCACAAAGCCGAGCTGCGCGAGCGCCTCGCCTTCATCGTCCAGCGTTTCAGCCTGATCGACGCCACCATCAAGGTCTATCCCTCCATCGTTTTCCTGTTCTTCACGGCAAAGCCTTCAATCAACCAGCACGACGTCGTTGCTGCAGTGCTCGAGAGCCTCGGCAGCCTTGAGCGGTGGAATGCGCAGTACCTGCTCACCGGCGCCTACGACCTTCAGGAGGCGTACATCCGGAGGGATCTTGCACAGATGGGGTTTGCGTACGATAAAGGGGAATAAAGAGGTATGCTCATTTTTGCCTCTTTTTTCATTAGAACCACCCAACACGCTTAAAAACTACTGCCACATTTCTCTGCGTATGTCCCTCTCCCCGTTCTTCAGCGCCAAATCCATCGCCGTCATCGGCGCCTCCCGCACCCCGGGCCACGTCGGCCATGTTATCCTGCAGAATTTCCTCAGGAGCGGCTACAAAGGCAGGCTCTTCCCCATTAACCCGAATGCCGATACCATACTCGGCCTTGCCTGCTTCCCTTCCGTCAACGCAGTCAAAGAGCGTATTGAGCAGGCCATCATCGCCGTTCCGGCAGAAGCGGTCCTGCAGGTCATCAGGGACTGCGCGAGGAAGCGCATCCGCAGCGTGGTCATCATCACCGCCGGCTTCAGCGAAGTGGGCAACCGCCAGCTCCAGGAAAAGCTCGCCGCGTTGCTCAGCAAGCACGGCATCCGCGCCATAGGCCCCAACTGCCTCGGTGTCTACGACGCGCAAACCGGGATCGACAGCGTCTTCATCCCCTGGGAGCGGATCCGCAGGCCGCCTGCCGGCTCACTTACGATTCTTTCCCAGTCAGGCGCATTGGGCAGCACGCTTCTCGATCTTGCATCACTGGAAAACATCGGCATCAACAAGTTCGTCAGCTATGGCAATGCGGTTGACATCGATATCACGGACCTGCTCATCTACCTCAGGGATGACCGCTCAACCGGGGCAATCTGCGCCTACATCGAAGGCCTCAGGGACGGCCGTGCCTTCCTCAGGGCAGCAAAGGCCGTCACGGCAAAAAAGCCGCTCATCGTCCTCAAGGGCGGCACAACAAAAGCAGGAAGCAGGGCTGCCCTCTCGCATACGGCGAGCCTGGCCGGCAGCGCGGAGGTCTACCGCGGCGCTTTCCAGCAGGCAGGCTGCATCATCGCCAAGAGCTTTGAGGAATTTGTCGACCTTGCGGAGATTTTCGCGAAAGCCCCTCCGTCGGGCGGCAGCAGCATCGCGATCATCACGAATTCCGGCGGCCATGCGATTCTCGCAAGCGATGCCATGGATCGCCACGGGCTGCCCTTTGCCCCCTTCACCACGCAGACAAGGAAGGCGCTGGGCAGGACGCTCGCTCCGGTTCCCGTGAAGAACCCGCTCGACCTCCTCGGCGACGCGACCGCAGGGCGCTACCGCATCGCGCTGGACGCGTGCATCCACGACAAGACCGTCGATATCATCCTGCTGATGTGCATGCCTCAGACGCCCCTCATTGAAGTCCCCGATCTGCTCACCGCCATCAGGGAGGCGACAGCAGGAACGAAGAAGCCAGTCATCTGCGTCACCTCCGGCAGCACGTTCGCCGAGCAGTTAAAGGGAGAGCTTGAGAAGATCGGCCTTCCCTGCTACCATTTCCCCGAGGAAGCGGTGAGGAGCATAGCGAAGTTCGTGGCATATCATAATTAAGGGGTGATCGTGGCATCCCCTTACTCTTCTCATCCAACCATTAATAAAAAAAGAGAAAAATGAAGAAAAAAAAGAGATGGTTACGCTGTCTCTACACAGCTGCAGAGCACAGATCCTTGCTCACTAATCTTGACTTCGTTGCCGTCAAGCAGCGTAAAAGTCTTCTCTGCAACACGTGCACATGCCTCAGCATCGCCCTCTAAGCAAGGCCCACATTCTGCAGGATTAGGTCGCTGGAGGCAGAGCGCTTGTCCACGCTCAACGAGGTGCCGCTTGATCATCGCTGGCATCGGGTTGTCCCCCTTGAACTCATAACAAGCGCGTTCAACGGTTGAGGCAGCAATCGTCGCCTGCTTCAGCGTGCAGGACTCCCCCTGCGCTTCGCAAAATGCAGTGCACTCATCAGCTGCAAGCTCTCTTCCTGCATCATCCATCTTGCCTGCAGTCATTTGCTCTTCTGCTTCCTTGCAGGTGTGGACCGTGACGCCATGCCTCATCTCACCATCATAGGTGATAAGCCGGCTCGTGCATCCATCAGTGAAACCTATCGGCGAATACGGGAAGCCGAAATCCTCTGCTGCCTGGCGCCCGAGCGCATTCACGCGGAACAAGTGCGCGACTGCCGGAAAAGGGTTCATGCCATCCTGGGCAGCGAAAAGGCCGTCTCGTGTCTCGCTCGAATAAAGCGCCCCAAAAAGAGAAGAAAGTTTCTCAGGCGACTGGCGTGAAACCAGCGAACATGCCTCAACTGCAGCCTGCTTGTATGCCGCAGCTTCTGCTGCCTCTTTCGTAACAGCATCTCCTTGCGGAGTATCCTCCTTCGAACGCAAAGATTCGGCTACCGTCAGCGACATGACAAGCAATGCGCTGACAACAGCAATAAGCGCAAGCGCTCCAAAACGACGAACTTGGTTCATAGACATCCCTCCAAAGCCACCCATTAGAGCACTCTATAGTAGTACTTGTTTATAAACCTTCCTATAGAACCTCTACAGCTCTGCGAGCGCTACAGCTGTTTTCGATGGTTGCGGACGATGCCATCTACCTTCGCTCCATCGGCACAAACGTCCGTCTCTCCACTCCTGTATACACCGCAAGAGGCCGTATCAGCCGGTTATCCGCGTACTGCTCGATCAGGTGCCCCATCCAGCCTGCGATGCGGCTGCACGCGAACACCGCCGGAAACAGCCGCTCGTGCAGCCCAAGGTAATGATAGACGCCGGCAGCATAAAAATCAACGTTGGCAAACAGCTTCTTCGCTGCAAGCTCCCGCTCAACGATGCGCTCAACCTCCTCCAGGATCAGATGGGCTGTGGGAGCGCCCCTCTCCTGCGCAAGGCTTCGTGAAAGCTTCTGCAGTACATGCGCCCGGGGATCCTTAACCTTGTACACCCTGTGGCCAAAGCCCATGATGCGCTCCTTCCGCTTCAGCTTGGCGAGGATGTACTGCTCGGCCTTGTCCGGCTTCTCGATCTCGCGGATCATGCGCAGCACATGCTCGTTCGCCCCCCCGTGCAGAGGACCTTGCAGCGTTGCAAGCGCAGCGGTAACTGCCGCATACGGATCAGCGAGCGTCGAGGCAGCGACGCGCGCGGCAAATGAGGACGCGTTCAGCTCATGCTCCGCATGCAGCACAAGGCAGGCATCCATGACTCTCTCCTCAAATGGCGTCGCCCGCTCTCCGCGAAGCAGGTACAGGAAGTTCGCCGCATGGCTCAGTTTGGGATCAGGCTCAAGCGGATGCTTCCCCTGCCGCAGCCGCTCGCATGCCGCGACGATGGCCGGAAAAAGCGCAGTCAGCCTGATGGCCTTGGTGATGACGCTCTCGCGCGAAACGTCCGCCGCAGCCGGATCAAGCAGGCCGAGCGCGCTCACTACAGTGCGCAGCACGTCGAGCGGTGCGGCGTTCCGCGGCAATGATACGATGAGCCTCGTGAGAGAAGCGGGCATTGTGCGTTGCTGCCGGAGCTGCGCGTCGAATGCGGAAAGCTGCTCCTTTGCCGGAAGCTCGCCGAACCACAGCAGGTACGCTGCTTCCTCGAACGTCGCGTGCTCCGCAAGCTCGCCTATAGCATAGCCGCAATAGCGCAGGATGCCGTTCACGCCGTCCACAAAAGCGAGTCGTGATGCTGCTGCGGGGACGCTCTCAAGCCCTTTGCCGATGTTCTCAGCCATGGTGCGCCCCTTGCTGATCACCGCGTCGCGCGAGCAGCTCGCGGCAGCGCTCAATCATGGCATGGACATGCTCAGCCGCCGTGGCGAACTGCTGTCGCTCCTCATGCTCAAGGGGGATCTCAACGATGCGCTCAGCGCCTGCTCTCCCCACAACCACCGGCACGCCTGCGAAACCATCGGTGACGCCATATTCTCCCATGAGCTGGACAGAGCAGGGGATGGTTTTTTTGGCATCGCGGAGAACGGCCTCAGCAGCCTCGCCGATGGCAGCCGCCGGCCCGAAGAATGAGCTCCATGCAGTCAATGCAGTGATCTGAGCGCCGCTCTGCTTCACGCGCTCCGCGATTTCATGGAGCCGCTGCGCCCCGAGCACGATGCTCGCCGGCCTGCCGTGGATCGTCGCTCTGCCAAGACAGGGCACCATCGTTTTTCCGTGGTTGCCGATCACCAGCGCATCAGCCTCGGTGACGGGAACTCCAGCCTCCTGCGCGAGCAGCGCGCGGAACCTGGCGCCGTCGAGGCTTGCGCCGATGCCAAGCACACGCTCGCGCGCGAATCCCGACGCGCGCAGCGCCACCCAACTCATCGCGTCAACAGGATTGGTCACAATAAGCAGGATGCTCTTTGGCGCAACCTGCGCAACACGCCGTGCAACGTCAGCGACAATGGGGGCATTCACTTCAAGCAGATCCTCCCGCTTCATTTCCCGTGCGGCGCGCGCAATTCCCGCGGTAATAATCACGATGTCTGCGTTTTTCAGCAGTGAGAAATCGCTGCCTCCCGTGATCGGGACGGCCGCGTTTGCGAATGGCAGCGCGTGCAGGATATCAAGGGCTTTTCCTTTCGCAAGACCTCCGTTGATGTCAACGAGTGCGATATCCCCAAGGCCGCGCAGCGCCAGCAGGAACGCCGCCTGGCTGCCGACCATGCCCGCGCCGACAATGCCTATGAGTGGCTTCATGAAGTAAAGGATGGGCTTCTCCATCTATTTAATGGTTTTTGAGGCAGCAACGTCCATTACTCCACCTTCCCAAGCGGTGCGGGGAAATAATCAGGGTACCAGGTTCCATAACCCATGATGCTAAACCCTGAGAACGGACCAACCTTATTGTTTTCGGAATAGTCACTGGGCATGCCCAGGCAATACTGGCCTTCGCCAAATTTAGGAGATTGCGCGAGGCACGCAGTATTTACTTCGGGGCAGTGAGGTTCTTTCTTCTCAGGGCAACAGCATTGCGGCCAAGGATTTGGACAGCTAAGCCCCTTCGCTTCATAGGTATCTTGTTGTCCATACCACGCAGTAAATGTATATTCATCGCAGGCAACAGGCTCGCTCGGCCAAACTGCATGGCCCATCTCATGGGCGAGTGCGAATGGGCGGCTCTTGTAGAGGATGTTACCGCTTTTATCATCGAAAACCGCAACCAAATGCTCGCCAGGAGAATTGACAATAATATAAAATTCCCCTGCTAAGGTGTGTCCTCCAATACTCCTGCCAACTTGCCAACGCGCTCGTTCGTCCTCATCGAAGCGCGCTTCAAGCGGCGTTGCACAGTCCTTTAAATCCAGGATGAGTTCTGGTGATACGGCAATAAGCAAATCATCCCCATCGGGGACCCCTATGGTGTAAGGGGGTGTTTTTTTTGCATTCAGTAACTCAAGTACCTTCTGGAGATGGTCTGGCTTCAGCACGCACCATGAAGATCCATCCACCTCCCGGCGCTTCTCAAACTGGTCTGGATTCATTACAATACCATTATGGAATACCAGCTTCCCCAGTTTTTCTTCACTGGTTAATTCATCGAGCTCTTCTTGGGGTCGAACGTAACTTAACTGAGTAAAAAAATCATACTGCTTCTGAACATTCCCATAAAAATCACTTTCAGCATCAGAGATGGTTGTGATGTGATAGTTTAAGTCTGCCAACACAACCGGCTTTTCCGAAACAGCGGTTTCTTCTGCGATAATCCTCCCTTCAGCGTCGCGCAGCCTCACGGTCATCTCACAGGAGAAGCGGTTGCCGCGGAGCTGTTCCACCGCGAGCTCGGCAGGAAGCAGTTGATAATGGCAGGCATACTGGTTCTCCCTGAGGTAGTCCCGCGGCCTGCAGTTTCGCTCGGACGCTTCGTGGGCAATATTCCCTTGCGCATCAGTGATCTTGACATCGAACGTCACACGCCCCGTCGCTTTCCGGAGGCGCTCGTCCCCCGCAGCCCCCTCCTTGGAACCATCTTCAACAACCGCATAACATAGCAGGGGATCCTTATCAGTCACAAGCCGGTAGTGCACGGTTTTCCCGTCTTTTTGATAAAACCGAGAGTTGGTGTACACCTTGATTCCCCGCTCATTGTAGTTCGTGTCGGAGCCGAAATAGATATTTCCGATGTCGCTAAAGGGCTCTACCGAGCTTGGATCATACGTGAACAATTCCGACCCGTGGGCAAACTGTATGGTGTAGTCATACGGAACATTGATCGGCGTGACGAAACGCAGTTGCCCGGCGGCGGTCGCAAGGCCGGCACGGTTTCCGGCAGATGGCGCAAGCGAGAGGAACAACAACACGAAACCGGAAACTGCAACAAGCGCGACAACGAGCACGATGGCGGCCGAAGGAGGCAGTACTTTCTTATAGTCATCGCTCTTCTTTCTCATAAGCCCTCTTTTTTCTCTTCCATGGCGGGGGAGGGCACTCCTGCTTAAATAGCTTATGCAGTGGAAAGCGAGGACGGCAGCAATCGCAAGAATGACCATAGCGACGGCAGGCTCAACCACATCAGCATAAATCATATATCTTAATCCAGACATAGGAACCGTTCTCCCTCAATCACCCCCACCACATCTCTCCCGTCGTGCTTTAGCAGAGCTACCCCTTCCGGTATCTCATGGTCTTGATGGCATTGTCCTCGGGGACGTACTCGTTGAATATCAGCTCGTCTGTTCCGTCGCCGTCAAGGTCAGTAACTCCCGGCTCGTAATTGCCGGTGCGGAGATGGTAATCAAACGAACTAAACGGCGGAATCGGCTCGAGGTGATACCAGAGCGGCTGATACTGCTGCGGATACGCCGGCTGATCAGGGCTTTCAAGGATGTAGGTCGTTGGCCCGAGCTTGAAGAGGATATCCTTCTTCCCGTCGTTGTCGAGATTCCCGTAGCTGAAGCCGCGGAAGCCGTATGTGTCCCATGGGTCGTCGTGGGCCTTGAGAAACTTCAGGGCCCCCGTGGTTTCCAGCTGCGTCCCTCCGTTCTCGATGATGTAAAAGAAGAAATCCCCGGCGAGGCTC
>CAYYLB010000024.1:0-16114 GCA_964472345.1 uncultured Methanosarcinales archaeon
CCCAGTATACAAATTAGTAACATTTATATACTAAAGCTGCTTTCTCCAAAAAAGAAAAATGAGGTGAACCCCATGGATGAACGGACGTCTTTTGCCCACCAGGTTGTTGCCAAGCTCGCGGAGGAGAGCGCCCCATTGCTGCAAGTCGTGGATACGACGGGATTCCGCAAGCTGGTTCCCGCACTCGTGCAGAAAGGGCTTGATCACCTCAATCTTTCGATGTTCAGCGCTGAGATGCGCACCACGATCCTGAACGCGGTCGCTGATGAGTACCTGCGCCGCGGCAACCTGCATGATGCGACGAAGGCCTTCCTCCTTGCCGGCAACAAGGTGAAGCTGACGGCGGTCGGGCAGGACTTTGAGCGCATCGGGCTCGTTGACTATGCGATTGAGACCTACAAGCTCGCGGGCGACAACAGCCGCCTCCTCACCGTGGGCACGAAATGCATGGAAGACGGAAGATTTTCGAGCGCCATCCGCGCGTTCACGGCAATCAACTCTGCGGAGATGCTTGGCAAGCTCGGCAAGGAATGCTTCGACAAGGGCAAGTTCGACTATGCGTTCGAGATTTTCAGCACCCTGAATGACGACGCGAAGCTGAGCGAGGTCGGTGAGCGCTGCCTTGCAGAAGGGCAGTACAGCTACGCGATTAAGGCGTTCGCCACCGTGCGCGACGCAGAGAAGCTGAACCATGCGGGCGACCGATGCCTGCGCGAGGGACTGCTGCGCTCTGCGCTCGAGGCGTACACGCTCGCGAAGAATGACATGATGATCCAGTTCATCCATGAGAACTTCGCGGGTCAGACAACGGTGATCTGAATGGAAGCGATGGCGATGAGCATCAGTGCAGCGAACGGACAGGCGCAGAATGGCGCGGGAAGCCTTTTCGAGCAGAGGCGAATGGAGGTCATGCTTGACATGGCGACAAAGCGCGTGCTCGCAGAGGTGCAGAAGCTTGCGCAGGACGTGCATGACGTGAAGCAGCTTGTGCAGGCCATCCAGAAGCAGGCTGCGGCAGCGCCGTCACCTGCAGTGGCGTATCACGCACCGGTGCAGGCAGCTCTCCAGGGAATGCAGCAGCCCGTGCAGCAAAGCCAGCCGCGGGCGCCGCAGCAGCAGCCCGCAGGGAGCATGCGCTACGGCAACTACACGTCGCAGGATGTTTCCATCGAGAAGTTCTTCAGCTTCAGCGGAGGGAAGCGGTGAGCTCTTTTTTCCTTTCATTTCTTCCTGCAGGAAAGAGGCATCGGTAGGATGCGCTGGCGCCCGTTGGAGGTTGTTGCAAAATTCGCTTCGCGGCACTGCCAGTTCGCTCCGCCGATTTCTCGCAGTTCATCTTTGCCGTACTCCCCTTGCTCTCGTCGAGGGAAATCGGGCCCAACGAGCGTTGCAAGCAATGGACAGCGTCGCTCGCAAACCAAAGGCAGTGCACCATTTCGCAACAACCTCCGTCCATTGAGTCTTCTGGTTATTTTGCTGCTCGCCGTGAGCGGCATTTCCGCGCAGGAAGAAGCGGCGGAGGAAACCCTCGCTGCTGATCCGGGGATCCTGCCCGACAGTGTGTTCTATTTCCTTGACGAGTTTTTTGAAGGGCTGTCCGTGGGCGATGATCCGGAAAGGGCGCTGAGGTACAAGGAAGAGAAGATCATGGAAGCGCGCGTCATGGCCGAGCGCAGGAAGGCGGAATTCGCGAAGGAAGCGCTCGCGCGGGCTTCAGGCTATAATACAATTCTCGAGAGGGAAGTGACACCGGAGATGGAGGTCCGGATCAAGCAGCGCTCCGGGGTGTATGAGCAGGTGCTCAGCAAGATCTCATCAGACATTCCCGAGCTGAAAGAGGCGGTCGAGCAGCAGCGCGCGCAGGAAGAGCGCATCAGGCTTGCCGCCGAAGTCTCATCAAAAATCAAGCAGCTCTGCGAGACGCTTGCGCAGCTCGACGCGGAGCAGTACGAGCGGACATGCAAGACGGAAGATGCGCCGCGATGGCAGCAGAAGCTCGACAGGGAGCTGACGCAGGAGCAGCAGGCGCATGCGCGCGTGTTTGCGGAAAAGCTGCGCGAGTGCTTCGCCAGCAATGGTGTGGAATGCGACTGCGAAGGGATGCGCGTGCCGTCGTTCGAGGCGGCCTGCATACAGGATCATGAGAAGGCGGTGCTCTGCAACGATGGCAATCAGGATGCCTGCGAGAGCATGACGGGTCCGATGGAGGCCGGGAAGTACCTGCCGGCATATCTGCTTCCCGTCCTCGAGAAGGTCCAGCGGGAATTTTCCGAGAAAGCATTCTCCGAAGCCATGGAACGGGCGCAGCGCGATGGTGCAGAAGGCGGGGTCGCGCTGCCGCAGCCGTGCCGGGACGCAGGTGCCAGCTCATCGGATGGATGCATGAAGCTCATGGAGGAGAAAGGGCTGACGCAGGGCACCGGCGGCGAGCGCTTTATGTTCACCTCAATGAAAGAGTTCATGGAAGCGTGCGAACAGCGCATGAGCGAGGACGAGTGCGTGAAGCAGGCGGAGGAACTACAGCGGCAGGGCTTCACGGAGCAGCCGCAGGCAGGGGCGCCGGCGCGGATCGGGGAGTTTGGCAGGGATTGCCATGCGGTGAAAGACCTTGCGGAGAAGTCGCGCTGCTTTGAGCAGTTCTACGAAAAGGCGAAGCAGTCCGTTGAGATGAGAGTGGAGTGGAAGTATGAAGGCTCATCTGCCGTTCAGGATGACTGGGTGAGCAACATCGCGAGCAAGTGGTTCGACACGCAGACGGATGAGGAGCGTGCGCAGCTCAGGGAGCTTCTGATGGAGGAACTGGGGGCGCGGGGCATCGACGCGGACAACGTGAAGCTTGAGCTGGACGATGAGCGCTTTGAGCTGCGGTATGCTGACAGCAGCGGAGCAGAGTACCGCCATGAGTACAAGCGCGACAGCAGGTTCGGGGAGGAGCGTTACGAAGAGAAGCATGAGCAAAAAGATGACGACGACGCGGCGGAAGCCGGCGCGCCGGCCGCGGAGGACGAGCGCGCCAAATGGGAGCAGTACCAGAAGGAGCTCGGGGAGAGCTTCACGAAGGAGCTTGAAGATTCGTATGAGAAGTACCGCAAGGAGCATGAGCGGCGCGAGGAGGCTGAGAGCGCGCCGGATAAGTCAGGAAGCGACAGCGGATCGGATAGCGGCAGTTCAGGGAGCGGCGGCGGTTCGGACAACGGCGGCAGCTCAGGCAGTGATGGAGAAAGCGGATCAGGAAGCGACAGCGGAAGGTAGGTTTGTTCGTTCTGGAATATAGAGAAATGCGTTGATTGGTGTAAAAAATAACGCATTTCTAATATGAATCTTTGCCTAAAAACTTAACTTATTAACGCAAAGATTCATACTTTGGAGTGGTGACGAGGGGGAATTTTTAAATAGGGGTGTCCACTTCTCGCTGGCCGCAGGGTAGGTTTGCATGGACATAGATGATGTTACCGCCAACATAAGAATTATCACCAAATCTAGGAACAGGAATCTGATCAATGCGGCTGAGGCAGGAAAGAATAAGGACACCTCTTATCGGTTCCCCTTCACGTGGCGCAGGGCCGCGTCAAAGAATTTACGTAAGGCGTACGCGCTCGGTGTTGCCATCCTGCTCGAAGAGTATGGAATAGAAGGCTTTAATCAACTGCGTCTGAGCCACCCCAAACTTCTCGAAGGTTTCATTGGGGGGTTAGAGAGCGAGGGCCTTGTCTTCGATGAAGAGGTTCCACTCACCACGCAACAGAGCCGCGCGTTGTTAGGGCAGCAACGTCTCGAAAAGGCGCTTGCCCTGTATGGGCGTTTCAGTCTTTTTCCATCAAAGAGGAAAAACGGGAAATTCTATAGAATGGGTGTGCGGCTCGCGCGTTGGTATGCTGATACGAAACGAAGGGAACTGTTCGGAAACTGGTGCGGGTGGTCGCTCGAAAAAGCGACAATGGAAGAAGTAAGAACCTACCACTGGATGTACACAGATATCGCAGCGACGCTTGAAGAATCATCGAAGGGTGATTTTGGTGAGCGGGTCAATGCTCTTTATGAGGAAATGGTAAGAACGGTCGATGAGTTTGATAATGCTGAACAGTACGACCACGCACTCATGGCGTGCAAGTACCTTGACCTCCTGTTGAGCCACCTTGGCGAGCGGGAGCTGACAGGGGAGTACAAAGAAGAGGGTGATACAACATTCGAATCGGCAAGTGAGCTCGAACGTACGTTCCTTAGCGGATTTGGTCTGGTGGAGAAGCGCGAGGCGTTAGAAAGGCTTGTCCCTGAGCTAGAGCACAGCAAGCGAGATAAGGAGTATGCGATGCGGCGGAGAATTCAAAGATGCACCCAAAGAGGGGAATACGAAAAAGCAGGGGAAGTAAAAGCGGCGTTGGAGGCATGGCAAGCACAAGAATCCGGTGCGCACCATGTGAACCGAGCGAAGTAAATTTATAAAAGCACCCCCAAACTGAGCCATCATGCACTCCATCATCACCGAAAAAGTCCCCGGCGGGAAGCTCGTGCGGCTGAAAGTTGACTTCGATAAGGTCATCAACAGCGTGCAGATCACCGGCGACTTCTTCCTGCACCCTGAGGAAGCGGTCGAGAAGCTCGAGCGATGCCTGATCGGCTGCGCTGCCGCTGAGCCGGAAGCACGTTTCGCGCAAAAGCTCAACGCAGCCATCGCAGCGGACAGCATCACGCTGATCGGCGTCTCTGCGGAAGACATCGCGCGGCTCACCAAGAAGGCGACGGAGGAACAGCAAGCATGAACTGGCGCGTCATCCCGCTTGAGGCGAACGATGCATTCACCAACATGGCCATTGACGAGGCTGTCGGCGAGGCCGTCGCAGGCGGCAAATCGCCCGCAACCATCCGCTTCTACCGGTGGAAGCCTGGCGCGGTCTCCATCGGCTACTTCCAAAGCATGCACGATGAGGTTGATGTCGCGAAGTGCAAAGCGCGCGGCGTTGATGTCATCCGCAGGATTACGGGCGGCGGGGCCGTCTACCATGACGAGAACGGAGAGATCACCTACAGCGTCGCCGTGCCGGAAAAGCTGCTGAGCCTCGGCATCACCGAAAGCTACCGGCTCATCTGCGGCTGGATCGTGGGCAGCCTTGCGAAGCTCGGCATCGCCGCGGAATTCAAGCCCATCAACGACATCATTGTTGGCGGAAAGAAGATCTCCGGGAATGCGCAGACACGCAGGAACGGCGTGGTGCTGCAGCACGGCACGATCCTGTACGATGTTGATGTCGACACGATGTTCTCGCTGCTCAAGGTGCCGGACGAGAAGATCAGGGACAAGATGATCGCGGCGGTGAAGGAGCGCGTGACGCGCGTGCTCGATTTCGCGCAGGTGTCGAAGCAGGAGCTCTCCGGGGCGCTGCTGAAGGGCTTCACGGAGGGGAAAGTGTGGAGCTTCGGGGCGCTCACGGCGCAGGAGCGGCAGCGGGCGCAGGAGGTTGCGGCAGCGAGATATAAGACTGATGAGTGGAATTTCAGGCGGTAGGGGGATACAAAGACGGTACGAAAAGGAAAGCAGGGATTCAGAGTGATTACCGACTCAAAGCGGCGGCCTCAAGCGGTTGGGAAGACGCAGTACGGGCCGGAGGCGTGGGCCGTATGGGCTCGAGTTGGTGTACTTCGATTATTGGAGCGTTCTCCTTTGTCGTTTCCGCAAACGCTTGTACCATCTTCTCCATTGCATCATCGGGGTCGATTTCCCTCTGAAGGATGTCTGCAAGTGATGTAACCTGTTGCTGCGGCTCACCGCAGAGATCAACAATATCATTTTGAGGAGCTTTATCCACATAAACTGCCGCACCGTGCAACGTGGTACAAGACCCCAACGGAAATGACCTGAACTCAACGCCAATCGCCGCGACTTTCTTCCGCTGCCCGTTGGAAGAGAAAAAGACCCCCGGATGCCCAAGGTGCTCTGACGTGGAGAAACTCCCATCAATAAGATTATCAGAGACATAATCCTGCAGGAATCGCACTATCGTCTCCTGCATCAGTTTGAGATATCCGACTTTTGCACGGATGGTATCAGGGATGAGCGTGAGGTAATAAGCCATCAGCTGATGTTCATCATGCACTGTTGCTTGCCCTGAACGATCAATATCAAACGTGGGAATCCGCCTCCCGTCACGATAAAGAGCATGGTCGCGCTTTTCCGCAGGTGTATCCATTCCGTACGTAACGACGAGCGGGTGGCGCATCACCAGAAGAGCATGTTCACCAGTATCAGCGACGGCCCTCGCAGCCCGATCCTGCTCAAGAAGCGCAGAGGAATAGCCGTACGGCCGCCCGGTGTAAAGCCGCACCCTCATTTCAGGCCCTTCGGCTCCTGCAGCCCCGCAATCACGTCGTTCAGGAACCGTGCTGCCTCTGCCCCGTCCACGACGCGGTGGTCAAAGCCGACGACGAGCGGGAGCATCCTGCGGATGACAACCTTGCCGTCAATCGCAACGGCCTTGTCCTGCATCTTTCCGACGCCGAGGATCGCGGCTTCCGGCGCGTTGATGATGGGCGTGAACATGCTGCCGCCGAGGATGCCGATGTTGGTGATCGTGAAGCTGCCGCCCTTCAGCTCCGCAAGGTCAATCTTCCGGCTCTTGGCGCGCTCCGCAAGCCCGGCGATCTCCTTCGCAAGCGCGTACAGGTCCTTCTTCTCGGCTCCCTTGACGACGGGGACGATCAGGCCTTCGCCCGTGTCCACTGCGATGCCGATGTTGTAGTACTTCTTGACGATGATGTCGCCGTTCTCCCTATCGAGCGTTGCGTTGAAGCGCGGGTATTTCTGCAGCGCGGCGACCAGCGCCTTGACGATATACGGCAGGTACGTCAGGTGCACATCCTGCTTCTGCGCCTTTGCCTTCTCCCGCTCGCGCAGCGCAGCAAGCTCCGTCACGTCAGCCTCATCCATATGCCACACTGTCGGGATGCCCCAGGCAGCTTCCATGTGCTCCGCGATCGTCTTGCGCATGCCTTTCAGCGGCACGTGCTCCACATAGCCCCAGAAGTCGTATTTCTTCACCACCTTCGGCCTGCCTGCTTCCTGCGCGGCGGTTTCCTGCGCCCGTGGCGGGGTGGATGGCGCAGTTGCCGGCACGGCTGCTGCCGCCGCTTTTCGTGCGGCTGCGCCTGACGGCGCTTTCGCTCCCGCCTTGGCCGCCTTCATGACGTCCTCTTCCGTGATGTGGCCGTAGGCGCCCGTTCCCGCGACCGCAGCAAGCGCAACGCCGAAGTCGGCTGCGAGCTTCCTCACCGCGGGGGCCGCGAGCGCGCCGCCTCCGCCGGCCGCGCGCTTCAGCGTGTCTTCGCCCGGAAGGAACCCCACGACGCCTCCCGCCTCCTCGCCTTTCGCCGGCTGCGGGGGCTTTGCTGCCTGCTTCTGCGTCACGCTTTGTGCTGCCTCTCCCTTCACCTCAAACGTCACCATCGTCTCCCCCACCCTGATGGTGCCGCCTGCGACGGCGTGCAGCCTGAGAATCTTTCCTGCCTTGGGAGAAGGGATCTCGACGACCGCCTTGTCGGTTTCTACCTCGCCAAGGACCTGGTCAACCGTGACCGTGTCGCCTTCCTTCACCTTCCAGCCGACGATGGTGCCTTCATGGATGCCTTCGCCGACGTCAGGGAACCTGAATTCGAATGTTGCCAACACCACCACCTGTGGCGGAGGCTTTTGGCGCTGCTTTTATAGTTTACGGTGGTTGATGCCATTTCACCGCGAAAGACCAAAAAGCCGGAGAAGCTCATGGGTAGTGTAAACAATTACGGAAGGCTGATTGCGCAATGCCTTTTCGCTCGTCCAGAGAGGACACTGAAGAAAGAGCGCCAAGGCGAAATAGGTGGTATCTTTCTTGTCGGGGCAGATCGCTTCGGCCTGCTCCCTGAATTTCACAAAAGCGCTTTCTGGTACGATAGTCATCCGCTGCCGTACGATGGCGAGGAAGGTTCCCACCTCTTCATCTTTCAGGTAAGACTTCGCGAGGATAATCCCCCTGTTGCGCTCAATCTCTTCTATGAGCAGCTGCGGCGCGAAGAGCTCAATTTCCTCCCTGAAGAAAAGGTCCACGGGCTTTCCAGGCCTGATGAGCATTGCGATGATAACATTCGCATCAACGACGAGCCGCATCTACTCCATCTCTCGGAACCGTTTTGCAATCCCTTCGCTGATCCGGCGGCTGATTTCCCGCGCATCCTTTTCCGTGAGCGCGCTCTTCTGCGCGAGCCGCTTGACGAGCGCAATCTGCCGCATCCGCTCCTCGAAAGCGTGCCGTGCGACGGCCGACCAGTTGACCTCGTCAAGCTTTTCCATATTTTGCTTCAGCTCGTCAGGGACCGAAACCGACACGGTTGCCATGAAAACCACCTGAGTTGTTATTTTTATTATAAAAAACATTTGTAGTATTTAAGCGTTGCGGTCGGTGAGGAGTTGTGTGCGTGACGGCAGGCCACAGCCCAAAGGCAATGAGGACGTCATGATATCAAAGGCGTGAGGGTGCGGAATCCTGATTGAGGCTGGGGCTGCTCCAGGGAAGACATTCCCAGATTGTTCCCTATTCAGTGAGGGAACCTATCACCTGCTCGGCCTGTTCGCCCTTTCCCCACCGCCCCGTGCAGCTGCTTCAGGTACTTCTCCTCAACAAAGAGGTACTTCTTCAGCTCGCGCAGCATCTTCTCCACGTCAAACAGCACCCATCCGTCGCCGTGCCGGAACTGCCAGAGCGTCTCGTCGATGAGGTACTGCCAGTCGAAATTCTTCGTATTCTTCACAATAGTGAGGATATCCTCAAAGTCCCTGTCCCGTTCCGTTACCGCTTTCAGGACCACAATATGCTCGGTACGGAGAACATTGACGGTGAGAGTATGCTTTCCCTTGAACTCGTGCACCGCGTATTTGTCCTCTTTCATCTGCGGGCTCAGCTTGGTCTGGAAGATGCACTTCACGAACAGGTCAAACCTGCTGTCATCGCGCCTGTACATCAGCGGCCGGTGCCTGTCGAGCAGCTTCTTGGGGATGTACAGCCTGAACGGGCTCGCCTCCGCGAAGCCGAGCGCCTCGATGGCACGGATGAACTCCTTCCGCTGCGGCTCGTCCTCAAAGAGCAGATCGATGTCCTTCGTTTCATCCTTGTAGCCGTAGAACAGCATCGCGGTGCCTCCAAACGCGTAACAGGTGAGATCCCGCGTGAGGGCGTTCGCAACAATCCGGAATACGTCCCGCTGGTCGTTGTGCGTTATCATGTGATGGCCTTTAGGTCGTGCTCATTGAACGGGAGATAGACGGACCAGTGCCGTGCAATTGCGGGGAAATTGTCCTTGCGCAGCTGGGTGAGAGGCACCCTCCCCCGGACTCTTTCCGCCTTCCGGTACCTTTCGGGCATCGTTCGCACCCTGAAGAACATCCGTGCGACGTCGTAGAGCGCTCCGACTTTCCTCCAGCAGCCTTTCTCCTGCGCGTACGCATAGAGCCGCGGCCAGTCCCTGACGTGGGAAAAGAGCCTGAGGCTTGCGAGGATCACGCGGAACTTCTGCGTCTCAACCGCGTCCACGATCGCCTCTTCCGGGCCATAGCGCCCGTGGACCTGATGGTCATACCAGGGCAGGATCTTCATCGGCGAATGCCTGTTGATGATGTCGAACATCCCCGGCACCCGCGGCAGCTGCCTGCGCATCGTGACATTGTAGATCCGCTTCCTCCTGCCGCCGCCGTCCACCGTGACGTGCCCTTCTTTCCGGAGCCTGCACAGGAGGTTGAGCGCGGACTGCCGCGTGATGCTGAGCAGCTGTGCAGCCGTTTCGACGGTCTGGAGGCCTTCGAGCTTGCGGAGGGTTTCGTAGGGGTGCATGATATTATTTTAGAATAGGTGATATATAAAGATTTCTATTTTTGTGTTATCTTATACGGAAAACGACCAAAGCAAGAAGCACCAATCAAGCGATTGCACGGACGAAGGAAGCGATACGCGCGCACCCTAAACGCCAATGCCCAAGGCGGCAAGTTCTTTTTTCAATTGAGCAGTTCTCTCAAAAAGGATTACCTGCATCCCTAGTTCCTTTGGGATGGTTAAGTTTTCTTCTTTATCATCAACAAATACACATTCCGATGGCTTCTTGTTTAATTTTGTGAGAACAATCTTGAATAATTCCTTATCTTTTTTCCATAAATGCATCTCATTTGAAAAGTACATCTCCTCAAATAAGTCCTTCAAGCGTTTATCTTTTCTTATAGTTGTGGTTACTGCATCAAAATTATCCGAGAGTACGATGAGCAGATGATCATCTTTCAATTTTTTAATCGACCCCAGCAATTCTTCGTTCAATTCGTACCAAGCAGAAAAGATAGTCTCGAATTCGCGGTAAGGAACCCCTAAGTCCTCGAGGGATCTTCTCCAAAAATCTTGAGTCGATTCATTGCCCAAGAGATATCCCTTTTCATTTGCATATAATCTTTTTTGTATACGCTTCTTATTTATGTTAAATCGAGTGCTAAGCCTTTTTGCGAGTGCAGGAAAGCATCGTTCGGTTGTTAAAACGCCCGCAAAATCAAAGATTAATACATTTATCATGCACTTAAAGAGAACCGGTCTCTATTTAAATCTAGCCAAAATCCAACTCGTTTCAGGCGTCGCCTTCGCGTCCTCATTGGCATTTGGAGAGTTTAACGCACCAGGCTGTTTCATAATTCCTTTTTAATCGCGTGGGAATAGCTTTCGAGAACTCCTAATACCCCATCACTTCCTCAATCGCCTTCCCGATCCGCTTCACGCCCGGCAAATAATCGTTTTATCGTTGGTGTTTTGACTTACGGGCGGTTAATGGCTTGAGAAGCGGCGTTATTGAAAAGTTCCCGTTCGCTGCGCTCGATTCAATGGTCCTTCGGACTGGCATCGAGCTGGAGCCTGGCAGGTGTCCCACTTACGCCGGCACGGAGAACGTGCAGCGTCCTCCTGGGTGTCGTGCCGAGCCCGACACGCTCACTGGCCCATTGGCGAACTTTTCAATAACGCCTGAGAAGCGAAAAGCTTAAATATGATGAAAATATAGTGAAAATGTAATGAAAGTTCCATGGCAGACAGCAAGCGTCAAGTTGGTGGTGACGAAACACTTTGCATTGAAGTATATGCGAAGATGGGGATGGGACTTTCATGAGTTACGTGATGCCATTCGTGATGCATACACGGTGGATAAGGTCGGTAAGAATAAGTTTGAAATCTCTGTGCAGGAATCAGGGTACAAGAAGATCATTACCGTTTATCACGATGCTGATGATGAACTGATATGCATTAGCGGCTCACAAGGAGGGAAGCGAACATGAAAACGTGCCCGGTCTGTACTGATGGAAGAATGGTTGAAGCAGAAGATATTGTGAGTGAGATGGATGGTTATCTCTTTGTTGTGAAAGGAATGCGCTGTACTGCCTGCGGAGAGGAACTGATTGATGAGCATGAAGGCCAGAAGATGATTACCCTTGCGAAACGGTTCGGCGTGTGGGGCGAGCCGCTGAAACTGCACCGGAAGCTGAGTAAAAGTGCGCGCGGTACGGTGCTGCGCATTCCTGTCGATCTGGAGAAAGAGCTGCGGCTGAAGGGGAATGAAGAGGTTGCAATCTCAAAAGTTGGGAAGCGGAGGTTTTTGGTGGAGATGGAGTGAGAGGAAGGGTGAGAGTGGTGAGGGTGGTGAGGTTGGGGTGGGGTAGTCAATTTGTTATTCGCACTTCCTTTGAGTTGACCTTTTAAAATAAACCGAAGTAAGGACTAAAAATAAGATAGAAGGTGCAAGCGCGGAAGGGTTTGGGTTCTTGGGGATTTAGCTCTTTCCTTTTTTGCATACGTTCCTTACAGCTCTTATAAACTTCAGAGCATCTCGCTCAAGCTCTTCCGTCAGCGCCGCAAAAACAACCCCATCATCTATTTTCCCGTACTGGTGGGCAATAATATTTCTCATGCCCTTTGCGTTCCTGAGCTTTGCGGTGAGGGCATCATCGATAATCTTATTCTCCAAAAGAACGGCAAACGCGTCGCTGTCGTCCTGTGGGATGCGCAGCTTCTTGCCTTTGATGACAAAAAATGCGAGATCGGTGGCCGCTTCAACAATCCTCTCTATGTACCGTTCGCACGCTGCTTTTTTTTCTTTGTTTGCGGTGTACTCTTCAACACTGTCCGGAACGATTGATTGGAGCTCGTCAAGGAGTTCGTTAATTTCATCTATCTTATCGTCTATCCGTGTCATGCTGCTGCCCCAAACACGCGTTCCATTCTCATAAAATAATCCTTATCTTTTATGTATTGGGTGGTAAACTGCACATTATCGAAGCCCGGTGATTTGTAGAGTACCCTATGGTTGCTGGCGATCTCCCTTTTTATTTTCTGCGGGAGGATATTGAACACCTGCACATCCAGCCTGTCAGGGAGCTGACCAAGCATCCGTATCCGGAATCGCGTCGCCTCACGGAGCGAGAGGCTTGCCGTAAAAACGACGCAGATATCGATATCAGATCTCAGTGTAAAAGTATGGTCTGCAAAAGAGCCAAAAAGAAGAACTGCACGAATGGTGTCCCTTAGCTTGTCGTTGAGGATAGTCCTAACTGCTTTTTCCATCAGCTCTTTATTCTCATGACCATGGGTAAGCGCAAATTCATTGTGATGGAATGCTGCATCTTTGATGAACGCCAGCTTAGGCCGGATGTCCCTGCTCAGGCGGTTTCGCTCTGATTGCGTGAGCAGCATGCCTTTGAGCTGCTTTGCGATAATCTCAAGTTCTTTTTTGCCGAATATTTTCCGCGTGCCTTGATGCGATACAAGGAATGGAAGCAGACCCCGGGCGATAATCTTATTTGACATAGAAATAACCCATATTAAGGTTATATTTAAATATTTCTATCGGGCTGTTCAAACGAGCAGGAAAAGCTCAGGCATTCGAATGGGTCAATTCCTTTGCGTTTCAACTCGCTGGCCGTGTTGCAGGCTCAGTACCCCATCACTTCCTCAATCGCCTTCCCAATCCGCTTCACGCTCGGCAAATATTCGTCCTCGAGCTTGGCGAGCGGGAAGATCGTGTCAAAGCCCGTCACACGCTTCACCGGCGCTTTCAGGCTGAGCAGCGCCTTGTCAGCGATCTGCGCAGCGATCTCCGCGCCGACGCCGCAGGTCAATGGCGCCTCGTGCACGATCACGCACCTTCCCGTCTTCTTCACCGAAGCGATGATGGTCTCCACGTCCAGTGGATACGGGCAGCGCAGGTCGATGATCTCCATGCTCACCTTGCTGCCGTATTCCTGAAACGCCTGCACGGTTGTCAGCATCATGCTTCCCCAGCTTATGATGGTTATGTCAGAGCCTTCGTTGACGACGTTCGCCTTGCCCAGCGGAATGGCATATTCTTTGCCCGGGATCTCCTCTTTCATCGCGCGGTACAGGCGCTTGGGCTCCATGAAGATGACGGGGTCGGGATCGCGGATGGCGCTCAGCAGCAGGCCGTATGCCTCGGCCGGCGACGACGGCATGGCGACCTTCAGCCCCGGCGTGTGCGCGTAGAGCGCTTCCATGCTCTCCGAGTGGTGCTCCAGCGCCTTGATGCCGCCGCCGTAGGGCATGCGCAGCACCATGGGACAGCTGTAGACGCCGCGCGAGCGCGTGCGGATGCGGGAGGCGTGCGAAATCAGCTGGTCAAAGGCGCCGTACGCAAAGCCGCTGAACTGGATCTCCGCAACGGGCCTGAGGCCGGCGATGGCCATGCCCACGCTCCCCCCGACGATGCCCAGCTCAGCGAGCGGCGTATCCAGGACGCGCTCCGGGCCGAACGCATCAAGCAGGCCCTCCGTGACGCGGAAGACGCCCCCGTCAACGCCGACGTCCTCGCCAAGGACAATCACGCTCCTGTCGCGCTGCATCTCATAGCGCAGCGCCTGGTTGATGGCCTGCACCATGGTGAGCTGCTCTGCCATGCCCTTACCCTCCCTCAGACTGCCGCAGGTGCGCAAGCTGCTCACGCAAGCCAGCGGGCATCTCTTTGAATGTATACCTGAAGATGTTCTCGGGCGGCGGCTTCGGGAACTCCTCGAATTCCTTCACCGCAGCCTCGACTTCCTGCTTCAGCCTCTCCTGCAGCGCGGATTCGTCCTTCGCGGACCACCGCTTCCGCTGCTCAAGGTATTTCCGCAGGCGGCTGATGGGATCGCGCCTCTTCCATTGCTCGACTTCCGCTTCGCTGCGATACTTCTTTGCCGCGTCGCTTGTCGTGTGATCCGCAATCCGGTAGGTGAACGCCTCGATCAGCGTGGGCCCCTTGCCCGACTTTGCCTTCTTCAGCGCATCGGCGGCAGCGGCATACACCGCGAACACGTCGTTGCCGTCCACCTGGATGCCCTCAAAGCCGTAGGCGATGGCCTTCTGCGCCAGTGTCTGGGCGGCGGTCTGGTGCTCTCTCGCGACGGAAATCGCCCACTGGTTGTTCTGGCAGACAAAGACGACGGGCGCGCGGAACACTCCGGCGAAGTTGAGCGCCTCGTGGAAATCGCCTTTGCTGGTCGCGCCGTCGCCGAAGAAGCACAGCACCGCGGCCTTCTTCTTCTGCAGCTTCAGCGCCATCCCGATTCCTGCGGCATGAAGCGTCTGGCTGCCGACGGGGATCGCGATCGGAAGCGTGAAGGGAGGCGGCCTGACATCATGGCCGCGCTCATCGCCGCCCCAGAACTGGTAGAGCTTTGCCATGGGATGGCCGCGCAGGATCATCGCACCGCACTCGCGGAAGCTCGGGACGAGCCAGTCGTCTTTCTCCAAGGCGTACGCAGCGCCTATCTGCGCCGCTTCCTGCCCGAGAAGAGAAGCGTACGTTCCCATCCTGCCCTGGCGCTGCAGTGCGACTGCCTTTGCGTCGAACGCGCGCGAGCGCTGCATGGCCTCGTACAGCTCAAGAACCTGCCTGTCCGTGAGCGTGGGCATCAGCTTCTCATCTGCCGTGCCGTGCTCGTCGAGGATCTGCAGGTAGTCAACCTGAAATGTCGCGAGTGTCTTGCGGACCATACGGCTTGCTACGGGTGAACCTGCTTTATATAAATGTTTTTGTGGCTTTTCTGGCTCTGGAATGATGGGGGCTTTTTATCATAAACGGGGCCGGGTGGCGTGAAAAGACGTGCATACGGAAATGTTCCTCGAGGAATGTTTTTGCGCGGAGAGGCTCCGCTTTCTTCCGGCGAAGAGCTTCCCCTCGCGCTGTTCGGCCTTCTGTATTAACCCATGTGCTGCCCGCGCCGCAGCAGGCCCTTCATGAACAGCTCCCCCGCCCGGTACGAGCTCCGCACGAACGGTCCTGCTGCGCAGTAGAGGAACCCCAGCTGCTCCGCGAGCTGCCTGAAGTAGTCAAACTTTTCGGGATGCACATACTCCTGCAGCGCGATGTGGCGCGGGCTCGGCCGCAGGTACTGCCCCAGCGTCACGATGTCGACGCCCGCAGCGCGCAGCTCCCGCAGTGCCTCGATGACCTCATCGTCCTTCTCGCCGAAGCCCAGCATGATGCTTGACTTGGTGTAGGTCGCGGGTGAGAGACGCTTGACGGCCCGCAGCACGCCAAGGGACTGCTCGTAGCCGGCGCGGATGTCGCGCACCTTCCGCTGCAGGCTGCTGACCGTTTCAATGTTATGCGCAATCACTTCCGGCCCTGCGGCAATGATCATCCTGATGCACTCTTCGCTGCCGCGGAAATCAGGGATAAGCACTTCAACGATGATGGAAGGGTGCTGCTTCTTTATTTCCCGGATGCAGGCGGCGAAATGGGCAGCGCCCTGATCCGGCAGGTCGTCGCGGTCGACGCTGGTGATGACGACATAGTCAAGGCCCCACTCCTTCACCGCCTGCGCAAGCTTTTTTGGCTCTTCGGGATCGATGGGCCTGCCGGCGCGCGCATGCGCAATGCTGCAGAAGCGGCACCCGCGGGTGCAGGTGTCGCCGAGGACCATGAACGTGGCGGTTCCTGACGACCAGCACTCAGGGATGTTGGGGCAGTGCGCTTCCTCGCAGACGGTGACGAGGTTGAGCCTGCGGAGCGTTTCCTTCACCTGCGGGAACTTCTCCGCCGGCGGCCGGATCTTCAGCCACGGGGGCTTGACGAGCTG
>CAYYLB010000025.1:0-11312 GCA_964472345.1 uncultured Methanosarcinales archaeon
AAATTTCGGTGCTGGAGTATCCACATCAATGTTACGTGAATTCGGTACTATACATTGAAAATCACACATCGGCCCCCGCCAGCCGCTTGATGACTTGGTATGCCTTCAGCACGGCGTCTCCCTTCACGTAGATCAGCAATTCGGGCGTCGCGGTGAGCATCTCAAGGACGAGGACATCATTGAGGTAGAGCTCACGGCTGATGAAGGAGATGATGCCTTTGGTCTCGATCGCCTCTTCGGGAAACAGCATGCTGATCTCGGAGATGTTCGGATAGCGGTTCCTGAGTGTGAAGCGCTTGGTGAGGTCGCTGATGATGTCCTTGCCGCCCTCGTCCATGAACAGCTTGATCGCCGATGAGCCGACGACGATCTTGAGGGTTTCCCCCTTGTCATAGCTGACCGCATCAATAACCCTCTTGAGCTCCTGAAGCAGCTGCTTGCTTTTCTCAAAGTCGAAGAGCGTGATGCGGTCCTTGATGCGCACGTTTGCCTGCCGGAAGAGCGCCAGCGAGCCCTGCTCGTGCTTCTGAAACGGAAACCGCCGCAGCATGGCAACAACCGCCTCAAGCTGGTTGCTTTTTGCAATGCCGTGCCTGATGAGGTAACGAGCAAGCGAGCGGCGGTTGATGAGTTTTGCCTGGTAGCACTTTTCGATTTCCGGGCGCTGGCTGAGGAATTGCCGGAACTGTTGTTCTATTTGTGACATTTTTAAAATAAAAGTGTCTTTTCTTTATAATATTTTCTATTTGTGGCACAAAGTTTATCTACGGAAGCATGAATTGGTGTTGAGTGATGATCGATGATACATAACACCGTGCAAGGCGAGTGCCTTTGGCAGCGCCCTCGAAACAGTCCTTTGCAGCGCCCCTGACAGCAACGGCTTCATCCGGCTTGTCACCCATCGCTTAGGAGACCCGGAAGCGCAAGCGACACAGGACCCTGCACTCTTGAGGACGCGCAGCTACCTGCTCAGCGTCCTGCACGGCGACGGAACACGACCGTACTGCCCGTTCGTCGCGCTCATCGAGAAGAGCAGTGGCTATTATGTCAGAGTCTTCAGCGAAAGGCCGGATAGTATCGATCTCGGATCTGTTGCGGAAACGTTAAGAAGCGAATTCCGTGCCATCTCTCCGGCACAAACGCACGCAGCGCAGGCAGTTGATCCAGCTGCAGCAGTCGCGGCCTTCAGCCATCCTGACAGCGGCCGGCAGGAGTTCTGCATGCGGCTGGATGCGCTCCGCGACCTGCGTCGGCAGTCATTTCTCGACGAAGGGCTGATGATCTCGCAGATGCATCCCTACCATGAGCGGGGCTCAAGAAACAATCGCAACCATGCCGATCCTGGAGCGCAGCCGCTCTACGTCGCCGGAATCCCCTTGCTCATCGTCCGCAGGATGCACCGGGAGGACGTCTGCTTCATGGGCAAGCCGGAGGAAATGGGAGCATATGGGTGGTTTTTTGGAACAGACCGTGCCATCCGTCCAACAGGAAAATGTGAAGAGGCAGATCTCAAGCAAAAAGGCGGGATGCACAACGGGTGGTCTGCTTGTTATGGAGAGCCATTCACAGTCCCCTAAAATGAACCAGCCACCTTATCGCCGTGCTCTTGTAGAAATCGTGCCGCCCGGGTCATTTTGTGTGAAGTACGCTGCGCTGCTCTATGGCGTTGCAGAAGTTACGGGCAGTGCTCCTCACAATCTGGCTGGCATTATCTGCGCGGGGCTTGCTGGCGCTGCAGCCCATTACCTTGAGAGAGTCGTCGCGTCTGTGGAATATGGGAACTTGAACCCGGGGGGTACTGGACCGGAAGGCCAATTAGAAGCTTCATTAATGGAAATAAAAACTATGGGGGAGCGTGGACCGCTGGTGCCAAGCGAACCGATGAAGAAACGCCGCCGCCCACCCTCACCAAACCATCCTTTCGTTCTCGCTAACTACGTGCGCGACCGACGAGAGGCGCTTGGCCTGACGGTAAAGAAGCTTTGCGAGCGACTCGCAGACAAGAAGCGAGGGACAACTCCTCTCGGAAGAGCGAAGAGATACAATGAGGCATGGATCACGCATCTGGAGAATGATCATTTCGAGCGCCCGATTGGCAATGGGCAGATCGACCCTCTTCTCGAAGCGCTCGAAACAACAAGAGAAGTTTATGATGGCTTCGCACAGCAGTTTATCAGGCAACAGAGCCTAGACCCTCATCTCCCGTAACCTTCTCACTCGTTCGGCAGTCGGTGGGTGCGTGCTCAGCAAGGCGAGCAGCGCATTCGCGCGGAATGGATTTGAGATAAATAAATGCGCCGTGCTCGTCGTGCTCGCGTGCATCGCAAACGGATGATGCCGCACGCTTCCTGCGATCTTCTCCAGCGCGCTCGCCAGCTGCAATGGCTGCCTTGTCAGCTTCGCTCCGCTCGCATCCGCAAGGTATTCGCGTGAGCGTGAGATGGCAAGCTGGATCAACGTCGCGACCAGCGGCGTGATGATGGCGAGCACGATCAGCTCAAGCACGTTGCCGCCGCGCTCATTGTCCCTTCCGCCAAAGCCTCCAAAGAGCGCGGCCCAGCGCGCCATCATGGCAACATAGGAAATCACGCCTGCGATGGCGGCAGCGACGCTCGAAACAAGGATGTCACGGTTCCTGACGTGGCTCAGCTCATGCCCAAGAACAGCACGAAGCTCGTCCTTGTCCAGCAGCTGCAGGATGCCGGTCGTGCACGCAACAACCGCATGCTTCGGGTTCCTCCCGGTCGCAAACGCATTCGCCTGCGGCGTGCTGACGATGAAGACGCGCGGCTTCGGCAGTCCGGCGTGTGATGCAAGCTGCGCAACCATCTGCTCCAGCCATGCATACTCTTTTCCCGCAGGCTTCGCGCCGTACAGCATCAGCACGATCTTGTCCGAGAACCAGTAGCTCACGAAATTGATTCCCAGCGCAATAACCAAACCGATTGTCAGTCCCTGATACCCGCCGATGAGCCACCCGACGCCGAGCAGCAGGCCTGTCAGCAGGCCGAGCAGCACCGCGGTCTTGAGCTGGTTTTTAATCATACAATCATAGATAGCCCGAACTTTAAAAATGTTCCTTTGCTCAGGAAGAAGAAAGCACGAAACGAGCCACTCAGCGTTTTGCCATTGTCACTGCCCGCGCGCATGGGCCTTCACGGTTACCCGCAGCCTTGCCATCCAGCCTGCAAAAATAAGAATATAAGCCTTCAATCTGCCGCACCGGTGTCTCCTTCAGCAGGAATTCGCGCAGGTGATTATCAACCTTCACCCCATGCCGCGTCAGGTCCTGGTGCAGGCGATGGTACAGCTTCCTCCCATGCCGGTCAAGGTCGACCAGCAGGGCAACCTCACGCTCACCGGCGGCATTTTCGACCGTCTTGTAATGCGCATCCAAAAGCGCAATGCGCCGGACGCCGAGCTTCTCGAGCGCCGCCTTGTCATTTTTCCCTTCGACGATGACCAGCAGCTTGCGCGCAGCGGTCTCAGAAAGGTGCTTCATCAGCGCCGAGCGCAGCTCGAGGGGGCTCACCTGCTGCTGGGGGCGCCCGATTCTTTTAAAGCTTGCGCCGATGGCGGCCGGGGGACGGGATGGGCTGCATCCCAAAAAAAGCAGGCGAGCGGGCGCGGCGCCCTTTCCGCGCTGTCGCGGAGCCCCGCAGTCCGCTTCTCAGCTTCGCGCTCCTTTCGTCGCGCTTCAGGTTAAATCGCTCCTTCTGCGAAGCACGTCGGCGGGGCAAACAACGCGGCAGCGCCGGACGCCGCGCCCGCCGGATTTAGGGATGCAGCCGACGGGATGAAAGGATTTAAATAAAAAGAAAAAATGTAGCCGTCGAAAGAGGCCCGCTCATGCTCATCCCAAACCTACTGCTCTTCTGCGCTGCGCTCGCACTGCTCATCATCAGCGGATCATGGCTGGTCAAGAGCGGCATCAAGATCGCGAACTTCCTGCGCCTGCCGGAGTTCCTGCTCGGCTTTGTCCTGATCGCAGTCGCGACCTCGCTTCCGGAATGGTTCGTCGGCATCGCGTCTGCCCTGAGCAAGGAGCCGGAGCTTTCCCTCGGAACGGTGCTCGGCTCGAACATCGCGAACATCTGTCTGATCTTTGGCGTGGGCCTGCTCTTGGCGAAGAAAATCCGCTTCACCATAAAAGAAGCGAAGACGGACAGCATCGTGATGCTCATCACCGCCATCCTGCCGCTTGCGCTCATGATGCTCGGCAGGCAGCTCTCGCGCATTGACGGGGCGGTCCTCCTCTTCATTTTCTTCGCCTATTATATGTATGTGATTCGCCAGCGAAAGCGCTACCACAAGCGCTCCCATGAGCAGGTCAGCAGGGCTGCGGCGATCCTGTCCTCGTTCATCTTCATCGCAAGCATGGTGCTGCTCTTCTTCAGCGCACGCTGGACCGTCGAGTCCGGGACTGCTCTTGCGACTGAGCTCCAGCTCCCCCCGCTGCTGATAGGCCTGTTTTTTGTTGCCATCGGCACGTCACTTCCCGAGCTGGTTGTGACGATCCATGCTATGCTGAGGCACGAAACGGACATCGGCATTGGCAACATCATCGGCTCGAACATCACCAATGTCGCGCTCGTGCTTGGAACGACAGCGCTGCTTGCCCCCATCCCGATTGACTCGCTGTTCTTCGTCAGCAGCGCGCTCTATGTCATTGTCGTCAGCCTGGTCTTTACCGCGTTCCTCGAGTCCGGCCGCCTGACATGGCTGAGCGGCCTTGCCCTGATCATGCTCTATATCTTCTTCCTCTTCCTCGAAGTCGTCATCAAGGCCATTCCGATATGATGTGGTGAATGAGATGCGGCCGGTAAGGAAACCAAACGATTTTAAACCGGAAGCGCCCTGACGCAGGAATGCTCCCCATCGGCACCATCTTAAAGCACTACAAGCGGAAAGACATCCAGCAGGCGATCGTCGATCATGTGCGTGACCGTGAGGTGGCTGCACGATTTGATGAGCAGTTCGGGAAGCGGCCCGATGCGCTGCAGTATGGGGAGGATATCCTCGAGCTCGCAAAGCAAGGGGCCACCTCATTCCACTGCTCGGAAGAGCGCTGGCGCAATCCCCTCCAGCTGGTGCCTGAGATGCGGGTGCACGAGCTGGATGCGCTGCGGAGCGGATGGGACCTGATCCTTGATGTTGACTGCAAGAAATGGGAGTATGCGAAGCTGATTACGCATCTGCTCGTGAAGCTGCTGCAGGGGTTCGGCGTCTCAGCCATCAGCGTGAAGTTCAGCGGCAACAAGGGGTTCCACATCGGCGTGCCGTTTGAGGCGTTCCCGCGCAAGCTCCACGGCAAGGAAACGAGGCTGTACTTTCCGGATGGGCCGCGCAGGATTGCGGCATATCTCGTGCATCTGCTCGGGCAGCGGTTCCTTGCGATGGTGCCGGAGAAAAACGAGCGCACGCTCGCGGAAGCGCTGGGAATGAAGCCGGAGGAGCTTGTCGTGATGGAGTGCAGGGCGTGCGGGATGAAGCAGCAGGAAGCACGGCAGGAGCTCATCTGCCCCAAGTGCGAGGAGCGCATCGCGAGCGGGGAGCGTTATGCAGCATGCCCCAAGTGCGGAAAGCTGATGGTGAAGCAGCAGTTTGGGATTGCGGGCTGCATCGGGTGCGGGAAACGGGAGCTGGCGAAGCGGATTGCAGTTGAGCGGATCCTTGAGGTCGATACGCTGCTGATCTCCTCGAGGCACCTGTACCGGGTTCCCTACTCACTGCATGAAAAATCAGGGCTGGTGTCGGTGCCGGTTGCTGTCGATAATGTCCTTTCGTTTGAGCGCGATGCGGCGCGGCCGGAGGCGATTACGGCCGTACCGCAGTTCCTGCCGAGGGCTGCGCATGCGGAGGAAGCGAGCCCGCTGTTCGTGCAGGCATTTGACTTTACGCAGCGCAGGAGCGAACCTGCGGAGCGGCGCACGGTGGAAGTGCCCGCGACGGCAATCGGAGAGGAGCATTTCCCGCCGTGCATCCAGCGAATCGCGCAGGGGCTTGAGGACGGGCGGAAGCGGGCCGTGTTCGTGCTCATCAATTTCCTGCGCAGCGTCGGATGGAGCATGGAGCAGGTGGAGCAGTACCTGCGCATGTGGAATACGCGCAACACGCCGCCGCTGCGCGAGAAATATCTCGTGGGGCAGCTGCGCTTTGCGAGGCTGAAGAAGCCGATGCTGCCGCCGAACTGCGGGAACACCGCCTATTACCAGAGCATGGGCATCAAGTGCGCGGAGAATATATGCATCAAGTGCAAGAATCCGGTGCAGTATGCGAAGAGGAGGGTGAGGATGGCGCAAACAACAAGAAAAGAGAAGAAAAAGAAAGAAGAAATGGTGTCCATCCCGGAGAAAAATACTGTAAACGAGTAGAAGACATCGTGCCCAGCCCTATCTCTGCTTCAACTAAGTGTGTGCTGGCGGCCTCTACTTCCCCCCTACAACCGCCTTAAATCGGGCCTGTTGAAGAAACCTTTATAAACAACTGCCGTCCTCGATGCGCAGAGCCCGAGTCCTCGCGGCGCACAGGGCTGGGAAGCGCGTTCTCAGCTATCGCCTGCCGCAACTCGATGTTGATCATTTATCATGGCAGAGCAAACGTTAAAGCATCTCGTACGGATCGCAAACGCCGACCTCGAGGGAGCGAAGCCGCTGGGGCACGCGCTGCTCAAGATCCATGGAGTCAGCTTTCCGTTCGCGCAGATGGTATGCACGCTGGCGAAGATCGACCGCACCGCGACAACCGGGATGCTCAGCGACGAGCAGATTGCGCTGATTGACCGGATCCTGAAAGCGCCCCTGCAGCATGGAGCACCGGTGTGGATGGTGAACCGGCGGCGCGATTACGAAACGAATGAAGATCGCCACCTCGTCGGGGCGGACATCGCATTTGTCCAGGAAAATGACATCAAGCGGCTGAAGAAGATACGCTCGTACCGCGGCATCCGCCATGGATACGGCCTGCCGGTCCGCGGGCAGCGCACGCGCTCAAATTTCCGCAAGAACAAGGGCAAGGTGCACCTCGGCGTGCAGCGCAAGAAGGTCGAGGCGACAGCGGCTGCAGAAGGCAAGAAAGGAGGGAAGGAAGCAGGAAAGAAAGAAGGGGGGAAAAAGGAGTAAACAATGGGAGATCCACGACGGCTGCGGAAAAAGTACGAAACGCCAATGCATCCCTGGCGGCGCGAGAACCTTGGGGAGGAGAAGGTGCTCGTGAAGGAATTTGCACTCAAGAACAAGCATGAGCTCTGGAAGATGCGGTCGGCCCTGCGCGCGTTCAAGAACCAGGCGAAGAAGCTGATTGCGGCGCGGGGCAGTCAGGCAGCGCGTGAGCGCGTGCAGCTGATCCAGCGGCTGGAGCGCCTTGGGCTGGTACGCGGCGACGCGCCGCTTGAAGACATCCTGGGTCTGACGGTCCGCGACATCCTCGAGCGGCGCCTGCAGAGCATTGCGTTCCGCAAGGGATTCGCACGGAGCATGGAGCAGGCGCGGCAGTTCATCGTGCACCGCCATGTAACGATTGCGGGAAAACGCGTCACGGCGCCGGGCTACCTCGTCCAGCGGGCGCAGGAAGCGGTGATTCAGTTCGCCGCGCGGTCGAGCTTAGCGAATGCGGGGCATCCGGAGCGGGCGCGGCCTGAGCAGGCAGCACCCCCGCCGCAGGCAGCAAGCGAGGCACCAACGCCGGAGGCGGCATAATATGATACCAAAGCGCACGCAGCAGGGCGGAGAGCGATGGGGGATTGCCCACATCTACTCAAGCTACAATAACACAATCCTGCATGTGACCGACATCACCGGGACTGAGACGCTGGCGCGATCATCCGGCGGGCAGGTCGTGAAGGCAGACCGGCTGGAAAGCAGCCCCACGGCAGCCATGCTCGCCGCCAAGAAAGTCGCGGAGCAGATCCGTGACAAAGGCATCAGCGGCCTGCATGTCCGCGTGAAGGCGCCGGGCGGGCATCAGGGGCCATCGAATCCCGGGCCTGGGGCGCAGGCGGCGATCCGGGCGCTGTCGCGTGCCGGACTGCGGATAGGGAAGATCGAGGATGTGACGCCCGAGGCGCACGACGGATGCAGGGCCAAGGGCGGGCGGCGGGGGCGGCGCGTATGAACATTGAGCTGCTGGGCTGGAGCAAGAAGCGGCAGATTATGCATTTCCTGCTCAAGCAGAGCACCGACGCGTTTGCGAACCTGATCCGGCGGTGCATCATAGATGAGGTTCCGACGCTTGCGATCGAGGACGTGGAGTTCAAGGAGAACAGCTCCGCACTGTATGATGAGATCATCGCACACCGGTTAGGGCTGATGCCGATCACGACTGACCTTAAGAGCTATGTGCTGCGCGAGCAGTGCAGCTGCAAGGGACAGGGCTGCGCATCGTGCCAGCTTGTCATCACCCTGAAATCATCGAAGAAAGGGATCGTCACGGCGGGCGAAGCGAAAAGCAGCGACAGCGGGTGCACCTTCGTGTTCGGGGGGATGCCGGTCGTTGAGCTTATCGCGAGGCAAAAAATTGAGCTGGCGGCAACGGCAGTCCTCGGCAAAGGAAAAGATCACGCCAAATGGGCGCCGGCACTTGCCTATTACAGGAATGAGCCGAGCATCAAGATTGAGAAGGCGCTCAGCGAGGAACAAAAGCGGCGGATTGCCCTCACCTGTGGTGATGCGGTCACCGTGAACGGAAAAGTGAAGGTAGATACGGAAAAACTGCACACCAGCGCGCGGTTTGATGCCTGCATCGGCGCGCTTGAGGATGCAGGCGCCATCGTCACAGAAACAGGCAACCACATCTTCACTGTGGAGAGCTGGGGCCAGCTTGACTGCAAGACGATCCTTGAACAGGCTGCAGATGCCGTGTTGCGTTCGCTCGATGAGGTGGAGCAGCAGCTTCCGAGCTGACGGCACTCGATCCATGCGGGGGTGCCGGAGTGGCCAATGGGAATCGGAAACGATTTCCGACCAAACGGGCTAGGTTGAGGGAATGGCTTGCCATTGCAGACGCCTAGTGGCTTAGTGCCTGCGAGGGTTCGATTCCCTTCCCCCGCATTCCATTCATTGACATTGAACCTGAGGAACCATGAAGAGAACAGGACCAAGCGACCCTTCGCTGCAGCGGCTCATCGCCGAGCTGAAGCAGACCGCGCACGCACAGGAGGCACCGCTCTGGGGCAGGGTCGCTTTTGACCTCGAGAAGCCGACGCGGCAGCGGCGCGCCGTGAACGTTTACCATATCGAGCGGTTCGCGCGGGACGGAGAGACGGTCCTTGTTCCAGGAAAGGTCCTCGGGACGGGGACGCTCAACCGGAAAGTGACGGTGGCCGCGTTTACCTTTTCGCAGCAGGCTGCCGAAAAGATCGCGAAGACCGGCGGCAAGGCGCTTGCGATTGATGATCTCCTTCGGGAAAACCCGAAAGGCAAGAATGTGAGGGTCCTGGGATGAAAGTGATTGATGGGGCGGGGCTGATCATTGGGCGCGTCGCGACGGCAGCTGCAAAAGCGGCGCTCCTCGGGGAGGATGTTGCCGTGGTGAACTGCGAAAAGCTAGTCATTACCGGAAGCAGGGCAGTCATTTTTGCGCGGCAGCGGTTCCTTGCGGACCTGAAGGGGAAGCCGACAAAGGGAAGATTTTATCATACGCGACCAGAGTTTTTCGTAAAGCGGGCAATCCGCGGGATGCTCCCGCGCAGCACCCGGGGGATTCACGCGCTCAAGCGGATCCGCTGCAGCATCGGCGTCCCTGCGGTGCTGCGGGAGAAGCCGCACGAGCGCGTTCCGGGAGCAGATGTCTCCAAGGTTACTCAGTCGCGGCATCTCAGCGTCGAGGAGATCTGCAAGCATGCGGGTGGAACATGGCAAGCGTGATTGTCACAACGAGCGGAAAGCGGAAGCGGGCAATCGCGCGTGCGACGCTTGCTCCAGGGAAGGGCGTGGTCCGGGTGAACCGGCGTCGGCTTGAGTTCTTTTCCAATCCCCTTGCGCGCCTGAAGATCCAGGAGCCGTTGGTGCTTGCCGGCGAGCAGCTGAAGGATATTGATATTGATGTGAGGGTTGCCGGAGGGGGGGCAAATGGCCAGACTGAGGCCGCGCGGCTTGCGATCGCACGGGCTCTTGTCGCCCATGACGAGAAGCTCAAGCAGGTGTTTGACGCGTATGACCGCCTGCTGCTCGTGGCCGATGTGCGGCGGAAGGAGCCGCGCAAGCCCGGAACGCACAGCAAGGCGCGGGCAAAGACACAGAAATCCTACCGGTGATGAAAATGGAACATGCCCAGCACCTCCAAAAATCCGAAAAATGTCTGACAGGTGATGCACTATGATGATTCCGATCCGCTGCTGGAGCTGCGGGAAGCCCGTCGGGCACCTGTGGGAAGAATACAAGGAGCGCATCGAGAAGGGGGAGGAGCGCAAGAAGGTGCTCGACGAGCTCGGGCTGGAGCGCTACTGCTGCCGCGCGCTGTTCCTCGGGCACGTTGATCTGGTGGGCACGATCGCGGAGTTCAAGAAGTTTTGATGAGGTCTGTACAGGAAGAAGCAGCGTAACCGTGAGCATGCACTGAAACACAAACAGGCATAGGGCGGGCATAACATAAAGCATTTAAAGCGACTTCTTTTCCGTTTTTGTCATGGTCGACCTCAATGCCGTCGCAAAGAAATGGCAGGCAGCGTGGGCTGCATCCGGCATATTCCGGGCCACGGGGAAATCAAAGAAGCCGAAGCTGTACTGCCTTGAGATGCTGCCATACCCTTCCGGAAAACTGCACATGGGCCACGTGCGCAACTATTCTATCGGTGACTGCTACGCCCGTTTCAAGCGGATGCAAGGCTACAACGTTCTTTACCCTATGGGGTTTGATGCCTTTGGGCTACCGGCGGAAAATGCCGCCATCGAAAAGGGGATTCATCCCGCACAATGGACGTTCCAATGCATTGGTCAGATGCGCGAGCAGCAGAAGCAGCTCGGTTTCAGCTACGACTGGTCCCGCGAGGTGATCACCTGCGTCCCTGAGTACTACCGCTGGAACCAGTGGATCTTCCTCCAGTTCCTCAGGAATGGGCTGGTGTACAAGAAAGAAGCGCCGGTCAACTGGTGCGATGGATGCCAGACCGTTCTTGCCAATGAGCAGGTTGAGGATGGGGGGTGCTGGCGCTGCAAAAGCGAAGTCACGACAAAGAATCTCAGCCAGTGGTTCTTCAAGATCACGCACTACGCAGAGGAGCTGCTGAACGATCTCAGCAAGCTCGAGCACTGGCCGGAGCGCGTCAGGACCATGCAGCGCAACTGGATCGGGAAGAGCGAGGGCAGCCTCTTTAC